>NZ_CATZLL010000004.1:0-412175 GCF_958415495.1 Ralstonia flaminis | reverse complement strand
TGGTCGTGCCGCCGTGGCCATCACCCACGGTAAATCCCGGGGTCGAGATCGAACCATCGGGGTTGACCGTTGTGCCTGGGCCAATGATCGAAGCCACGCTGTCCGACACGGTACGCAGTTGCGAACCATTGATCGCTTCCTTGCTGATGGTCGAGACCGCACCATCGGCCACGTTGATCAGCTTGCGGGCGCCCGCCGTGCCGGCAAAGTCGACGGCTGCGCCATCGGTGTTCTTGCCCACGGTCAGGTTTGCACCTGGGGCGGCTTGCTGCACCAGACCGATCGAGCCGCTGCTCATTTCGTTGCGGATGTCCGTGATGGACGTTTCGTTGCCCGTCACGCGGGTATTAAGGTTGTCCACCGCACCGCCCACGGTGCCGACGGTGGTCGTGCCGCCGTGGCCATCACCCACGGTAAAGCTCGGGGCCGAGATCGAACCATCGGGGTTGACCGTCGAGCCCGAGCCGATGACCGAAGCCACGCTGTCCGACACGGTACGCAGTTGCGAACCATTGATCGCTTCCTTGCTGATGGTCGAGACCGCACCATCGGCCACGTTGATCAGCTTGCGGGCGCCCGCCGTGCCGGCAAAGTCGACGGCTGCGCCGTCGGTGTTCGCGCCCACGGTCAGGTTTGCACCGGGGGCGGCTTGCTGCACCAGACCAATCGAGCCGCTGTCCATGTCGTTGCGGATGTTGGTGATGTCAGCCGTGTTGCGTGCGATGTTGCCGTTGGCCGTGGTCAACGCACCATCGAGCGCATTCAGCGCACCGTCCACGGTGGTTTGCGTACCACCGTTGGCGAGCGTGTAGGTCGGGCCGGTTACGGAGCCATCCGAGTTGATGGTGGCGCCGCCGCCCAGTGCCGCCACCACAGGCGAGAGCTGGCTCACGTTCACGGCGTCGGTGGCTTGCGTGCCGGCGGCCATGTTCACGATCTGGCGTTGCGTGGTGGCTGAGCCCACGGAGACGGTGCCGGCGCGATTCGCAACGGAATCCGAGCCAAGCGCGACGGAGCCCACAGCCGAGGCCTCGGCGCTTTTACCTATCGCGGTGGCGTTTTCAGCCGTGGCTTTGGCGCTTTTACCTGCCGCGGTGGCGCTCTTAGCCAGGGCTTTGGCGCCGTCACCCATTGCGATGGCGTAGTCACCAGTTGCGTTAGCTTCCGCGCCCAACGCTGTTGTGAAGTCAGCGGTTGCCTGAGCGTTATCGCCAATAGCATGCGTACCAAGGCCGGTAGCGACAGCGCTATTGCCGATGGCAACCGACTTCCAGTGGATGCTGTTGCCGTTGTTGGCCTTGGCATTGTTGCCAATGGCAATATCGGCCATGTGGTTTGCGTAGGCGGCGGTTCCGCCAGTGGGCGTAATCGTGATGCCTGAGCCCGTACCGGTGAAGCCCCCCGACATGATTCCGACGGACTGCGTGCCGATCGTGCCCGAGCCGGCCATGCTCGGCGCTTGGCGCAGGCTCACGAGCGCCTGGGCCTTTTCGTCCTCTTCGGTGGCGTCCACTTCCGTCGCAAACGCGCCGCTCATCGAAGCACCGCCCAGCGCCAGGGCTGCCACGGCAGTACGCGCAACGCGCGCCGAACCCTTCGAGCGCGACTTGGCCGTTTCGGCCGCCGCGACCCACGAGTTGGTTGCAGCGTTCCAGAGGCTGCGGTACGTCTTGTTCATATTTCCTGCTCCATTCGGTTGGGATGGGTTTCAACTCCAAGCCGATGGTAGGGATGGCCTTCTTGTGGGTCAGTCAGATTATTCTGATTTCTGAACGCGTTTAGGACGATTCCGAATCGTTGGCCGCGAAAGGGGCAGGCGATGTCACGCGGACGGTGCAAAAACAGCACGGCGTATCGCGTTGGCGCTTCAGCGGCGAGGCAGTGGCGTCGCCGATGATGAGGCCGACGCCGATTGGGAGACCTTCTGATCAGGCCGTTGTGCTTGCAGGGCCATCGATGCGCTTGGCCCAGCTTTCCACCTCACCGCGCGTGAGGCGGCCCTCCACAAGCTTGCGCCACGACGGCGTGAGCGGCAGCGCCAGCATGTCTTCCAGCGCGGCGCGATCCAGCATGTTGCGATAGAGCACGTCCAGCACGCGCGCCAATGGCCATTGCGGCCACGGTCGTTCGAGCCATGCCAGCGTGTCGCCCGTGCGCAGCGTGCCGCCTTCCAGTACCCGGTAGTACCAGCCCGTGCGCCCCGTGTGTTGTACGCGGCGCGCCATGTCGCGCGTGCCAAAGCGGTCATTGAGCTTCCAGCACGGCTGGCGTAGTTGCGACACCTCCAGCACCACATTGCCCGCACGCAGGCGATCGCCCACACAGATGTCCGCTTCGGTCATGCCGGTGGTGCTTAGGTTCTCGCCAAACGCGCCAGGCTGCGCGAGTACAGGCAGTGCGCCGATGTCTGCCCGCCACGCGGCGTAGTGGTCGAACGGGTAGTGGTGGATCGCCTTGTCGGGGCCGCCGTGCACGCGCGGGTCACCTTGTTCGTCGCCGACGATGCCGTTGATGTCCACCTGCACGGCATCGGCCACGGGGCGCTTGTCGATGGCGCTGCGTGAGCCGGGGCGCGTGTAGTCGACGGCGCGGCCAGTGAGAAGGGTGTCGATATGGATTGGGGCAGGCAACGTCATGCGGCCTCCACGCGGTCGAGCCACGTCGTGAAGACTTCGCGCGCGCGTTGCGACAGGCGCTCCGCCACAACGGGTGCCTGCGCACGCAACGCAGATGGGTCGATGCCCGCCGCGCCAAGTTCTGCCGCATGCCCGATCAACCACGCCTCCAGCTCATCCAGATTCGCTTCCAGGTGGAATTGCAGGCCGAGTGCGTGATCGCCGATCGCGAAGGCCTGTTCCGCGCACGTTACCGTTGAGGCGAGCCGACGCGCACCGGGCGGCAGGTCATGGCGGTCTCCATGCCAGTGCAGCACCGGCGTGCCGTCGGCCAGCGGCGCAAGTGGTGAATTGAGGCCATCGGCGGTGAGCGTAACGGGAGCAAAGCCGATCTCCTTTACCCCCATCGGCTTGACCGCCGCACCCAGCGCCCGGGCCATCAACTGCGCGCCGAGGCAGATGCCGAGCAGCGGCCGGCGTGCAGCTAAGCGCCGCGCAATGGCTTTGGCCTCTTCGCGCACGAACGGGTATGTCTTGTCGTCGTAGGCGCCGATCGGGCCGCCGAGCACGATCAGCAAATCGGCCGAGGCCATTTCGTCGGCCGGCACGGATTGCACTCCCATGTCGGCATAACGCACCGTATAGCCGCGTGCTTCCAGCAGAGGCTGCATGATGCCGAGGTGCTCGAACGGAACGTGGCGCAGGGCGAGGGCGGTTTTCATGGGCGGGCAAGCGGTGTCGGCAAGCATGCATTGTATGACACAAGGTGTCCTATGTGACAATCAAGGGGATTTTAATGACGCGACTATCCCCATGACCGTACGCCTAAAACCGCTGCGCAAGAACCAAGGCTGGACGCTCGAGACGCTTGCTGAACGCACCGGCCTCACCAAGAGCTACCTCTCCAAGGTTGAGCGCGGTATCTCTGTGCCGTCGATTGCCGTGGCGATGAAGCTGGCGCAGGCGTTGGGCGTGCCCACCGAAGACCTGTTCGGCGAGACCGCCTCGGCTGCTGCCATCACCGTCGTGCGCGCGGGGGAGCGCACGCGCGTTGGCAACCCCGGCACGCAGCCGTTGTACGAGGGTATTGCCACGCAGCGCAGCGGGAAGACGCTGCTGCCATTCGTGATCTATCCGCCGGCCGATTTCAGCGCGTCGCCCTTCAAGGAGCACGACGGCGAGGAATTGCTGTTTGTTCATCGCGGCGAAGTGGAAGTGGCCTTTGCTGGCCAGACTGTGCAGTTGGCAGCCGGGGATTCGGTGGTGTTTGATGCGCGCATTCCGCATCGGACGCGCTCAGTGGGGGCGGAGCAGGCGGAGGTGTTGATCGTGGTCAGTGCGTCGAATGCCGCAAACTAAACAACACTTAAATCAGCTCTTAAAAACTTGTATTGCTATCCCCACCAAAAATCCGGGTCGGGGGGATGCCACTTTTGCACCACTTCACTAAGATCGCTCCCCACAAACGCCGTGTCAGCGTCACGCGGCACCCATAACAAGATCAGGGAGTAAGTTGTGCGAAAGCCAATGATGCATTTGGCTGCGGCATGCATTGCCGTAGTCGCCCTTGGCGCGTGTGCGCCGATGGTATCTACCACGCCGGCCGCGCTGGCCACAGACAACACGACAGCGCCGTCGCGCCTCCAATTGAAAGCGTCAACCGAGGTTCGCCTGGAGACCGGCTACACGCGCACGCTCGCGGCGGGCTCCAACTGGCAGCGTGCGGGCACGCTCTCCCAAGGTGCGGTCTATCGCCCGGTTGGCACGATTTTCACAATCGAAGGCCGCCAGGTTCACGAAGCGTACCTCGTCATTGCCGATCAACGCCTGGTGGGGTTCTACCTGCCGGGTGAGCAGGCGTATTCCCCGCTTTCCAAAGCCGTTCCAATCACAACAGGAGAACCACAATGAAGGGAGTTTTGCGCGCACTGGCTTCGGCCATTGGTATCACCGTCCTCATGGCAGGGTGCGCTTCGGGCGTGAAGTATTCCGAGATGGCCTCGACCATCCCGACTCTCAAGCAGGATCAGGGCCGCGTGTACTTCTTCCGTTCGTCGTCCCTGATGGGCGCCGCGCTCCAGCCGGACATCAAGCTCAACAGCGAAGTGGTCGGCCAGTCCAAGCCGGGCGGTTTCTTCTTCGTCGATCGTCCTGCCGGCAAGTACGTTGTGTCGACGGCCACCGAGACCGAGAAGACGCTCAGCTTCGCTCTGGATGCGGGTGAGACCAAGTACGTGCGCACCTCGCCGTCGCTGGGTCTGATCGTGGGTCGCGTGGTGCCGGAGCTGGAAACGCCGGAGAAGGCGCAGTCGGAACTGCCGTCGCTCAGCTTTGCACCGAACGAGCCGCCAGCCGCCAAGAAGTAACGAAGCCGCGCCAAGAAAAAAGCCCGCATCTGGCGGGCTTTTTTCTTTCAGGCTGATCAGGCCTATTCCGATGCCTTCGACCGCGAGAACGGTGCCGTGATCTTAAGCATCTGCACGAAGGCCTTCGGGTTGCCGGCCAGGATTTCGCCCTGGTCCAGGTAGCCGGCTTCGCCGCAGTAGTTGCCCACCAGACCGCCCGATTCCGTGATCAGTAGCGAACCGGCAGCCATGTCCCACGAGTTGATGCCTTGCTCGAAGAAACCATCGAGGCGCCCGCAGGCTACGTAGGCGAGGTCCAGTGCGGCGGCGCCCGGGCGGCGCAGGCCGGCACAGCTTTCCGTCATGGTGGCAAACAGGCGGGTGTAGTCGTACAGGCCTTCCATGTCGCGGTACGGGAAGCCGGTGCCGATCAGGCAGTCGGCCAGCTTGTCGCGGCGCGTGACGCGGATGCGGCGGTTGTTCAGGAAAGCGCCCGCGCCCTTGGAAGCGGTGAAGAGTTCATCGCGCGTCGGGTCATACACCACGGCCTGCGTGACTACGCCGCGCTGCATCAGCGCGATCGACACGCAGTATTGTGGGAAGCCGTGGATGAAGTTGGTGGTGCCGTCCAGCGGGTCGATCACCCAGACGTTTTCGCTGACGGTTTCGCCGTCGGCCCAGGATTGGCCCGACTCTTCCGCTAGAATCGCGTGATCGGGGTAGGCCGTCTTGATGACTTCGATGATCGCGGCTTCGGCTGCGCGATCGACTTCGGTGACGAAATCGTTGTGTTGTTTGCGCTCGGTGCGCAGGCCGTCGACGTCGAAGGACGCGCGGTTGATGATGGTGCCGGCCTTGCGAGCAGCCCGGACGGCGATATTGAGCATCGGATGCATGACGGATCTCCGCGTCAGTGCGCTTTTGGCGACTGACGAACAACACAGCGAATTGTAGAAGAACGAGCGGCGGGCCAATCACGCGATCCTGCCCGCCGTCAAAAGAGTGGCCGTATTGTATATGAACCCCGCCTCCAGCGCCCTGGAAAACACCCCGAGCACCACCCCCGCCGACCCTGAGGCGTTGCGTCAGCGCGCCGCGCGCTGCCGTTTCGTGCTGGTCGAGACGAGTCACCCGGGCAATGTCGGCTCCACGGCACGCGCGCTCAAGACCATGGGGTTTGGCGAGCCCGGCAGCTTCGTGCTCGTGCGCCCGCGCGAGGCCGATGCCCAATCCCACGCCGATGCCGTTGCCATGGCAAGCGGCGCGGATGACGTCCTGGCCGGCGCCCACGTGGTCGACGACATTGGCGAGGCGCTGGCCGGTGCTGCGCTCACCATTGCGCTGACGGCCCGCCCGCGCGAGTTCGGCCCGCGCCGCATTGGCCCGCGCGCGGCAGCCGAAGAGGTGGCTGCCTTGTTGGCCGCACCGGACACGACTGTCGCCTTTGTCTTCGGCAACGAGCGTTTTGGCCTGCCGAACGAGGTGGTGGAGCGCTGCCACGTCGTGACGCACATTCCCGCCAACCCGGCGTATGCGTCGCTGAACCTGTCGCAGGCGGTGCAGTTGATTGCGTATGAAGTGCGCATGGCGTTGCTGGCCGATACAGGCACGGGCGATACCCGCATGGATGGTGTCGGCTTTGTTGGCGAGCCGGCCACCGCCGAACAGATCGACGGGATGTTCGAACACCTGGAGCAGGGCCTGGTCGAGATTGGCTTTCTCGACCCTGCCCAGCCGAAGAAGCTGATGCCGCGCCTGCGGCGTCTGTTTGCCCGCACGCAGTTGGAGGCCGAGGAGGTCAACATTCTGCGCGGGATCGCCAAACGCATGCTCGGCCGTCGTGGCGAGGCGGTCGGCGTGACCAAGGCGCCCACGGGCGCCGCCGACGACTGTCGCTGATCTCCCTGAAAGCCGCCTGCCAGGCGGCATCCCCTTGCATGTTTGGCCAAAACCCTTGCCGTAGAAGGCCAAGGGAATGCCTTACACTGCCCTCAGCGCATCGCGCATATCGATATAACGATCCACACACGAACCAAGATGTTCACACGCATTCGCGAAGATATTGGCGCCATCATGGAGCGAGACCCGGCCGCACGCAGCCGCTGGGAAGTGCTGACCTGCTATCCGGGTCTGCACGCCGTCATCGTCCATCGGGTCGCGCATGCGTGTTGGCACGGTGGCTTCAAACTGCTGGGGCGATGGTTCTCGCATCTCGGGCGCTTCCTGACCGGCATCGAGATCCATCCAGGTGCGAGCATCGGCCGGCGCGTGTTCATCGATCACGGCATGGGCGTGGTGATTGGCGAGACCGCCGAGATCGGTGATGACTGCACGATCTACCAGGGCGTGACGCTGGGCGGCACCTCGCTGTACAAGGGCGCCAAGCGCCACCCGACGCTCGGCAAGGGCGTAGTGGTCAGTGCAGGCGCTAAGGTGCTCGGCGGCTTTGTCATCGGGGATGGTGCGCGCGTGGGGTCCAACGCGGTGGTGCTCAAGCCGGTGCCGCCGGGCGCAACGGCTGTTGGTATTCCAGCACGCATCATCGAACGCGATGTGGCGACCGAGGCCCAATCTGCGCTCAAGCAGGAGTTCTCGGCCTACGGCATTACGCCCGATGCAGATGATCCGGTGTCGCTGGCGCTCAAGCGGTTGATTGACCACAGCGAGCTCCAGCAAGAACGCATTGAGTCGATTCTTTCCGCGCTCGATCGCCTGGGCGCGCACCTGGAGAACTCGCCGAACGATCCGTTCGATGCGAGCGAGCTGAAGCGGATGTTGAAGTAACAAAAAACAGAAGGGTGGGTGACGGTAGCTTATGCCGTCACTTGCTCTACCGTCAGCACGCCGTTTTCCAGCTTGAGAAAGCTGCCGCGCGGCTTTGGGTTGTCGAAATCCCAGTCGGAGAGCACCCAGCGTTTACCGCTCGGCTCGTGGTGCAATTGCGGGCGATGCGTGTGGCCGTGGATCAACGTGGGTGTGCCTGCGGCCTTGAACAGTACGTCGACGGCTTCGGGAGCCACGTCACCCATCATTGCTGCGGCGCGCGGTTCGCCCGCCACGTTGGCGGACATGGCGCGGCCAGCTTCGCTTTCGGCGCGCATCTTCTGCGCGATCTTCATGCGCCAGCGCAGCGGCATCGTCAGGAATATCCACTGCACCCAACGCTTGCGCGTCCAGTGGCGAAAGCGCATGTAGGCCGTGTCACGCGTGCAGAGGGCATCGCCATGCGCGAGCACGATGCGCTGGCCATCGACTTCGATCACGCTGGGGTCAGGCAGCAGCGTCGCGTGCGCGGCGGCCAGAAAGCGTTTGCCGAGCAGGAAATCGCGGTTGCCGTGCATGAACAGCACGCGCGTGCCGGTGTTCGCCAGTTCGGCGAGCAGATTGGCAACGTGCTGGTGGAACGGATCGGCAAGTTCTTCATCGCCAACCCAGTATTCGAAGAAATCACCCAGGATGACGAGCGTGCGGGCTTCGCGGGCGCGCGTGCGCAGGAAGCGCTCGAACGCAGCTGCCGTGGCCGGCATGCTGGCCGTCAGGTGCAGATCCGAAATAAAAAACACCGGCCCGGAAACCCGGACCGGTGTCTTCAGCGCGGATGCCGTAGTGGCGTGCGCCGTGTCGATCATTCGATCACTTCAGCGCTTTCGATGATCACGTCTTCCATCGGTACGTCCTGGTGGAAGCCGCGGTTGCCGGTGCGCACAGCACGGATCTTGTCGACCACGTCCATGCCTTCCGTCACTTTGCCGAACACGGCGTAGCCCCAGCCCTGCGGTGTGGGGGAGGTGTGGTTCAGGAAGTCGTTGTCGACCGTATTGATGAAGAACTGGGCCGTGGCCGAGTGCGGATCGTTGGTGCGTGCCATGGCAATGGCTCCGCGCTCGTTCTTCAGGCCGTTGTTGGCTTCATTGTCGATCGGGGCCTTGGTCGGCTTCTGGTTCATCTTCTCGCCCGGCTCAAAGCCGCCGCCCTGGATCATGAAGCCCTTGATGACGCGGTGGAACACCGTGCCGTTGTAGTGGCCGTCCTTGACGTAGGCAACGAAGTTGGCAACCGACTTGGGTGCCTTTTCAGCGTCCAGGGCCAGGGTGATGTCGCCGTGGTTGGTGTGCAGCTTGACTTGGGTCATGGTGAATTCCTCGAATTCCTTGGGGTGAAGCAGAAAGGGTTACTTGGAGACGACGGTTACCGATTCAATCAGGATCGGCTTCACGGGCACGTTCTGGTGCGGGAACTTGGTGGCGGTTTCCACTGCCTTGATCTTGTCGATGGTGTCGGTGCCGTCAACCACCTTGCCGAAGACGGTATAGCCGTAACCGTCCTGACCAGGGTAGTTCAGCATGTTGTTGTCGACCACGTTCACATAGAACTGCGCGGTGGCGGAGTTCGGGTCCATGGTACGGGCCATGGCGACCGTGTACTTGTCATTCTTCAGGCCGTTCTTCGATTCGATCTCGACCGGCGGGCGGGTGTCCTTCTGCTTCATGTCGGGGGTGAAGCCGCCGCCCTGGATCATGAAGCCGTCCATCACGCGGTGGAAGATCGTGCCCTTGTAGAAGCCGTCCTTCACGTATTGCAGGAAATTGGCGACCGTCTTGGGGGCCTTGTCCGGGTAGACCTCGACGGTGAAGTTACCCATCGACGTCTTGAACTGCACGCGCGGTGCCGGCGTGGCGGCCGCAGCTGCGGACACGGCCAGTGCGCACACGAGCCCGGCAAAGAGAGAGCGAATACGGAGCATGGTCTGGGAGAGAGAGCTGGGGGTGGGAAAACGGAATCGGCCGCTTCTTGTGGTTACTTGGCCGGTTTTGCGCTCACGCCGCTGGCGGCGGGCACCGCGGCTGCGGGTACGGCGGGTTTCGAGGGGGCACTCGCCGGACGCACACCCGGTACGTTGGGCAGGGCATCGAGACGGGCGCGTGCAGCGGTGTTCTTGGGGTTGAGCTTGAGCGCACCCTGATACGACTGCGCGGCCAGGCGGACGTAGACGTCGCCGAGGTTGGCTTGCGCCTGGGCATTCTCCGGTGCTACGCGGCTCGCCATGATGAGGCTTTCGCGGGCGCGCAGCAGCTCACCGCGTTCTGCGTAGAGCGCAGCCAGATTGATGTACGGCTCAGGTAGTTCGGGGAAGTCCTGCGTCATCTGGCTGAATGCAACGATGGCGTCGTCACCACGACCCAGGCCGGCAAGCGCCACGCCGCGCTGGAAGCGGGCCTGTGCATTGCGCGGTTGCTCGGCGACCTCTTTGTCCAGTTCGCCCAGCGCCTGGGTGTATTGCTTCTTGGCGAGCCAGTCGTCAATACGCTTCTGGCGCGCGACCTGCGGCTGTTGCTGGTTGCTGGGCGTCAGATCGGCCGGCAGGGCGATGCCGGCGGTCTGGGCAAGGGCGGGCGCGGCTGACGTGACAAGTAGGGTGCTCACGATGGCAGCGCACAGGGTAGCAGCGTGCGGGGCTATAGCGCGATCTCGCAGCGGTCTGTTCATGAGAATCGGTTCCGTTATACTCCGCCGCATTCTAACAAACCGTCTTTGTGCGCAGCAGCGGCAATGCGCACCGGAAAAGGTTCTTGACGGAGAGCATGCCGGGCGCATTGACAGCCCGCACCGCCGCCCCCGTTGATGCAGTTCCGGTAAGATATGCCGCTAGCTTTACAGTGCGTCGCCAGCCGGCGCTCTGCGCCCGCCGGCATCCAGCCCAGTACCTCAGTACGTGGCGGCGCACCGAATCTCCCGACACCGCTTCATGGAATCACTCAAGATCTATAACACGCTCGCGCGTGAGAAACAGACGTTCGTCCCCATCGAGCCCGGCCGCGTGCGCATGTACGTGTGCGGGATGACGGTGTACGACTACTGTCACGTCGGGCATGCGCGGGTCATGGTGGTGTTCGATATGGTGCAGCGCTGGCTGCGCGCATCGGGCTACGACGTCACGTACGTCCGCAACATCACCGACATCGACGACAAGATCATCAAGCGCGCGGTCGAGAACGGCGAGACCATGAGCGCGCTCACGGGCCGCTTCATCGCGGCCATGCATGAAGACGCCGATGCGCTTGGCGTGCAACGCCCCGACTACGAGCCGCGCGCCACCGAATACGTGCCGCAGATGCTGAGCATGATCGGCAAGCTGCAGACCAATGGCTTGGCCTATCAGGCGACCGATGGCGACGTGAACTACGCCGTGCGCAAGTTTCCGGGTTACGGCAAGCTCTCGGGCAAGTCGCTGGAAGACCTGCGCGCCGGCGAGCGCGTGGCCGCCAACGACGCCAAGCAAGATCCGCTGGACTTCGTGTTGTGGAAGTCTGCCAAGGCCGATGAGCCGGCCGAGAGCCGTTGGGCTTCGCCGTGGGGCGAGGGCCGTCCAGGCTGGCATATCGAGTGCTCGGCCATGAGCTGCGAACTGCTCGGCGAGCATTTCGACCTGCACGGCGGCGGCGCTGACCTGCAGTTCCCACACCACGAGAACGAGATCGCCCAGTCCGAAGGCGCAACAGGCAAGACCTTCGTCAACACGTGGATGCACAACGGCTTCGTGCGCGTGAATGACGAGAAGATGTCGAAATCGCTTGGCAACTTCTTCACCATCCGCGATGTGCTCAAGGTGTACGACGCTGAAGTCGTGCGCTTCTTCATTCTGCGCTCGCACTATCGCAGCGACCTGAATTACAGCGATGCCCATCTGGACGACGCCCGTCACGCGCTCACGCGCCTGTACACCGCGCTCAAGGATGTGCCCGCTGCGGCCGATGCCCAGCCCGATTGGAATGAGTCGCACGGCAAGCGCTTCCTTGAGGCGATGAACGACGACTTCAACACGCCGGTGGCGGTGTCGGTGCTGTTCGAGCTGGCAAGCGAAGTGAACAAGACGCGCTCGCCGGAATTGGCCAATCAACTGGCCGCGCTGGCCGGGGTGATGGGCCTGCTGGGGCGTGATCCGCACGCGTTCCTGCAGGGCGGCGTAACGGCTGATGGCCTGGATGCTGCCGCCGTGGAAGCACGCATTGAAGAGCGTCGTGCGGCCAAGGCGGCGCGTGACTTTGCGCGTGCGGATGCCATTCGCGCCGATCTGCTGGCTGCCGGCATCGTGCTGGAAGACAAACCGGGTGGCGTGACCGAGTGGAGACGCGCATGAACGCGGTGGCCAAGAAAGCCAGCGCAGTGCGCAGTACGGTTGCCAAGAAGGCACCGGCCGTGAAGGCCCCTGCGAAGAAGGCGGACGCCAAAAAGGTTGATGGCGTTACCAGCAAGGCAGCGGCTGCCAAGAGCGCGACCATCAAGGTTGCCGACAAGGCGCCGGCCAAGCGCGCGCCTGCATCGAAGGTGCCCTTGCCTGAAGCGCTCGCCACCAATGAGCCGGTGCCGGCTGAGGTGGTGCTGTCCGGCCCGCCGGAGTATTGGCAGGAGGCCTGCGCAGACTTGATGAAGCGCGATCGCATCCTGCGTAAGATCATTCCCGCGTATGGTCCTGCGCACCTGGCTTCGCGCGGCGACCCGTTCGTCACGCTGGCGCGGTCGATTGTTGGTCAGCAGATTTCGGTCAAGGCGGCGCAGTCCGTGTGGGAGCGGGTGGCGGCCACATGCCCCAAGCTGGTGCCCGCACAGTTCCTACGAGCCGGTCAAGAGAAGCTGGCGGGCTGTGGCTTGTCCAAGCGCAAGGCCGAGTACATCCTTGACCTTGCCGATCACTTTCGCAACGGCACGGTGCACGTCGCCAAGTGGGCCGAGATGGACGACGAGGATGTGATCGCAGAGCTGACGCAGATTCGCGGCATCGGCCGCTGGACTGCAGAGATGTTCCTGATGTTCAACCTGATGCGTCCGAACGTGCTGCCGCTGGATGACATCGGGCTGATCAACGCAATCTCACAGAATTATTTCAGTGGCGAACCCGTCACTCGCAGCGAAGCGCGCGAAGTGGCCGCCAACTGGGAACCGTGGCGCACCGTGGCCACTTGGTATATGTGGCGCAGCCTGGACACGGCGACCACCTATTGATCTGTTAATTTCGATGAAACGCGCAGCGTCGATCGGCGGTCAAAATCCGGTAGAATGCGCGCCTTCAAGAGCCTTTCAGAAGATCCATGAAAACAACCTTCCTGGAGTTCGAGCAGCCGATCGCAGAACTTGAATCGAAGATCGAAGAACTTCGATTCGTTCAAGACGATTCCGCTGTCGATATTTCTGAAGAAATCTCCCGCCTGGCCTCCAAGAGCCAGCAGCTCACCAAAGATCTGTACGCCAACCTGACCCCCTGGCAGGTCGCACAGATCGCCCGGCACCCGCAGCGTCCGTACACGCTCGATTACGTCCGCGAAATCTTCACCGACTTCCACGAACTGCACGGCGACCGCACCTTCGCGGACGACCTGTCAATCGTGGGCGGTCTGGCGCGCTTCAACGGCCAGGCATGCATGGTGATCGGCCACCAGAAGGGCCGTGACACGAAGGAGCGCGCGCTGCGCAACTTCGGCATGTCCAAGCCCGAGGGCTACCGCAAGGCCAAGCGCCTGATGGAACTCGCCGACAAGTTCGGCCTGCCGATCTTCACCTTCGTCGATACGCCGGGTGCATTCCCCGGTATTGATGCTGAAGAGCGCGGCCAGTCGGAAGCCATCGGTCACAACCTGTTCGTGATGGCTGGCCTGAAGGTGCCCCTGATCGCCACCATCATCGGTGAAGGCGGTTCGGGCGGCGCGCTGGCCATCGCCATGGGCGATTCGGTGATCATGCTGCAGTTCGCCACGTATGCCGTGATCTCACCGGAGGGCTGCGCGTCGATCCTGTGGAAGACCGCCGAAAAGGCACCGGAAGCCGCCGAGGCGATGGGGCTGACGGCGCATCGCCTCAAGGCCTTGGGCCTGATCGACAAGATCGTCAACGAGCCGCTGGGTGGCGCGCATCGTGATCCGAAGGGCATGGCCTCGATGCTCAAGCGCGCACTAGCTGAATCGCTGCGCCAGTTCCAGGGCATGAAGACGTCGGAATTGCAGGCGCGCCGTCATGAGCGCCTGATGGCCTATGGCAAGTTCAAGGAAATCGAAGGGCGCTGATTTGTTCGCCCGGCAGGCCTTGCTGGTCGATAAGGTCGCACAACGCGTTGCCGCGTGTGCGGCCTTTGTTGTTTCTGGCGAGGTGCCGACGGTGGCGATTGCCCTGTCCGGCGGGCGTGATTCCGCGGCGCTGCTGCACGCGTGCGCCGCGTGGCGCGATGCTGGCGTGCGCGTGCGCCTTGTCGCCCTGCATATTCACCATGGCTTGCAAGCAGACGCAGATGCGTGGGAGTCCGCTTGCGCTCGCATGGCCCAGGCCGCGCGTGTTGAATTCCATGCGCGCCGTGTGAACGTTGCCACCGATGCGGGGCGAGGTGTGGAAGCGGCGGCGCGCGAGGCCCGCTATGCCGCATTGGCTGACCTGTGCGTGCAAACCGGCGCGACGATTCTGCTCACCGCGCATCACCAGGACGATCAGGCCGAGACTGTCTTGCTGCAACTGATGCGCGGCGCTGGTCTCGACGGCCTTTCCGCCATGCCGATGACCCGCGCGGGTGGTCTGACGTTGCTGCGCCCGTGGCTGGACGCGCAACGCGCGGACATCGAGCAGTACGCACAAGCCAACGCGCTCGAATGGATCGACGATCCTTCCAACGAGGATGCGCGGTACGCACGCAATGCGTTGCGGCCTTTGCTGACGGGAATGGCAGGGCATTTCCCCGCCTATCGTGAAGCGCTTGCTCGCAGTGCGGCCCATCTGGCGGATGCCGCAGCGTTGATCGACGAGATTGCGCAGGCGGATCTGGCGCAGATCGCCTCGGCGGGTGAACTCGATGTGGCGTTATTGGCGGCGTTGTCTGAGCCGCGTCAGCGCGCGGTGCTCCGCGCATGGCTGGCCCAAGCGGGTATGCGTGCGCTGTCCACGGGCCGCCTTGAGGATCTACGCACACAGTTGATTGATGCGCGCAGCGACGGCGCGCTGTGCATTGCATTGCCGGCTGGGCGCGTCAGGCGCTATCGCGGGGCTGCGTGGATCGAGCCCGCTGTCGGTGGTGCGTCCACGCCAGTGTTTGTTGCCATTGATGCCGGGCTGTTCGACCCGACGCGACAGGCCGATCAACGCGTGAATGTCGCCGAGTGGGGTGGGGCGCTGGTGTTTTCACCCGTGGCAACAGACGGTATTGCGGTGCAAACCTTGCAAGCGCCGCTGTCTTTGGTGCACCGCCGTGGTGGTGAGCGCATCGTGCTGCGCCCGGGCGGCCCGTCGCGCGCACTCAAGCAGGCCTATCAGGAAGCCGGTATTCCGGCCTGGGAGCGCCAGCGTTTGCCGCTGCTGTACGCCGGTGATGCATTGGTTTTTGCGGCCGGCCTGGGCGTGGACCGAGCGGTCGCTGCCAGCGGCCCGGGCTGGCAAATCGCATGGTTTGCGACCGTCCAGGGTGCGCTCTAATACACATCTTCACCGGCGAATTGCTTGCCGATCGATGCAAACTGCTGTATTTTCAAAGGCTTTTGCACCGTTCCGCCTCCTCTCGATCTTTCCAAGATGGCTCTCATCGTTCACAAGTACGGTGGCACCTCGATGGGTTCAGTTGAACGCATCAAGAATGTCGCCAAGCGCGTTGCCAAGTGGCACCGTGCCGGTCACCAGATCGTGGTCGTTCCGTCGGCCATGTCCGGCGAAACCAACCGCCTGCTGGGTATGGCCAAAGAGATTTCGGCCCAGCCTGACCCGCGTGAACTCGACATGATTGCCTCGACTGGCGAGCAGGTGAGCGTGGGCCTGCTGGCCATCGCGTTGCATGCTGAAGGCATCGACGCCCGCAGCTACACCGGCTGGCAAGTGCCGGTGAAGACCGATTCCGCCTACACCAAGGCCCGCATCCAGTCGATCGACGACGAGCGCGTACGCGCTGATCTCGACGCCGGCCGCGTGGTTGTCATCACGGGCTTCCAGGGCATTGACGACGAAGGCCACATCACCACGCTCGGCCGTGGTGGTTCGGATACCTCGGCCGTGGCGGTTGCTGCCGCGCTCGAAGCCGACGAGTGCCTGATCTACACCGACGTGGACGGCGTGTACACGACCGACCCGCGCGTGGTGGACGACGCCCGCCGCCTGGACAAGATCACCTTTGAAGAGATGCTGGAAATGGCCAGCCTCGGCTCCAAGGTGCTGCAGATTCGCTCGGTGGAGTTTGCCGGCAAGTACCGCGTGAAGACCCGCGTGCTGTCGTCGCTGACTGATCCGCTGATGTCGCTCGACGTCGAGATGAACTCGGGCACGCTGATTACTTTTGAGGAAGATTCGAACATGGAAGCCGCCGCCATTTCCGGCATCGCCTTTGCCCGCGACGAAGCCAAGATCACCGTGATCGGTGTGCCGGACAAGCCCGGCATCGCCTATCAGATCCTGGGTCCGGTTGCCGATGCCAATATTGACGTCGACATGATCATCCAGAACCAGTCGGTGGAAGGTAAGACGGACTTCACCTTCACCGTGCCGCGCGGCGAATACCAGCGCGCACTGGCGATCCTGAATGACAGCGTGAAGGGCCATATCGGCGCCGCCAGCGTGTCGGGTGATCCGAAGGTGTCGAAGGTGTCGGTGGTGGGTGTGGGCATGCGCTCGCACGTGGGCATCGCCAGCAAGATGTTCCGCACGCTGTCGGAAGAGGGCATCAACATCCAGATGATCTCCACCTCGGAAATCAAGATCTCGGTGCTGATCGACGAGAAGTACATGGAGCTGGCCGTGCGCGCGCTCCACAAAGCATTCGAGCTGGATCAGGCGTAACTGACTGACCGGTGCCGGGTGGCCGGGGTGGCGACCCTCGGGAGCCACAGATTCTCACCGCGTGTCATGCAGTTGTCGTTGACCAGGTGGGGTGAAGTGGCTAGAATACGCGCTTCGTTGCACGGGCTCCTTCGTGCGACGGTCAGTTTGGGAGACGTGGCCGAGAGGTCGAAGGCACTCCCCTGCTAAGGGAGCATCCGGGCCAAAACCTGGATCGAGGGTTCGAATCCCTCCGTCTCCGCCAGTTTGGCGCTTCTCGCGGGAAGCGCATATAACAGGCGGATGCGAGTCGAGTTGACGTGACGGCTCGCATTGCACTGCACGTCAAAAAGCCCGCATGGTTTGCGCCATGCGGGCTTTTTCTTTGTCTGCCGCCTCGGCGGGCTTCACGTGCATGCGCCATCCGAAGATGGCGCACATGCATCGGCGCATCAGCCTTGGCCGACGCTCTCCGGCACGCCTGCGGTCACGTTGAAGCCGCAATCGACGTAGGTGATCTCGCCGGTCACGCCGCTGGCCAGGTCCGACAGCAGGAACGCAGCCACGTTGCCGACTTCTTCGATGGTGACGTTACGGCGCAGCGGGGCCACGTCTTCCATGTACTTGAGCAGCTTGCCGAAATCCTTGATGCCGGATGCGGCCAGCGTCTTGATCGGGCCAGCCGAGATGCCGTTGGCTCGAATCCCCTTCGGCCCCAGCGCGCCGGCCAGGTAACGCACGCCGGCTTCCAGCGAGGCCTTGGCCAGACCCATCGTGTTGTAGTTCGGGACGATGCGCTCGGCGCCCAGGTAGGTCAGGGCGAGCAGCGAGGCATTGGGCGACAGCATCGGCAGTGCGGCCTTGGCCAGTGCCGGGAAGCTGTACGCCGAGATGTCGTGCGCGATGCGGAACGACTCGCGCGACAGGCCATCGATGAAGTTGCCGGCAATCGCCTCGCGTGGCGCAAAGCCGATCGAGTGCACCAGGCCATCGAAGTGGCCCCAGTGCTGGCCCAGGTCTTCGAACACCTTCGCGATCTGCTCATCGCTGCCGACGTCGCAGTCGAACACCAGCTTGCTGTCGAACTCGTTGGCGAATTCGGTAATGCGGTCCTTGAAGCGTTCACCGACGTAGGTGAAGGCCAGTTCAGCGCCTTCGCGCTTGCAGGCGTTGGCGATGCCGTAGGCGATCGAGCGGTTGGACAGAAGGCCGGTAATCAGAATGCGCTTGCCAGCGAGGAATCCCATGGTTTCTCCGTACAAATGTGGGGCAGCGTCGCGCCCGTATGTCACTGCGGTCACTCAGCAGCGGTATCTGGAGGGCACGAGGCAATTAGGGTCGGCGCGATGATACCGGAAAGCGCTGGGCGTCTGCGCTTTTGGGTGCCGCTGCATGTGCTGCATTCGTTGCCGTGTCACCCTTGTCAATGCGGGACGATCCCCGGGCCAGAATTGACGGGAAAGCCCGAATAGGGCGTTAGAATCGTCTGAAACAGGTTTTCATACAGTGATCGATCTGGATCCACGCATGCAGGGACAACGGGGGCAAGGGGCGCAATGAGCGCAATGGGCGTACTTGCAGCGGTACATCAGCCGTACTGGCGACGACATCGGCAGCACCTCGCAGCGCTGGCCTGCCTTGTGACGACCTTCTGCGCGGCACCGGCCTGGGCGGCGCATGGTTATGCGGAATATGGCGATCTCAAATATCCGGCCGGTTTCTCGAATTTCGGCTATCTGAATCCGAAGGCGCCCATTGGCGGCATGCTGCTGCTGGGCAACCCCGACCGGCGCACGAGCTTCGACAAGTTCAATCCGTTTACGATCAAGGGCACGTCTGCGCCGGGGCTGACGCAGCTCGTGTTCGAGACTCTGCTCATCACAAGCTGGGATGAGACTGCCAGCGGCTACGGCCTGCTGGCTGACGATGTGACGGTCGCACCGGACGAACTCTCGGTTACTTTCCACATCAACCCTCGCGCACGTTTCTCCAATGGCGATCCGGTGCGTGCATCCGATGTGAAGTACTCCTACGACATGCTGATGGGCAAGGGCGCCAGCCCCGCCTATCGCAGCATGACAGCCGATGTGTCCAAGGTGACGGTGGTGGATGCCGCCACCATTCGCTACGACTTCAAGCGCCGCAACAAGGAGTTGCCGCTGATCGTTGGCGGCCTGCCGGTGTTCTCACCCAAGTGGGGCAAGGGCAGCGGCAAACCGGACGATCCGGATGGGGGGAGGGACGCGACTTTCGATAAGCTCACGTTCCAGGACCCGATTGCCAGCGGTCCCTATGTCATCGAGCGCTTTGACCCGTCGCGCGGCATTACCTTTCGCCGCAACCCGGACTACTGGGGCCGTGAGCTGAACGTCCGGCGCGGCTCGTTCAACTTCGAGCGCATTCAGTACAAGCTCTACAAGGACCAGACCGCGCGTCTGGAGGCGTTCAAGGCCGGCGAGTACGACGCGATGGTCGAGTACCTTGCCAAGAACTGGGCCAAGAGCTACGTGGGCGTGAAGTTCCGCAGCGGGGAGCTCATCAAGAGCGAGTTTCCGCACCGCAACGGCGCGGGTATGCAGGGTTTCCTGATGAACTTGCGTCGACCACTGTTCCAGGATTTGCGGGTGCGCAAGGCGCTCACGCTGGCGCTGGATTTCGAGTGGCTCAACCGGCAACTCTTTTATGGAGCGTATCGCCGGCTTGACAGTTATTTCACCAACAGTGAGCTGGCCGCCTCCGATTCGCTGACCGGCATGCCGAGCAAGGGCGAGCTGGCACTGCTGGAGCCGCTGCGCAGCCAGCTCGATCCGGACGTGTTCGGCATCCTGCCCGCGCCGCCCTCGACGGATCCGCCCAGTTCGCTGCGTGACAACCTTCGCCAGGCGCGCCGCCTGCTGGCCCAGGCCGGCTGGACGTATTCCGACGGTGCGTTGCGCAACGCTCGCGGCGAGCCCTTCGTCTTCGAGATGCTCGATGACGGCGGGGCAATGAGCCGTGTCATGGCCGCGTATGTGCGCAACCTGGAGAAGCTCGGCATCCAGGTCAACCAGCGCATGACCGATTTTGCGCTGTACCAGAAGCGGCTCGAAGAGTTCGACTTCGACATGATCTCGCTGCGCTTTCCCGATTCGCAGAGCCCCGGCAATGAGCTGAAGGATCGCTTCGGTTCGGCGGCGGCGGACGAGCAGGGCTCAGACAACGTGATCGGTCTGAAGTCGCCGGCTGTGGATGCGTTGATCGACGATGTGCTGCGTGCCAACAACCGCGATGAGCTGATCATCGCCTCGCGCGCGCTCGATCGTGTGCTGATGCACGGCTATTACGTGATTCCGCACTGGTATTCGGCCGTGCACCGCGTCGCTTACAACAAGAACCTGATGTATCCGGATCGCCTGCCGTACTACTACTCGGCCGAGGCCTGGGTGCTGACGGCCTGGTGGCGCCAGCCGGAGTCTGCCAAATGAGCCGCCCAATGACCGTATCGGTGACACCATGTTTGCCTACCTGATCAAACGGCTGCTACTGCTGATCCCGACGCTCATCGGCGTGGTCACGCTCACCTTTGCGGTGATCCAGTTTGTGCCCGGCGGTCCGGTCGAGCAGATGATGCTGGAGATGAAGGGGCGCAACGGTGTCGGCGAGGCTAGCGGTGGCGGGGCATTTGATTACCGCGGTCGCCGCGGAGTCGACCCCGAGAAGATCAAAGAGATCCGCGCGCTGTATGGCTTCGACAAAGGTCCGGTCGAGCGCTACTTCCTGATGCTTGGACGGTTTGCCCGCTTCGACCTGGGTGAGAGCTACTTCCAGCACCGCAGTGTGTGGGAGCTCATCAAGTCCAAGTTGCCGGTTTCGATCTCGATTGGGCTGTGGACGTTCTTCCTGACCTACCTGATAGCGGTGCCGCTTGGTATCGCCAAGGCAGTGCGGGCGGGCAGTCGGTTCGATCTGGTGACGAGCATCATCGTGCTGGTTGGCTATGCCATTCCGGGCTTCGTGCTGGGCGTGCTGTTGCTGGTGCTATTTGGCGGCGGAACGTTTTTCCAGTGGTTTCCGATTCGCGGCATCACGTCTGACAACTGGGACCAGCTCAGCCTGCTCGGCAAGGTGACGGATTACCTCTGGCACATCGCACTGCCCGTGACGGCATCCGTGGTGGGCAGCTTTGCCGTCATCACGATGTTGACGAAGAACGCATTTCTGGAGGAGATCCGCAAGCAATACGTGCTGACTGCGCGCAGCAAGGGCTTGTCGGAGCGGCGCGTGCTGTGGAAGCACATCTTCCGCAATGCGCTGCTGCCGTTGGTGACCGGCTTTCCGGCGGCCTTCATCGGCGCGTTCTTCACGGGCTCGCTGCTGATCGAGCAACTGTTCTCGCTCGATGGCATGGGGTTGCTGTCGTATGAGGCGGTAATGCGCCGTGACTACCCGGTCGTGCTCGGCACGCTGTACCTGTTCACGTTGATCGGCCTAGGGGCGCGATTGATCTCCGACGTGTGCTATGTGCTGGTCGATCCGCGTATTCACTTCGGCTCGGTCGGGCGATAGGCGGGCAGGCGATCATGACTCAGTATTCACGCACATCTGCCCATCCGACCAACACGGCTGTGCCGCACGCGCATGCGGTCCGCCATTCGCCGTCGCCGCTCAAGCGCGCTTGGCGACGCTTCAAGCAGCACCGATTGGGTTACTGGAGCCTGATTCTGTTTGTGGTGCTGTTCGTGCTCAGCATGGGCGGCGAGCTCATCTCCAACGATCGGCCGCTGGTGGTGAAGTATCACGGCACTTGGTACTTCCCCATCGTGAAGACCTACCCGGAGACAACCTTCGGCGGCGACTTTCCGACACCCACGGATTACCTCGATCCATTTATCCGTGACAAGTTTAAGGAGCCGGGGAGCTTTGCGATCTACCCGCCCAATCCGTATTCGTACGAGACGCTGAACTACTTCTCGAAGGAGCCCAACCCAGCGCCGCCATCGGCCGAGAACTGGCTTGGTACGGACGATCGCGGCCGTGATGTGTTCGCGCGGCTGCTGTACGGCTTCCGGGTGTCGGTGCTGTTCGGGCTGGCGCTTACGCTGATCGGCGTGGTCGTCGGCACGCTGACCGGCGCGCTGATGGGCTTCTTTGGTGGACGCTTTGATTTGTGGTCGCAGCGGCTGATCGAAGTTTGGAGCTCCATGCCGGAGCTGTACCTGCTGATTATCTTCGCGTCGATCTTCACCCCCAGTCTCGGGCTGCTGATCATCCTGCTGTCGCTGTTCGGCTGGATGAGCCTGTCTGACTATGTGCGTGCCGAGTTCTATCGCAACCGCTCGCTCGACTATGTGAAGGCTGCGAGGACGATGGGTCTTTCCAGCTGGCAGATCATGTGGCGCCACATCATGCCCAACAGCCTGACGCCGGTCATCACGTTCCTGCCGTTCCGTATGAGCGCGGCCATCCTGGCGCTGACCAGTCTCGACTTTCTCGGCCTCGGCGTGCCGCCATCTACGCCCAGCTTGGGCGAGTTGCTGGCGCAGGGCAAAGCCAACCTTGATGCGTGGTGGATCTCGCTATCGACTTTCGTGGTGCTTGTGCTGACCCTGGTGTTGCTGACCTTCATGGGCGACGCACTGCGCGACGCCTTCGACACGCGCCTGTCGTTCGCGCAACTGCGTGCGCGCCAGAAGCCGGCGGGGGTGAAATGACCCGCGTTGATCTGCGTTCCTCCGGGCCCAAGTACGACGGCCCGCTGTTGCGGCTGGACGACCTGTGCGTGCACTTCGAATCCGAGCACGGTGAGGCAACCGAGGCCGTCAAGCATGTCTGCCTCGACTTGCATGCCGGTGAGCGCTTCGCGCTGGTGGGGGAGTCGGGCTCGGGTAAGTCGGTCACGGCACTGTCGATCATGCGCTTGCTGGCCGACGCGCAATACAGCGGTCGCATCCTGTTCGAAGGCCGTGACTTGCTGGCCGCCAGCGAGCGCGAGATGCGCGGCCTGCGTGGCGCCGACGTGGCCATGGTGTTCCAGGAGCCGATGACGGCGCTCAACCCGCTATACAGCATCGGCAACCAGATCGTCGAGACGCTGGAGCTGCACGAGGGGCTCGACAAGCGTGCCGCCAAGGCGCGCGCCATTGCGCTGCTGGAGCGTACTGGCATCGCCGAGGCGCCGCGCCGCTTTGATGCCTTTCCGCACCAGCTCTCGGGCGGCCAGCGCCAACGCGCGATGATCGCCATGGCCCTTGCGTGCTCGCCCAAGCTGCTGCTGGCGGACGAGCCGACCACAGCGTTGGACGTGACCGTGCGCATGCAGATCCTGCAGTTGCTGCGCGAGTTGCAGGGCGAGTTTGGCATGGCCATCATGCTGATCACGCACGACCTGAACATGGTGCGCGCCTTTGCCGAGCGTGTTGGCGTCATGGAGCGCGGCGTGCTGGTGGAGTCCGGTGACACAGCAACCGTATTCGCGGCCCCGCAGCACCCATACACCCTGCGCCTGCTGGAAAGCCGCCCGCAGCGTGACGTGCTGCCGCTGGTGCCGCTTGCGCCCGTGCTGCTCGAGGCAGACAAACTCACCGTCACCTACGAGCGCCATCGCCCGGGGTTTGCTGGCTGGTTCCGTAGTGATCCGTTTACCGCGGTCGATGCCGTCTCGCTGCAATTGCGCGAAGGCGAAACGCTGGGCATCGTCGGTGAATCGGGCTCGGGCAAGACCACGCTCGCGCAGACGCTGCTCGGGCTGCAGACGCCCAGGGGTGGAGACCTGCGCTTTCTCGGCAACTCGCTGCTGCACATCTCGCGCGATGAGCGCCGCGCGGTGCGTGCTCGCATGCAGGTGGTGTTTCAAGATCCCTATGGCTCGCTCTCGCCCCGCATGACGATCGAAGAGATCGTCGGCGAGGGCCTGGCGCTGCATCAGCCGCACGTGAACCCGACCGAGCGTCGGCATCGCGTGATCGAAGCGCTGCGCGAAGTGGGGCTGGATCGCACCGCGCTGGGGCGTTACCCGCACGAATTCTCCGGTGGGCAGCGTCAACGCATTGCGATTGCACGTGTGCTGATCCTTAAACCACAGGTGCTGGTGCTCGATGAGCCGACTTCAGCACTTGACGTGTCGATTCAGCAGCAGGTGCTGTCGCTGCTGGGGGGGCTTCAGAAAAAGTACAACCTGTCGTATCTATTCATCAGCCATGACCTCGCCGTCATCCGTGCAATGTCGCATCGCGTGGTCGTGATGAAGGACGGAAAAGTGGTGGAAGAGGGCGACACGGAAGTGGTGTTGGCATCACCCTCACACCCCTATACCTGCAAGCTGATGGCCGCCGCTTCGCTCATACCGTCAAGGGATAACCCGTAAAAACGGCCGACTGCGCCCCAGAAGAGTGCAGTTTTGAAAGGTCTGCATTGTAAGGGTGCGCTTCTAAAGTCATGTCTAAGTGCCTGATTCGCATATGAATTCAGGCGAATTTGTAACGACCTTTGACAAGTCAAAGTGTGACTTTTATCATCCTGCGAGATTGTTTTGAGCAGGATTCGGACGCGTCTCATTTGCATTCACGCATAAAGAGCCGATCATTCCGACTTTCCCAGGAGAACCGATGCAGCACTTCGTACTTCATTCCATGGCGCGCCTGGCGGTAGGGGTTGTGATCGGCTGCGGCGTGATCGTGTCGAGTGCAGTGCAGGCTGATACGGTCTTCAAGGACACGGAAGTTCGGGCCGACGTGAAGCCGGAAGCCAAGCCTGGTCTCATCTCCAACGTCATGACCAAAACCGGCGACGTCGTCATGAACGCACTGGGCATGATTGGTCTGCGTTACCGTTTTGGCGGCAACACGCCGGAATCGGGCCTCGACTGCAGCGGCTTTGTCCGCTACGTCTTCAACGACACCTTCGGTTTTCTGCTGCCGCGCCGCGCTGTTGAGATGAGCCGCGTTGGCACGAGCGTCGACATGGCCGAACTGCGCCCCGGTGACCTAGTGTTCTTCAATACTATGCGCCACACGTTCTCGCACGTCGGCATCTACATCGGCGATAACAAGTTCGTGCACGCACCGTCCACCGGCAGCAAGATCCGCGTGGATGACATGACGGCCTCGTATTGGGTGACGCGCTATAACGGTGCGCGCCGCATCGAGAACAGCTCGGGTACCCCGATCAAGGAAGGCGCTGACAACTTTGTCGAGCAACTCAAGCGCGTGGACCCGAACGCTGCTGGCAAGCCGCTGGCTCTGTACGGCGGCTGATCTGGTCAGCGCTCAGTAAAAAGACCGCCACGGCGGTCTTTTTTGTTGCGTATCGATTGGGAGTCAGTGCGCCGGCAGCGGAGCGGCCACCGCGGTTTGCGGCAAGCGCAGCTTCTCACGCAGCAATGGCATGGCGGCCTGTGCGGCTTGCTCGCCGGCGAGGATGGCCTCGTTGCGCGCGGTAAAGTCGCTGCCCTTCACAAACGGCAGGGATGGCGTGATCACCACGTCGGCTTGCGCCAATTCTGTCTTGTTGATGCTCTGACCCATGATGGCAGTCGTCTGCAGCAGCATGCTGGCTTGACCCGAGACCGCCTGGTTGGACGGGTCTGCGGAGATGTTCACGGCAATCACGAATGTTGCGCCCATCTGCTTGACGTACGAGACCGGTACCGGCGCCACCAATCCGCCATCCACATATTGATGCCCGCTGATGGTGACGGGCTGGAACACTCCCGGGATGCTGCACGACGCGCGCACCGCCTGACCGGTATTGCCGCGGCGGAACAGGATCGGCTTGCCACTGGCCAGGTCCGTGGCGACGATGCCCAGCGGAGTGCGCATCTGTTCGATGGTCTTCTGCTTCACGAGGCGGTTGATGTATTTCTCCAGCGCCTCACCCTTGAGCCAGCCGCCAAAGCGCGTGCCGAACGGCAGTGCCCAGTCGGCAATCATGGCCTCGTCCATCTTCAGTGCCATGCGGTTCATCTCCAGGCCGGACATACCCGACGCGTAGATGGCTGCCACCACGCTACCCGCGCTCGTGCCGGTAATGAAGTCGATCTGGATGCCTTGTGCCTCCAGCATCTTGATGACACCGATGTGCGCGAAGCCGCGCGCGGCGCCACCGCCCAGCGCCAGCCCGATGCGTACGGGCTGGGTGGCAGGCTGTGCCGTGGGCGGCAGCACGGCCGTCGGCGGCGTCACGGGGGTGTCAGTCTTGCCGGACGAGAAGCCCGTCACGGTGCAGGCGGAGAGCAGGGAGGCGCCGGCGGCGCCCAGAAAGAGGCGGCGTTGCATGGATCGATTTTGAGGGCCCAGGGGTCGCGCGAAGGTGCGCGGCCGGCCGCCATTGTGCCAAAGATCGACGGCAAGCTGAGCGCGCCGCTGCCGTCAGTTGTGAATCCAGAGATGGAACCTCCCGTCTCCCGTTTTGACGACCCGTGCGCTGAAGGGTTTCTCCCGGGGGAACGGGGGATCTTTGCGCCAATCGTGCACATCAGCAATATTCGGCGTATTGCCGCATTGGGCTGAGTCTTTGACTTCTGCGCGCACTCTGAGATCTGCGTTGTCGGAAATGCTAAATCTTTCGATAGCATTAGGCCTGACAAAACGCGCGTGCTGGATTTCCCACGGCCTGATGCTGTAGGACTGATAGATGGTGATCCAGGTGCAGTTTTGGGTCTCATTCTTGACGGTGAGAATGAAGGCCGGTGCTGCAGTCGATGGCAGGGTGAGCGCAAGCAGCACGGTGGCTAATAGAGGCGTACGCATCGTTGACTCCGGTGGGGGTGTTGGTGAGTGCCGGTTCCCGTACGGCGTAGGATTCGGCGGCGTCAAAAAAGGCACCTCGCGGTGCCTTAGGTTTTGGTACGCAGGAGGCGTCAAGGGTTGTGCCAGTGCCCGCCGGACGCGTCACCCCGCAAGTGGATCGAGTCGTGGTCCGTCTTGGTCAGGTATTGGCGTGTCGTGGTCGTCCAGCGGTGCGGCTCCGCGGTCGGGTACTCGGCGAGCAGCTTGTACTGCGAGCCGATCGCATAGAACCCCGACGTGAACTCGTGATTCTTGCCCTTATCCACGTTGCCGTAGCCGATCTGCTGGCCGAACGGATCGTAGATCGTTACCCAGATGCTCTGATCTGAGTCGTTGAACACTTTGAAACCAGCCATGTGCTCTGCTCCTGAAGGCGTCGCTTGAGAGCGATCTTTGAGGATTACGGCTTGATGTGGCGGATCTCGGTCAGGTGTGCATCGCCCGACAGCGGCTTGTGCACATAGACCAGTGCCGGGAATTGCGTGTGCGGCGTGATGTAGGTGGTCGTGCCGGTGCACAGGAACGCGTAGTTGGTGCCGGCAACCACCTGCGTTGCAAAGGCCGTCGGGGTGTATTGCACGCCCACGAGATTCCCGATGGCCTCCTTGAGTACCGTCTTGGCTTCGGCTGTGATTTCATAATCGAATTCGGTCCAACCGCCAACGATTTGCGTCATGTTATTGACTCCTAGAAGGTCGCATTGAGAGAGAACCTGTTGCCGTTGCGACCGACAGCCGCAGGTTGATAGGACCGTTTCCCGTGTCTCAAAAATCAGCGTGAATATCGGTGATGCGGTACCCGGTGTCTGTAGAACAAAGGCGCTACAATCGCCGGCCCTGAACCGTCGTACATTTATTTCCCCATGGAAACTGCACGCACCGATTCAGCCCCGCCGCATATTCGCGTCGCCATCGTCGAGGACGATGCGGGTTTTCTCGCTGCAGTCAGTCATGCAGTGAATACGGCGCCGGACATGCGGCTGGCCGGGCAGGCCGGCACGCGGGCCGAGGGGTTGGCGATACTGCAGGGGACACCGGTAGACGTACTACTGGTCGACCTGGGTTTGCCGGATGGCTCCGGCATCGACGTCATCCAGGCAGCCGCACAACGCTGGCCTGGCTGCAGCATCATGGTCAGCACCAACTTTGGCGATGAGACGAACGTGATGCGCTCGATCGAAGCCGGCGCGGCAGGCTATCTGCTCAAAGACAGCTCGCCGGCGCGGATGCTGGACGAAATCCGTAGCCTCGCCAGCGGTGGCAGCCCGATCAGCCCGATCATTGCCCGGCAGATCCTGGCCCGTTTTCGCCAAGGCAGCGGCGGTGCGCGCGAGCAGGCCGCTGCGCCGGATCTGCTGTCGGCTCGCGAGAAAGAAGTGCTCGACCTCATTACCAAAGGCTTTACCGCGCAGGAAATCGCCAGACTGATGCAGGTGTCCCACTTCACCGTGCGCTCGTTTGTTCGGCGTATCTACAGCAAGCTCAAGGTGACTTCCAAGGCAGAAGCCATTTACGAGGCGAGAAAGCTCGGATTATTGGACGATTAGCGCGTGGACTGCGGTTTCGCCCTTTTTCAATCACCGCGCATTCGTCATTCCCCTCTTGCGAGGGGGTAAAACCGGGAACTTGATTTGATGCTGCCGGCGATATGCTTGCGGCATGAAAATCCTGCCCGCTTCTCTATTTGCCAACGCGGTCTTTGCTTTGTCGTTGGCATTGTTGATGGCGGTAGGCGTCTGGTATCTGAAAGCGGATGGCACGCAGTTGCCCGACGCTACACGGCATCTCACGCAGGCCGATTTGCTGAACGCCGATGTGCCGGATCGGACACCGCCGCCTGCAACCGTCGATAGCAAGACCTTGCCGGGCGTCTGGCAACCCGTCGTGTTGCCCTATGCGCAGCCGTTCGCCCTGCCGCAGCAAACCGGCGCGAGCGCAGGTGCCGCTGGCAGCGTCCGCACAGACTGGTACAGATTGTCCGTGCATGGGGTGCCTGATCCCGGCCAGCCTCTGGTGCTGTACGGCGTTCGTATCAAGACTGAGGGCACCATCGCCGTGTATGCCAACGGCAGGCTGGTGCATCGGGCGCAAGAACACGGCCCGCTATGGAATAGCCTGTTCACGCCCCTGTGGGTGGTGCTGGACAACGCGGTAGAGGATGCGCCACCGACAGAAATCCTGATTCGTATCCAACACCCACCGCATACTCGGGAAGCCATCTCCTCGTTCTGGCTCGGGCCTGCCGATGCATTGCGCGGACGCTACTACGCCCGACAGTGGCTGCAGCGCGAATTGCCGGCAACGCTTAGCGCGGCATTCTTGGCGGTGGGTGTCTTTGCCCTGTTCGTGTGGTTCCGGCGCGGTCATGAGCGCCGCTATCTGCTGTTCTTCCACCTTGCTGCCGTTTCGTTTGCTGGGCATCTGCACTACTACGTGGGCTTGCCCATCGTTGGCGGCTGGTTTGCCTGGCTGACCAGCAACGCGTTGTTCTGGCTACTGACGGTTATTCATCTATTTATGCGGCAGTTGCATGGCCGTCGGCTCACATGGCTGACGCGCGCGGTGATTGGCGTGTCGTTGGTGGTGAGCGTGCTGTCGCTACCCATGGTTGGCGTGCTGCCGGTCTATCCGAGCACGTCGATTCTCGTGCCGGTGATTTACGGTGTTGCCGTAGTGCAGAGCGTGGTGGTCAGCGTGGTCGGGGCCATCAGTTCCTGGCGGCGCTCGGTGGATGGGCTTCTGGTGGCGGTGGGCCTGTGTGTCTGCAGCTTGCTGGGGATGTCGGAATGGCTGATCTACAACAACGTGATCAGCGTGGAGGGCTGGTTTCTCGGCGCATATGCCAACGCCGTCACATTCGGCGTGTTCGGCTTCCTGATGTACCGGCGCTATATCAGTGCGATTGTTGAAGTCGAGCAGGTCAATGCAAATCTGGCGTATCGCCTGCAAGCGCGCGAGGCGGAGCTGGAAGAGAGCCACCGCCTGCTGCGCGAGGCCGCGCTGCGGCAAACCATCAGCGACGAGCGGCAACGCTTGATGCAGGACATGCACGATGGGCTCGGCGCATCGTTGATCAGCGCGATCCGGTCGGTAGAGCACGGCGGTGTGAGCGATCTCAAGGTCTCGCAAATCCTCAAGGGCTGCCTGGATGACCTGAAGCTGACCATCGATTCGATGGAGCCCATCGAAGCCGACCTGTTGCTCCTGCTGGCCACGCTGCGCTTTCGCCTGGAGCCTCGCCTGGAGGGCTCCGGCATCGCCCTGCGGTGGGAGGTGCAGGCGCTGCCCGCGCTGCCATGGCTGGACCCTTCCAGCGCACTGCACATCCTGCGCATCGTGCAGGAGAGCATCGCCAACATCCTGCACCACACCCGCGCCAGCGAGATTCGTGTGGTCACCGCCCGTGTGGGGGAGGGCGTGACGGTGAGCATCGACGATAACGGCCAAGGCTTCGACGTCAGGCATGCGCTGGCCGCCGCCGCCGGGCGGGGTTTGCACAACCAGCAACGCCGCGCCCATGCCATCGGCGGCACGGTGGGTTGGCGTTCAGGGCCAACGGGAACGCACTTCACGCTATGGCTGCCGCTGACCCGGTGAGGCATCTCGCCGGCAATACCAACCGCCTGGTCTTAACGCGAACGCGACGGCAAGGGAGCAGGGCGCGGTTGCTATAATTTGCGTTTTGACAGAGGCCGCTGATGATCCCATTGCGCGGCCTTGTTCATTTCGCCATTCCTATGACTCAGCGCGTCCGCACCCGTTTCGCCCCCAGCCCCACCGGCTTTATCCACCTCGGCAATATCCGCTCGGCTCTCTATCCGTGGGCCTTCGCTCGCAAGATGAAAGGCGATTTCATCCTGCGTATCGAAGACACCGATGTCGAGCGCTCCAGCCAGGAAGCCGTCGACGTGATCCTGGAAGCGATGGACTGGCTGGACATGGACATCGACGAAGGCCCGTTCTATCAGATGCAGCGCATGGACCGTTACCGCGCTGTGGTCGCGCAGATGGTTCAGCAAGAACTGGCCTACCCGTGCTACATGAGTACGGAAGAGCTCGACGCCCTGCGCGAAGCCCAGCGCGAGCGCGGCGAGAAGCCTCGCTACGACGGCACCTGGCGCCCGGAGCCCGGCAAGGTTCTGCCGACGCCGCCGGCCGGTGTGCAACCCGTGATCCGCTTCAAGAACCCCATCGGCGGCAGCGTGGTGTGGGACGACGCCGTCAAGGGTCGAATCGAAATCTCCAACGAAGAGCTGGACGACCTCGTCATCGCGCGCCCGGACGGCACGCCCACGTACAACTTCTGCGTGGTCGTCGACGACATGGACATGCAGATCACCCACGTGATCCGCGGTGACGACCACGTCAACAACACGCCGCGCCAGATCAACATCCTGCGCGCGCTGGGCGGCACGCCGCCGGTCTATGCGCACTTGCCAACCGTGCTCAACGAGCAGGGCGAGAAGATGAGCAAGCGCCACGGCGCCATGAGCGTCACCGGCTACCGCGACGCCGGCTACCTGCCCGAAGCCATCGTCAACTACCTCGCCCGTCTGGGCTGGGCACACGGCGATGCCGAGATATTCTCGCGTGAGCAGTTTGTCGAGTGGTTCGACCTGGAGCACCTGGGCAAATCTCCCGCGCAATACAACCCCGAGAAGCTCGCCTGGCTGAATAACCACTACATCAAGCAGGCTGACAACGCGCGTCTGGCTGATCTGGTGAAGCCGTTCATTGAAGAACTGGGTGGCAAGGTTGATGGTGGCCCCGTTCTGGCAGATGTGATTGCGCTGGTGAAGGATCGCGCCAACACGCTACGCGAAGTCGCTCAGACCGCGCTGCTGTTCTATCGCACCGATTTGACCATTGAGCCGGAGCTGGCCGCGCAGCATCTGACTGACGACGTGCGCCCAGGCATTGCCGCGCTGGCCGAGAAGCTAAGCGCGCTGCCCGAGTGGAAGCGCGAGGCTATCGGCGCCGCCTTAAAGGAAGTGCTGGCCGCGCATGGCTGGAAGATGCCCAAGCTTGCGATGCCTGTGCGCTTGCTGGTGGCTGGTCAACTGCAGACGCCGTCGATCGATGCGGTGTTGGAGCTGTTCGGCCGGGACGTCGTTCTGCGTCGTCTGGCGGCGTGATGGGTGCGCCGCAAAAAAATTTGCGAAAGGGTATTGCCAAGCGCTAAACACTTCCCCTATACTCTTGTTTTCGCTGCAACACGAAGCGAAACGCAGTAAGAAGCAAGCAGTAAAGTGCAGTTAGTGATTGGGGCTATAGCTCAGCTGGGAGAGCGCTTGCATGGCATGCAAGAGGTCAGCGGTTCGATCCCGCTTAGCTCCACCAAAATGCCGGAAGATTCGATTCAAAAATAAATTTGAAAAGAAGTTTCCAAAACGCAAAGAAGTGCGTTATGATAGCGGACTTCGCAGCGTAAGACAGAAAGCGTTGCAAAACAGTTTCTGTCCCCTTCGTCTAGAGGCCTAGGACATCACCCTTTCACGGTGAGTACAGGGGTTCGAATCCCCTAGGGGACGCCAAAACAAGAGCTTAACCAGAAGCTCGTTCGCAAAGCCAGTCTCTAGCTGGTTTTGCAACCGACACGGAGCGGTAGTTCAGTCGGTTAGAATACCGGCCTGTCACGCCGGGGGTCGCGGGTTCGAGTCCCGTCCGCTCCGCCAAATCAAAACCCGCTGCTTGCAGCGGGTTTTTTCTTTTCTGCTTCCCATTCAATTGCGGTATTCGCCTTGACTCCGTGCTTTTAAAGCTGGAGGCAATCTGTCGTTTAATGCATGGCTTTAATCGGCAGTGCGGCTGACGCGATTGAAATAACTAACCAGCAGGGCGCCGGCCACCATCAGGCTCAAGCCATTGGCTGCCCAGAAGCCCGCAGCGCCACGCAGTACGGCAGCACCGTCCCCCAGAAGCCCGAAGCCGAGCACATAGCCACCACCCAAGCCAACGCCCCACAACGAGAGCGCGTAGATGACGGTTGGGATCAGCGCGATCTTGTAGGCGCGCAGAATGAACGCAGCCATCACCTGCAGTGCATCGAACATCTGGTAGAACGCGATGAAGGGCAGCAGCGGAACCGCAATCGCCAGGACTGCCGCGTCATGCGTGTACAGGCTGACGAGATCCCGTCGCAGGATGAGTACTGCGGTGCCGACAATCGCTGCACAGATCACCGCCAGCTTGATGCCGTTCAACGAGATACGCCGAGCCGCCGCGCGATCGCGGGCGCCAATCGACTGCGCTGCCAGCGTGGACGTTGCAATCGATAGGGACAGCGGCACCATGTACGCCACCGCCCCGAGGTTGGCGGCAATCTGATGCCCGGCCAGTACCACCGTGCCCAGCCGCGCAATGAAGATCGCCATCAGCGTGAACGAGGTGATCTCAATCAGGTAGGTGAAGCCCATCGGTACACCCAGGCGAATCAATGCCCATAGCCGCGTGCGATTTGGCGGCGAGAACTGCGTGAAAATCGCGAACGGCTTGTAGGCCGGATTGCGCATCAAGATGGCCGCACCAGCGACAAACCAAAGCCAACTGATGATCATGGAGGCCAGTGCGCAGCCTGGGCCGCCCATTGCCGGAATGCCCATGCCACCGTATAGGAACAGTGCATTGAGCGGGAACTTGAGCACGAGGCCCCCGAGCTGCAGCACTGTCACCATCACAGGGCGAGACAGCGCGTTATTCAGCGCCGAGTAGATCCGGAAGCCAAGCGCCGCAGGCAGTGCCAGCGCTTCGTAGCGCAGGTAGGCGGTTGCTTTCTCCGCCAGTTCCGGCGATGCATTTGCCAGGTGGAGCAGCGGGGCAGGAAACCATAGGAGCAGCATGCCGATGGCTGCCAGTGCCACTCCGAGCCAGATGGCTTGGCGGACTTCTTCGCCGATCTCGCCGTGCTTCTGCGCGCCGTAGAGTTGTCCTGCGATGGGCGAGAGTGCCTGCAGCACGCCCATCAGGCTGATGTAGACGGTGACATAGATCGACCCGCCAAGCCCAATGGCTGCCAAGTCTGCTGCCGATGCGCGCCCAGCCATCGCCGTGTCGAGTACACCGAAAGTGATGACGGCCAGTTGGCCAATCAGAACCGGCCAAGCAAGCGCGGCAATACGGCGGACATCTGTGGCGAACATTGGGCGCTGCAATGGGTGTTACTGGCGCAGCTTGCGCCGGCGCGTAGTAGATGGGGTTGGTGGTGGGTGCGTTGCGGCGCCCGCTTCCGTCAGGCGGTACATGCGGAAGTGCTCATCGCGGTCGGCAGGGCGGCGGCCCTCCCAGATCAGATTCCACTCATAGTTCGAGACGCGCGAAGGTGCCCCGTAGTCGTACGGGTCGTGACGCAGGAGGATGTCGCAGTTGTCTTCCGGGCTGCCGAAACGGATGTGGCCGAAGTAGGCGAACGACGCGAGCTGCGCGTCGCCCATGCGAATCGGCTGCACGCACGTATAGGTGCGCGGCAACGCCAGTGCGGCCGATTGTGCGACATCGCGGTAGGTCTTGGCATAGTTGATGGTGGGCAGCCACAGCGTCATCATCAACACCCACATTAGCGTTGTGCCGGCCGCAGAGATCACCACCGCGCGCCAGATGGCCTTGGGTGCGCGCGACGTGCGCCATACGACGATGAGTACCCACGCAGCCGTTACCAACAACGCACAAGCCAGCGCTGTCCAACTGAATTCCGGCCGATAGCCCGGCACGATGCGATACACGTTGCGTGCGAGTTGCGGTGGGAAGCCTGTCATCTTGGCGATCCACAACAACCACACCGTACCGCCCAAAACGGTGAAGGCCAGCAGCGCAAACCAATCGATTGCGCTGATGGCGCCCCGCTTGAGCGTCGGCAGGGCAAACGTGGCCATCACGGCCATCGGCGGGATCAGCAGCAGGAAGCCGTCGTCGCTCGGTTGTTGCTGCAACAGCAGCAGCAACAACTGGGGGGCAAGCACGGCCAGCGGCAGCGCAATATGCGGCGCCGTGCGCATGCCGCCCCAGCTCTTCCAGGCCCACGCGGCGAGCGGCCATACCGGCCAGGCGAACAGCGGCAGGTTGCGCGCAATGTAGCCAAGCGAATGCGTGGTTGGGCCGGCGTACTGGTGGCGGTCGAAGCGCGCCCACTCCCGAACAAAGGTGACGGCATCGTTCGGGTTGGTGGCCAGCAGGTAGGCCATGGTCGGCCACGAGCAGCCGAGTACAACCGACACCGGCAGCGCCACGGTCAGCAACGGGCGCAGCGGCAGCACGCGTGTGGCCCGCGCGATGGCGAGCACGGCGACGGTGATGCTCAGCGGCAAGATCGGTCCGCCTGCAAGCGCCAGGCATCCGACGCCGATACCGTAGGTAAGGCTGCCTTGGATCGGCTTGTCCAGCGCGCGGATCAACCCATACACCGTGACTGCGACGAAGCACAACGAGCCGACCAGTGGCGTGGTCTCGTGGCCGCGCTGCGCCAGGCCCACGCAGGCGAGGAAGATCAGCAGCGCGCCGTCGGCCAGCGTACGGCCATAGTCGCGCGAGTTCGGTTGTCCACCGAAGACGAATTCGAACGGTTGGACCTCGGCGCGGCGACCGAGCAGGTAAGCGCCATACCAGATGCAGGCGCAGGTGACGAAGAAGAAGAGTGCCGTCGCCAGGCGCGATGCATCTGACGGGCCAAACCATTGGCCGAATACGCGGATGAACGCGCCGCCGATCCAGAACACCAGTGGGCCAGCCTGCGCAACCGGGCGGCCGACGATGTTTGGCATCAGCCAGTCTTGGCTGTTGCCTGTAGCCAGCGTCCACATTGCACCGAAACCCGCGGCGTCTTCGTTCTTCCACGGGTCGCGCGAAAACAGGCCCGACAGGCCGTAGATCACGCAGATGGCGAGCAGTAGCCAACGCGGCAATTCACGGGTGGCGGCGGCAGTCAGGCGGATGCGCGAGACGCGTGTGGTGTTCATCGGGTGTCAGACCGGGCGGGCCCGGCCGCGGTTGCACGGCGGCGTGCAGATCGTAAGAAGGGGCAGGAGAGCGGCCTGCCATTGTGCCGAGAAACAAAAAAGGCAGCCGCAGCTGCCTTTTTTTGACCAGTGAGACGGGTCATGTGGTGAGCCGTCTCCGGCGCCGGTATTACTTGGCAGCCTTGCCGATCTTGCTGCCGAACTTGTTGCGGAACTTCTCGACGCGACCGGCCGTGTCCAGAACCTTCTGCTGGCCCGTGTAGAACGGGTGCGATTCGGACGAAACTTCGATCTTGGCCAGCGGGTATTCCTTGCCGTCCAGCGTGATCGTTTCCTTGGTCTGGATCGTCGAGCGGGTGACGAACTTGAAGTCGCTGGACATGTCCTGGAACACGACTTCGCGGTAATTCGGGTGAATGCCTTCTTTCATGATGGGCCCTGGTGTAGAGGTAGCCAACTCGAGACGCGCTACAGGTGCTTTGGTGAGAAACCGCACCGTGCGACCAGCCGTCGAATCACTTGCCGGGTGGAGAAACGGCGATTATGCCAGAGAAACAAGGGCTTGGGCAACGCGCCGGCTGCAAAATCCGTGGTCGCGGAACATCAAAAAGCGATGTATCGGGCGCTTTTCAGCGATCGGCGGATCAAGGTAGCCCTTGGCGTTCGATTGTGAGGGTACCGCGTCCGTCCAGATCGAGGGCTTTGCTGTCTCCAACACGCAGCGAGGTGTTCAGATTTCGGGCCCAGGTGTGGATATTCGCGGGCGCCTGCGTATCGGTGGCAGGAATCGAAACGATGCGACGTGACGTCGCGATATGCCCTCATGACGGGAAACCCTCCTGGCGTTGCTCGGCAAGCAGCATGCGCCGTGCCGGGTCCTGCAGGTAGAACGCCTGCATCAACGCGTACAGCGTGGGCAGCGTATCGAGCAGCGAGGCTGGCTCCACAAAGAACACCTCGGAGGCCACCGCGAAGAACTCCGCCGGATGCTGTGCGCCGTACGGATCAAGCAGCGAGAGAATCGGGTCGGCATCCCAGCGATGTTCCGGGAGCTGCTCGCAGCGGTCTGCAAACGCGTCGTATTCGGCGTAGAGGTCGTCGGCCCATTGCTCGCGATCAATGCCGGCATGCAGCTGCGAGGAGAACGCAGGAATGCCATCCGACTCACCGTTGAGCATGTCGAGCTTGTGCGCAAACTCGTGTATGACCACGTTGTACGGCTGCGCGCCGGGTTGAGCCAGCGCGCCGCCCAGCTCGATGTCCTGCCACGAAAGGATGACCGGGCCGTGCTCCCACGCCTCGCCGGCGGCTTCTTCTCGCACGTTGTGTACGACGCCGTCTTCGTCCATCACCTCCTTGCGGATGACGAACTCGCCAGGGTAGATGACCACGCCGCGCCAGCCGCGATACCACGTGATGCCAAGCGCCAGGATCGGCACGCTGGCCTGTATGGCGATGCTGATCACCATCTCGTCGGTGAGCGGCAGATCGTGCGCGGTGGTGAATTCCTTCTCGGCGATGAAGAGCGTGGCCGTTTCACGCAGGCGTGCGAGGTCGGACTCGGGCCAATCCAGTAGAAAGGGCAGGCCAGCGAGCGCGCGCGACCAATGCGTATCGGAGATGGCGTAACGCGCCAGGCGCCGCGAACGCGCGCGGCCGGAAAACCAGCGGAAGACGGACGAAAGCATGCGCCCAGTATATCGACGCGCGCTTTCGTTCTTGGTGGGATCAGGCTACGGAGAGCAACCGCGCGCCGCGCTGATTGGCGACGTAGACGGCCTCGGTGCGGCTGCGGACTTTCAGGCGCCGGTACAGCGTGCTGATATGGGCCTTGGCGGTGGCCTCGGAGATGTTCAGCATGCGGCTGATGGTCTTGACCGGGTGCCCGCGCGACAGCAGCACCAGAATCTCGTACTGGCGCGGCGTAATGCCGAGCAGCTTGGGATCGGTTTGCGGATCACCGACAAGCGCGGGATTGGGTGCGCCGTCCAGGCGGGACTCCGGCAGCAGCGCGCTGGCCGGGATGTACTGCCCGCCCACCAGCACCAGTTCCAGTGAGGCCGCAATGACCTCGCCGGGCGAATGCTTGAGCGTATAGCCCGACAAGCCCATCTGCATGAGCGTGCGGATGATGTCGGGGGATTCAGATTCGGCCAGCACGACCACGTGGCGTGCGTGTGGCCGGTGCATGATCTCGCCGATGGCCGAGAGCTCGTCCAGATGCGGAAGCGGCAGGCCAATCACCAGAAGACCCGCGTCGGCATTGGTTTCAATGGCGTCAAACATGCCGTCGTCCGGCTCGACGACGGTGACGCCAGTGACGCCCTTGAGCGTCCGCAGCAGGTGCGCAATGCCCGTACGCACCAACGGATGGGCTTCGATCAAAACAGTGTTCATCGTTGTTCTCGACCTGTTACCGATCTTGCGAACATCCTTGTCGCCCCAAGCGAGAAGCAGGCCGGAGCAGACCCCCGTTCCGAATCATTTTAGTGGCGTCTCGCGAAAATGACAGACGGCACGGCCATGCCTCGGGAACCTTGTTGACGCGCTCAGGCTACTGTAGACCAGTGTTCGCCAGGGCGCGCAATTCACTCAGGAGACGCGGTTCGACCCTCAGGCCGAGCTTTGCGGCAGTGGCTGTTTCGGCCATGACACAAAAACGCGCGCCTGATCGGGGCGATTCGTCTTCCATGCGCTGAATATCCCGTAAAAACAAAGCTTTAATCGTCTTGGCACGGATGTCGCTCTACTGTCACGGGGAGGAGCGAGCCATGCCAATGTCCGCGCAGCGCCGTGCTCGACGTTTGCCGCTCTGGTGGACGATCGATATGACCGGAATGGTCGCGAGTCATGCGGCCATGGTCGTCATGGTGCCGGCGCTCGCAGAAGACGGCGACATCATCCGACAGCGCACATTCGCGCTGCGTATCGCCGATCGAGGCGTTCCTACCGATACGTTGTCGGTGCGAACCGCGCTCGGTCCTTATCCCACCCGCGCATTCGATCTGTCCAGCGGCCCTGCCATGTCGGTGCTCTCCGACGGTGAACTGAGTACGTCGCATGCGTGGCTTAACAATCCATCGTGCGGGGGGCAGGGTGCAATCCCCCCGAAAGTGGGGGTTGGGTGGCAGGTCGGTGCCATGCTCAACGCCCATCAGGCAAATCTTCACAGTGTGTGCCGGCAGGCCATGTCGGCCATCGCAGGTGCAGTCGTTCCAGGCAAGCCCACGCGGTGCTATCGCCCATATTTGGGGACAGTGTTGAAAGCCGCGCTGTTGAGCCATCAGAGAGTCGCTTTCATGTTGATTTGCACGGCCGCGGCACGGTCAGGAGGTGTCCGGGTTGATGACATCTGTGACGAAGCCGACGCTTTGGGTGCAGGCGGGTGTGCTGCCGTGCATCGGCTGGCGTGGCCCGGGGCACGGGCAATGTGTGTTGCAAGCGTAGCGTTACCGCAACGTGCTTGTTGGCGCGGAACATCGATTGCATTCACGCAGTGTCACCAGATTGAACCACCCGCCGGCAGTCCCCTGCCGGACGTGGTGGCGCAGACGGGGCGTGTCACGTCCAACGCTTTCGTGCTCCGTCCCCCGGCGGGCACTTTTTTATAACGGCAATTCAGGGAGAGGAGATCGACATGCAAGCCAATCCGACTGCTTTTGCAGCCCTGGCGCCACCACTCATACGGTGACCAGGGCTGTGTTGCTCGACAGGCTTCGAGACGGTATTGCCTGTCACGCAACGTACTGCATTGGGCGAATGCTTAAAACAATCGGGGCGCAGCACGCAGGCTACGCCCCGAGACAGTAAGGAGTGGCAGGCGATGGGATCAGGCCGAGGCAGGATGCAACGGATGTTCCGCGCGGATGCCGTGCTTCTGCATCAGCCGGTACAGCGTTACGCGGGATACCGCCAGCTCGCGCGCCGTCATGCCCATATGGAAGCCGTTGCGGGCGATGGCCGTGCGGATGGCATCGGACTCGGCACCTTCACGCGCTTCTTCCAGCGTCTGGCCCGATACCGACGCGTAGCCTTCCAGATGGAGGTCAGCGGCGGAGATCTTGCGATTGTCCGTCATCACCAGTGCACGGCGCACGCGGTTGATGAGTTCGCGCACGTTGCCAGGCCACGGGTAATGCATCATCGCGTGCAGCGCGCACGGCGTGAAACCGCGGATGCGGTGCGAGGCCTCGCTCGCATGCTGGGCGAGGATGTGTTCTGCCAGCAGCACGATGTCGCTGCCGCGTTCACGCAGCGGCGGCACCGACAGCGTCAGCACACACAGCCGGTGAAAGAGGTCGGTGCGGAAACCGCCGTGGTGCTGGGCGGCCTCCAGGTCGACGTGTGTCGCCGAGATGATGCGCAGGTCCAGTGGAATCGCCTGATGCCCGCCCAGCCGAGTGATCGTGCCTTGTTGCAAGAAGCGCAGCAGGCTCACTTGGCTTTCCAGCGGGAGATCGCCGATTTCATCGAGGAACAGCGTGCCACCATTGGCATGCTCGACCCAGCCGATATGGCGCTGATGCGCGCCGGTGAAGGCGCCTTTCTCGTAGCCGAACAGTTCGGACTGAATCAGGTGGGGCGGTATCGCGCCGCAGTTGATCGCAATGAATGGACCGCTTGCACGTGCCGAGGCCTCGTGGATGGCCTGCGCAGTCAGCTCCTTACCCGTACCGGATTCGCCGGCAATGAAGGCCGGTGCGCTGTTTTGCGCAACCTTGCGGATGGCGCGGAGCAGGTTGTGCATGGCCGGGCATTCGCCCAGCATGCGGGCATTGTTCCCCTTGGGGGCGGGCGTTGCTTCTTGCGCGAGGGACGCCATTCCCCACGCATGACGCAGGGAATATGCGGTTTCATCGGTGCGCAGCGGCATCTGCACGTAGTCGACGCAGTAGTCGCGCACGAGCTGGCGCACGCGTTCATGGGTCAGCATGGCAGGCGGCAGCGCGGCCACCCAGCCCACGTGCGGCACCTGCATGCAACGCTCGAGCAGATCCAGATCGGCTGCAGAAAAAGCGCTGCTGAAATCGATCAATCCGGCCTTGGGCACACCGTCACGAATAGCGCTGCCGAGCTCGCGCATCGACGTTACGCGTCGAACGTGCCAGTCAGCTCCCAGAATTGTTTCGTCGATCTCCCCCATCCCCGCACGTGACGCGACTACGACGGTTCGGCACGCACCAGTACATTCCAGCGACTCTTCGCGCATGGTTTCCCCCGTTCGATTTTTGGTGATTCCCTCCTGCTCTGGATTCAGCGGCTCGGCCCAGGCAGGCTTGCAGTATGGTTGCCGGGTTCCGCTTTTGCGATGCAGTTTTAGGACGATGGAAGCAAACGGTTGCGCGCCACACTTGTAATGCAAATGAACTAGCGAATTTCACAACTTTGACGAGGAAATCCGCTGATCAATCAAGCTGTTGATGTGGCAATAAAAAAGCGCACCGTTTCGGGTGCGCTTTTCGGTACGTGCAAAAGACGTCAGGAGAGACTTAGCTGCCGCGTCGCATCATGTCGAAGAATTCAGCGTTGTTCTTGGTCGACTTGAGCTTGTCGAGCAGGAATTCCATCGCCTCGACTTCATCCATGTCGTGGATGAACTTGCGCAGGATCCAGACCTTTTGCAGGATGTCCGGCTTGATCAGCAGCTCTTCGCGGCGCGTGCCCGACTTGTTCAGATTGATGGCAGGGTAGACGCGCTTCTCGGCCAGGCGACGCTCGAGGTGCACTTCCATGTTGCCGGTGCCCTTGAATTCTTCGTAGATCACGTCGTCCATGCGGCTGCCGGTTTCGATCAGTGCCGTACCGATGATAGTCAGCGAGCCACCTTCTTCCAGGTTACGTGCGGCACCAAAGAAACGCTTCGGGCGTTGCAGCGCGTTGGCGTCCACACCACCGGTCAGCACCTTGCCCGAGGTCGGGACCACGGTGTTGTAGGCGCGGGCCAGGCGCGTGATCGAGTCCAGCACGATCACCACGTCCTTCTTCAGCTCAACCAGGCGCTTGGCCTTTTCGATGACCATCTCGGCCACCTGCACGTGGCGCACCGCTGGTTCATCGAAGGTCGAGGCCACCACTTCGCCGCGTACGGTGCGCTGCATTTCGGTCACTTCTTCCGGGCGCTCGTCGATCAGCAGCACGAACAGTTCGGCTTCCGGATGGTTGGTCGCGATGGCATGTGCAATGTGCTGCAGCATCACGGTCTTACCGGATTTGGGCGACGCCACCAACAGCGCGCGCTGGCCGCGGCCGATCGGGGCGATCATGTCGATGATGCGGCCGGTGATGTTCTCTTCGGCCTTGATGTCGCGTTCGAGTATGAGCGGCTTGTTCGGGTGCAGCGGCGTCAGGTTCTCGAACATGATGCGGTTCTTCACCGCTTCAGGAGGCTGGGTGTTGACCTTGTCGACCTTCACCAGCGCAAAGTAGCGCTCGCCGTCTTTGGGCGTGCGGACTTCACCTTCAATCGTGTCACCGGTGTGCAGATTGAAACGGCGGATTTGCGACGGGCTGATGTAGATGTCGTCGGTGCTGGCCAGGTACGAGGTCTCCGGCGAGCGCAGAAAACCGAAACCGTCGGGCAGCACTTCGAGCGTGCCGTCACCGAAAATCGTTTCCCCCTGTTTCGCCTTCTTTTTCAGAATGGCAAACATCAATTCCTGTTTGCGCATGCGCTGGGCGTTATCGATCTCCAGCTGTCCCGCCATTTCCAGCAATTGGGACACGTGCAGGGATTTCAGTTCTGTCAGATGCATAGACGAAAGAATGGGAAGGGCCCGAACGGGCAGCGAAACGAGAAACGGGGGGAGGGGGAAAAGGTCGAGCGAACGCTCGGGGAAACAGATTCGGTGCAATCTTAGCACAACGCTGGCGGGCTTCCAGGCGGAAGATTGCCAGCGTTGTAACTGGGCGGCGAGATGTACTCCGCGCCGCAGTCGAATACCGACGACTTACAGGTGGCTATCCAGGAACGCGGTGAGTTGCGACTTGGACAGTGCGCCAACCTTCTGCGCAGCGACGGCGCCGTTCTTGAACAGGATCAGCGTCGGGATGCCGCGAATGCCGAACTTGGCCGGCACACCGGAATTTTCATCAACGTTGATCTTGGCGATCTGCACCTTGTCGCCGTAGTCCTTGGAGACTTCGTCCAGGATCGGGGCGATCATCTTGCACGGACCGCACCATTCGGCCCAGAAATCGACCAGCACGGGTTTGTCGGACTTGAGCACGTCGGCCTCGAAGGACGCGTCGCTCACATACTTGATCTGTTCGCTCATGGCGGGAACCTCTGTTATTTCGTAAAAGCTGGCGACGTGCGCCGAACCCATACATTACACGATTACGCGGACAGACGTGCATTGGGGCCACTGCCAGCGCGGATGCTGCTGATATAGTACCGGCGCCCCCATTTTCAACCGTTGATTGTCGCTATCACGCTGATAGCCACGGCCGCAGTTCATCGCCCATTTCCCTCGCTGCATGCAGACGCTTGCCTTTGCGCCCGGTCCAGCATTTCTCTCACGCGCTGCCGATGCGACGTGGCGCTTCCTGGACGCGCACGCGCAATCGTCCGGCGCCGGTACGGTCGTCGTACCGACTGCCGCGCAAATCCCGGGTGTACGCAGCGCCCTCCATGCCAGTGCGCAGGCGTCTGGCATGCCACGTCTGCTGCCGCGCATTCTGACGCTTGGCCACTGGCTGCTTGATCTGCCACCAGAGCCGGGTTTCCCTGCTGCACGTACCACGCTCTCGCGGTTGCTTGCTGTGCAGCAGGCGCTCAAGACGCAAGCGTGGCTGCGCGAAGCGCTCGGTGCCCAGGACGATGCGGCGCTGTGGGGGGTGGCGCAGGTGATGGTCACCGTGTCAGACGAGCTGTCGCAGCGGTGGCTCACGCTGGATGCGGCCGACAGCGATGCGCAAGAGCGCCCCGATGCGCTGGAAGCGGCGCTGGCCGAAGCGCTGGAGCGCACGTACGCACAGTTGTCCGAGCGCTTTCTTGGCACGGAATCGCGCATCGTTCTGACGTTCTGGCGGTTGCTGTCGGGTGCGGCTGACCCCATTCCGGTGCGGCTGCATGCCATGCAGCGTCTGCTGGAGGCATTGCAGGGGCCGATGGTCTGGATGAGTCCGACCGACCCTGAAGCCGTTGATCTTGATTTCCTTCAGCGCGCAGCTGAACGCGTGCCCGTGCTGGCGATTGGTTACGACTGGAACGCGCCCGAGGTGGTGTCATCCGGCAGTCCGGCCACGCATGCCGATTTTCGCGATCTGCTGCTGCATGCCTGGCCCGAGTGCGCCACGCCGGCACAGGCGGCGCACGAGGATTCCGACGCTGGGCTTCCCGCGCCTGTCCTACGCATCGCCGGCGCGGCGCGGTTTGAGGATGAGGCTGCCTTTGCTGCGCACACGCTGGTCGATTGGCTGAATGCGGGGCGGCGCTCGCTGGCGCTGGTGGCGCAGGACCGCATCGTCGCGCGGCGTGTGCGGGCGTTGTTGGCGCGCGTGAATGTGCCCGTGCGCGATGAAACCGGCTGGAAACTTTCCACAACACGCGCCGCCGCCGCGCTGATGCGCTGGGTGGATGTTGTGCAGGGTGACGGCGATACCGCTGCGTTGCTTGACCTCATCAAGAGCCCGTTCTGTTTGCGCGACTCAGATGTCGGCACCGCCACGCCTGTTTGGGTTGCAGAGCTGGAGCGCCGCATCCGCAGGCACAACGTGTCGGGTGGATGGGGGCGTCTGCGCCGCCTGGTGGCCGATCGCCCTGCCGAAGAGGCCAGTGGCGAGCCGCAGGTCAGTCGCTTGGCTGACCGCCTGGGCCTGCTGGCAGACGAAGCTGCGCTGTGGCGCCGCGCTGGCAACGCCACGCTCGAAGCGTGGGTCACGCTGCTGGCTGGCACGCTTGACCGCCTGCACATGCGCACTGGTTTGCAGAACGATGATGCGGGGCGCCAGCTGCTCGACTGGATTGACCGGCTGCGTGCGTCCGTACATGGCAGTACGGATGCCGTTGCGCGCTTCTCACTCACGGAATGGCGCGCGCTGCTGTCGATGCTGCTCGAATCCGCTGTCTTCAGCGAGCCCGCACCACCGGCGGACCGGCGTGTCGTCATCCTGCCGCTGAACGGTGCCCGCATGCGGCGTTTCGACGGCGTGGTGGTGGTCGGTTGCGACGACGCGCAATTGCCATCCGCGCAGCCGGAATGGCTGTTCTTCTCAAACGATGTGCGTCGCGAGCTGGGCTTGCCGGACCGCGCACAACGTTTCGCTCAGCAGGCGCGTGACTTGGCGGAGGTGCTGCTCAATCAGCCCGAAGTTGTGCTCACCTGGCAGCGCCACGGGGGGCGCGGAGAACCCAACCGCCTCTCCGGTTGGCTTGAGCGTTTGCAGCGACGGCTGGCCGTGGCAGGTGTGCGGATCGACATGCCTGTCGTTCTACCGAACCTGCAGACCCATCGTCAGCCAACCGATATGCCCGCGCCGGCCGCACCCGCGCTGGTGCCGTCCACACTCAGTGCCGCGGCTTACAACAGCCTGCGCCGCTGCCCGTACCAATTCTTCGTCGGCCGCATGCTGAAGCTGGGTGAGCTGGAAGAGGTGTCCGACGAGTTGGAGAAGCGCGACGTCGGCGAGGTCCTGCACGCGATCCTGCACCGCTTTCATCGGCACTTGCTGGACGCGCCGATGCACGACTCGGTTGATCGCGGGGCGCTGCTGCAGACCATCACCGACGAGCAATTCGGCCCGATGTTGGCCGAGGACGGCAACGCGTTGCGCTTCTATCGCCGCTGGCAGGCCGTGATGCCGTCGTACCTGGCGTGGCAGGCCGCGCGCGAGGCGGAGGGCTGGCACTTTGAAGCGGGTGAGGTCGATGTCGATACGTCGATCACGTTACCGGATGAGCGTCCGCTGCGCCTGCGCGGCCGCATAGACCGCATCGACGTGCATCGCGAACACGGCGTAGCGGTGCTGGACTACAAGACGCAATCGCCCATGGTGCTGGTGCGGCGCGCCAAGACACCGTTCGAAGATTGCCAGTTGCCCTTCTACGGAGTGCTCGATGCGCGTGCTGATGCGGGCGGTTGGGTCTCGCTCGACGGCGAAGCGCGCGGTGATAAACGCGACGTCGCGTTGCCGGACTTCAAGCAAGTGGTGGATTGGCTGCTCGAACAAATGGAGAAAGACATGACCGCCCTGGCGGCTGGCGCGCCGTTGCCGGCCTTTGGCGACGAATCGGCGTGCCGCTATTGTGCAGCGCGTGGCCTGTGCCGCAAGGGGTACTGGACCACAGGCGCGCCAAGTGAACCGGTGAAGGGGCAGGCATGAGTGACTTCGCCTACGAGCGCGATGGCGCCCCGGTCACGCCCGAAGATTTCTCGCGTGCTGCGTGTGACCCGCTGCGCTCGGTCGTGGTGGAGGCCTGTGCGGGTAGCGGCAAGACGTGGCTGCTGGTTACGCGCATGCTGCGCTTGCTGCTGGCCGGTGCAGCGCCATCGGACATCCTTGCCATCACCTTCACGCGCAAGGCGGCCGAAGAGATGCGTCAGCGCTTGCTGGACATCCTTGCGCAACTGGCGAGCGCGGACGACGAAGGCGTTGTGCGTGAGCTGATCGCCCGCACGGTCGACGAGCGCGATGCTCCGGCGCTGATCGATGTGGCACGCGGGTTGTATGCGCGCGTGCTGGAGTCGCCGCAGCGAATGGCGATCGACACGTTCCACGGTTGGTTCGGTTCGTTGCTGCGCGGGGCGCCGCTGTCATCTGGCGTGCCGCAGGGGGCGTCGCTGCGCGAGGATGCCGGGCGGCTGCGCCGCGAAGCCTGGGCGCCGTTCTGGCGTGGCCTGCTGGCGGAAGATCACGCCGAGTTGCGCGCTGTGTACGAAACGCTTGCGGACTTGGTGGGTGACTTTCAGGCGGGTCGATTGCTTGACGCCATGTTCCATCAGCGCAGCGACTGGTGGGCCTACAAGGCGCAAGCTGGCGAGCATCCGCTGAACCCGCTCGATGATTTGCTTGGCGACGATGCACATACCGATCCGCTGGTCGAGGCGCTGCAAAACCAAAACTTGCTGGCCGACATGCTGCGCATATCCGGTTGGCTGGGGCAGGGCGGTGCTGCCGAAAGCAAGCGTGCGACGCAGATTGAAACGGCGGCCACGTCTGCGCGTTCGATTGATGTGTCGGACGAATCTGCGCGCAGGCGGGTCTTCGACGATCTGTTTGGCGCGTTCCACACGCAAGCTGGCAAGGCGCGCGCCTGCAAGCCGACCAAGGCGCTCATCAAGGCGATTGGCGACGGGCAGGCGCTCACCTTGGTTGCCCTGCATGCCACCGTGTGTGAGGCGCTGACTGTCTATCAGGCACGTCGCCAGGAAACGCATGTGCGCGCCGTCAATGCCGCGCTGTTCACCTTGGGCGATGCACTCATCGATCGCTATCAAGCCTACAAGCGTCAGGCACGTGCGATGGACTTCACCGACCTGGAATGGGAGGCCGCCCGCCTGATGCAGGACGAGGACACGGCAGCCTACCTGCAGGTGCGGCTCGACGCGCGCTACAAGCATCTGCTGCTCGACGAGTTTCAGGATACGAATCCGATGCAGTGGCGCATTCTGCAAGGCTGGCTCGCCGGCTATGCGGGTACGGGCACGCAACCGAGCGTGTTCCTGGTGGGGGATCCGAAGCAATCGATCTATCGCTTTCGCCGCGCGGATGCGCGCCTGTTCGATGCTGCGTGCGAGATGCTCGTAGCGGATTTCAGCGCCACCGTGTTGCGCACCAATCGGACGCGCCGCAATGCTCCGGCTGTGCTGGAGTGGGTGAACGCCGTGTTCCTGCAGGCGCGCGCGCGCGGTGACTATCCAATCTATGCGGAGCAAAGCACGGCAGTCAGCGCGCCCATCGGGCAGGCGTTGCTGCTGCCGCTGGTGCCCGTGCCTGAAGCGGCAGAAGTCGATGGGGCCGCACCACGCGACACGCTCACCGAACCACGCGAAGAGGCTGGTGACTCCCAACGCTACGACGAAGGCCGGCAGGTGGCCGCATGCCTGCGCGCGCTGCACGCTGGAGAGCGCATCCGCGAGAACGGCATCGAACGCCCCGTGCGCTGGAGCGATTTCCAACTGCTCGTTCGCCGCAAGCGCTATCTGGCCGACTATGAACGGGCGCTGCGCGATGGCGGTGTGCCGTATGTGAGCCCGCGCAGGGGCGGCCTGCTGGCAACGCTTGAAGCGCTGGATCTGTGTGCGCTGCTGGACTTCTTGATGACGCCGCAAGCCGATCTGTCGCTCGCGCACGTGTTGCGAAGTCCGATCTTTGCGGCAACCGACCAAGACTTGATCCTGCTCGCGCAGTCCGCCGACGGTACGTGGTGGGAGCGCCTGAGCGTGCTGGCACAGCAAGCCGAGACCGCCCCAGCGTTGAGGCACGCGCATCGTATGCTGTCACGCTGGCTGGCAGTGGCGCCCACGTTGCCGGTGCACGATCTGCTCGACCACATCGTCTACACCGGCGAGCTTAAACGCCGCTACGCCGAATGCGCCCCCGCCGCCAATTGCGAGCAGGTGCTCGCCAACCTGGATGCGTTCCTCAAGCTCGCGCTCGACCTGGACGGCGGTCGCTACCCGAGCCTGCCCAAGTTCATGGCCGAACTGCGTGCCATCCGCCAGGGCGATGAAGACGAAAGCCCCGACGAAGGTATGCAGAGCGATGCTGCAGAGACGCCTGACGCCATCGACGCCGAACTTGCAAGCGAAGGTCTGGACGTCGCGCAGATTCTGACCGTGCACGCATCGAAGGGGTTGGAGGCACCGTTCGTGGTGCTGCTCGACACCCACCATAGCGACACGCGCGCCGACAGTGCCGGCATCCTGATCGACTGGCCGCCAGGAGCCGAAGCGCCCGCGCATTTCTCCGCCTTTGGCAAGACGGCTGAACGCGGCCGTGCACGCGATCCGCTGTTCAAGCAGGAAGACGACCTTGCCGCGCGCGAGAACTGGAATTTGCTGTACGTGGCAATGACGCGCGCACGGCAGGCGCTGATCGTCTCCGGCGTGGCCAATAAGCGCGACGCATCTGCCGCACAGGCGACCGACGAAGGTGACGTGCCGGAGGTGGATGGCGACGCAAGCTGGTACACATTGCTGGCAACGGCGGGTGTTGCTTCACCCGCGCCGGTGCTTGAGGCTGCCGCTAGTACGGATGTCTTCGCTGCTGAGGCCGAGGTCGTCTCGTACCACGATTTCCGCGCACCCCTTACGGTAACGGTGCGCGTCGGCGCTGCCATGGCACAGGCAGAAGGTGCTGCCGATCCTGTGTTCGATCAGGGCGCTGTCGCGCAGGGCGAACTGCTGCACGCCGTACTGGAGCGCCTGACGCGCCGCGGCATACCCGAACAGGTACCGGACGCGGCAACCATCGCGCGCTGGTTTGGCTCGACCGGTGTGACCGAAACCGATGCCGCCCGCGCTGCTGAAGCCGTGCGCCGCATGCTGGCCGCCAAAGCCCTGTCACACGTATTCGATCCCGCGCACTTCGATGTCGCCCACAATGAAATCGAACTCTTCAGCCCCGACGGTGCTCTGCTGCGCATCGACCGCCTGATCGAGCGCGGTGATGACATCCTCGTGGTGGACTACAAGCTGCGTCTCTTGCCGGTCGAGCGTGCTGCCTATGCCGACCAGTTGCGCGGCTATGTGGCCGCCGTCACACCGATGTACCCGGGCCGCACGGTGCGCGCTGGTGTAGCAACCGCGCAGGGGGAATGGATCGATCTGGAATCGCTGCCCAAGCCGGCAAAGTCGTCACATGACGATAGCCAAGGCGCGCTGTTCTGACGCGGGCGACACAAGCAAACAGGGGAGGGGCAATGCAGAAGGGAAAAGAGAAGGGGGACGAGCCTGACCCTCGGCACTGGCGGAAAACGGCTGTGGCTGCTTCGTTCCCGACCTGACCAGGTTGACCGCGCCACCATGCGAGGAGGCCCGTCCGACCGGCATTGTAACCGACTCGCGCATCCTCACCGGAATATCCTTGCAATTCACTCGGCGCGCACCATGTTCGAACCCTTGGAAAGCCCGTCGGAAATCCACCTCGCTTTGCTACAATCCGCCGCATGAGTTATCAAGTGCTCGCCCGCAAGTGGCGCCCTCGCGATTTCACCACGCTCGTCGGTCAGGAGCATGTGGTGCGCGCGCTCACGCATGCGCTCGAACAGCAGCGTCTGCACCATGCTTATCTCTTCACGGGGACGCGCGGTGTTGGCAAGACCACGCTGTCGCGCATTCTCGCCAAATCGCTCAACTGCGTCGGTGCAGACGGGCAGGGCGGTATCACCGCGCAGCCGTGCGGCGTGTGCCGTGCCTGTACTGAGATCGATGCCGGGCGTTTTGTCGATTACATCGAGATGGATGCGGCGTCCAATCGCGGTGTCGACGAGATGGCCCAACTGCTCGACCGCGCGGTCTATGCGCCGACAGTCGGCCGCTTCAAGGTCTACATGATCGACGAAGTGCACATGCTGACCAACCACGCCTTCAACGCGATGCTGAAGACGCTGGAAGAGCCGCCCGAGCACGTCAAGTTCATTCTCGCGACCACTGATCCGCAGAAGATTCCGGTGACGGTGCTGTCGCGCTGCCTGCAGTTCAACCTCAAGCAGATGCCGCCGGGGCACATCGTGTCGCACCTGGAGCGCATCCTCGGTGAAGAGCACGTCGCCCACGAAGTGAATGCACTGCGCCTGCTGGCTGCCGCCGCGCAGGGTTCGATGCGCGATGCGCTGTCGCTCACGGACCAGGCCATCGCCTACAGTGCTGGCGAGGTGAGCGAAGCTGCGGTGCGCGGCATGCTTGGTGCGATTGACCAAAGCTACCTCGTGCGCCTGCTTGATGCGCTGGCCGACGAGAGCGGCGCGGGGCTCATCGAGATTGCTGACGAGATGGCGGGGCGCAGCCTGAGCTTCTCGGGTGCGCTGCAGGATCTGGCGTCGTTGCTTCAGAAGATTGCACTGGCGCAAGTCGTGCCGGCCGCCGTGCAGGACGATTGGCCCGAAGCGGATGATGTACGCCGACTGGCTGAGCGCTTCGACGCGCAGTCGGTGCAACTGTTCTATCAGTTCGCCAACCTTGGCCGCAATGAGCTGGCCCTGGCGCCCGACGAATACGCTGGCTTTACGATGACGTTGCTGCGCATGCTGGCGTTCCAGCCTGGGCAGTCGGGTGGGGATGCGACGCCGCCCTCGGGTGGTGGCGGTAAGCGGATCGTGTCATCGCCGTCGGCGGGCGTGCCGGCTGCATCCCCGCGTCCGACCATGGCGGCGAGTGCACCCGCGGTGGCGCCGGTCGCGCAGACGACGCCTGCGGCGCGTCCGGAGCCGGTGGTTGAGGCGCCGCGCGCAACGTATCAAGTTACTCCGCCGGCGCCGGCATCAGCGGCAGCGGTTGAAACGCCAGTCCCAGCGTCCGTCAGTGCGCCAGCGCGCCGTTCGCCGGCCATGGAGGCATTGGCTGCTGCTCGTCAGGCATCGAGCCGTGGTCGTGGCGGCGCTTCAGCACCAGCCGCTACGCCAGTGGCTGTTCCTGCGCCAGCGCCAGTCGCGCGTCCTGTTGCCGCCGCGGGGCCGCGCCCGAATCCAGTGGCTGCACCTGCGTCGCCACCGCCGCGCCGTGGGCCGCAGGCTGCATCGGCGGCTTCGCCCGACGATGGCCCGCCGCCGTGGGATGAAATGCCCGGCGAGTTTGCCTCGCCGTCGCTGGAAGAGATCAATGCTGCGTTCGCGGGCTGGGATTCGGCTTCGAGTGCGCGTCCTGATGCTTCTGCGCCCGTTGCGCGTTCTGCGCCGGTCGAATCACCCGCCGCCCCACCGGTCCCGGTGCAAGCCAAGCCTGTTGCGCCGGAGCTCGTAGCTGCCGCCACGCCGCCCGACCTGAGTGCAAGCAGCCTCACCACGTTTGATGGGGATTGGCCCAAGCTCGCGGCAGGCCTGCCGATACGTGGTCTGGCCCAGCAGCTTGCGCACCAGAGCGAACTGGTGGCAGTGGAGGGCGTCACCGTGCGTTTGCGCGTACCACTGCCAGCATTGACCGAAGCCGGTGTCGTGGAGCGGCTGGAGGCTGCACTGACGGAGCACTTCGGCACGTCCATACGCGTGGCATGCGACATCGGTGCTGCACGTACGACAGCCGCTGCTGCCGATGCGGAGCTACGTGCCCAACGCCAGCGTGATGCTGAAGACGCCATTGCGTCCAACCCGTTTGTACAGGCGCTGGTGCGTGACTTTGCCGCACAGGTTGTCCCGGGTTCGATCCAGCCGCACGCACACTGAGCACGCATTCCCAAATTGAACACTGGCGCGCTCAATCAAGCGGCGCGCCTCGTATGACCCATTGCAAGGAGCAACAACCATGATGAAAGGCCAGATCGCCGGGCTGATGAAGCAAGCCCAGCAGATGCAGGAAAACATGAAGAAGGCGCAGGAACAACTCGCCCAGATCGAGGTGGAAGGCGTGTCTGGCGCTGGCCTCGTGAAGGTGGTGATGACCTGCAAGAACGACGTGAAGCGCGTGTCGATTGACCCGAGCCTGGTGGCCGAAGGCGAAGACAAGGAGTTGCTGGAAGACCTGGTTGCCGCCGCATTCAACGACGCCGTACGCAAAGCCGAGGCGACCACGCAAGAGAAGATGGGCTCACTGACGTCGGGTTTGGGTGGCATGGCAAGCATGCTGCCGCCGGGCTTCAAGCTGCCGTTCTAAGGCCACACCGATCGGGATCGCGCCATGGTGCTGGAATCTGCGCTACTGCACGTCAAGCCTGGCCAGGAAGCCGCCTTCGAGGCGGCTTTTGGCGAGGCCCGCCACATCATCGGTGCGATGCAGGGCTTTATTTCGCTGACGCTGTCTCGCTGTGTGGAGGCGCCTAGCGATTATCTGCTGCTGGTGCAATGGCAGACGCTGGAAGACCACACCGTTGGTTTCCGGCAGTCGGCTGAGTATCAGCGCTGGCGCGCACTGTTGCATCACTTCTACGATCCGATGCCGGAAGTGCTGCACCACACGCTGGTTTGGGAGCAGGCATGACGCGTAGCGGCCAGGGCACGCCATCGGCGCTGCAGATGTTGGTCGAGGCCCTGCGCGTGCTGCCGGGCGTGGGCCCCAAGTCTGCGCAGCGCATGGCGTACTACCTGTTGCAGCATGATCGCGATGGTGCCGAACGTCTGGCGCAAGCGCTGAGCGAAGCCACCGAATCGATCCAACACTGTAGCCGCTGCAACACCTTTACCGAGCAGGAAGTCTGCGAAACCTGCCTGGACTCGCGCCGTGATGCGTCCGTGCTGTGCGTGGTGGAAACGCCCGCTGATCAGATGATGATCGAGCAGACGCTCACGTATCGCGGGCAGTATTTCGTGCTGATGGGGCGGCTCTCGCCGCTGGACAACATCGGCCCCAAGGAAATTCACCTCGAACGCCTGCTGGCCCGCGCGACCGATCCTGCGCTGGGTGGGCCGTGCGCCGAGGTCATCCTCGCGACCAACTTCACCAGCGAGGGTGAGGCCACCGCACACTACATCGGCGAGATGCTCAAGGCGCGCGGCATCAAGGCAACGCGCCTGGCACGCGGTGTGCCGGTGGGCGGCGAACTGGAGTATGTCGATGCGGGCACCATCGCCCGCGCGGTGCTGGATCGGCGCCAGCTCTGATCTTCCAAAGCGTTTCTAGAACTCGGCGTGGATGCGTGCACCCACGATGGATACCGGGCCGCGATCACGGTTGTATGCGGGGTGGACGACGTACTGATAGTTCAGGCCCAGCGTCAGGTGCTTGATGACGGCTACGTTGTAGTACAGCTCGGCAATGCGCTCGGTGCCGTAGTTCAGCGCGCCGTCGCCGATCAGCACGCCCATGCCGCCGGCTGCAAAGTATTGGCGTGCCGCGCCTGACAGGCCATTCACCACCACAGCCGCGCCAAACGTGTCGTTCGGGCGTCCCCAGTGCGTGCCCTTGAGCGAGAGCCCGGCCGATACCGACTGGTTGATGTCGGTGAATTCGAACGTCTCCTTGCTGCCGTCGTTCATGCTGGCGCGGGCAAAGATGCCCAGGTTGTCGGTGACTTCCTGCTCGATGTTCAACGCGATACCAGGGCGCCAGGCGAGTCGCCGCACGAGGCCGGTGTCCGGCGTGTTGCCGGTCTGCTGGGCGAGGTTCACCGCATCGCCATAGCCGCCCATCTTGCCCCGTGTCGCAAAGGCGAGCAGCTTGACCTTGCCAGGCCGGCCGAACCAGTTTTGGCGCGCCTCGAACTCGCCCACCCACTGATACTGCTTCCACGTCGTGTCGATCGTGACGCTGTTGGGCTCCTTCGACAGCGCGAAGAGGCCGCCGCGCAGCGTCCACCACGACTGCGTCCATTCCACCGCCAGACCGTGCGTGTAACCCCAGGCGTCGGCGGCGTAGTCGAATGCGCCGGCGTCGACCACAGCCCAGTTCAGGAAGTCGCCGCGCGGATCGTGCGCATAGGTGTTCGTGTCGAAGATGTCGACCACCGAGAACTTGCCAACCGTGATGGTCAGGTTATTGGCGGAGTGGCTGCCCGCGAGCTGGTTGGGCCCCGACTCAATGGCCTGTTGTTCGCCTCCCAGGTCGATCACTTGCCGCAGGAATAGCCGGGGCAGCTTGTGATAGGGGGCATTCTTGCCGACCTTGTAGGCCTCGGCACTGGAGAAGCCCGCCAGGCCCACGGTATTGCTCAAGCCGAAACCCTGGTCGATTTCCGGGTTTGCATACAGCTCGGCGCCCTTCCACAGGCGCAGGCCCAGGTAGAGCGTGACGTCGGTCGTTTCCTTGTTGTTATTGTCGGCCGTCAGGCTGTTGGTGCCGCTGTATGGCGAGTGGAACGATGGGTGCCACTGCGTCACATTGGTGACCTGCCCGTGAATGTTCCAGCGTTCTGGCTCGGGGATGTCCGTGTTGGGCGTGTCGGCGTCCGCTGCCAGGGCAATCCCCTGCAGGCCCAGTGCCAGCATGACGGCCATGAGGGCCTGCCGGGCGGTGCCGGCGCGCTTGGCGCGGTGGGAAAGAAAACGGGATGCGAGGCGAAGAGACGACGATGGCATGGGCGCAACAGAGAGGGCAGCCGCTAGAATTCCAGGGTTGTGCGCTCGGAATAGGCAAAAACCCGGCGATAGTAAACGCCGTGCTATGACCAACCGGTGAAAACTGGACCGTTTGCACGAACCTGTCGCATTTCTCCAAATCCGCCGGATGGCCTCTACGATGAACCTTGCCCGCTTCGATCTCGTCACCCTCGGCCTGTTTGTGGCGGTGGCCCGGCTGGGCAGCATTTCTGCCGGGGCGCGGCAATCACACCTAGCGGTGGCTGCGGCAAGCAAGCGGATTTCCGACCTCGAAGCCGCTGTGGGCGCACCGCTGCTGTATCGCCATGCCGCCGGGGTGGAACTGACCGAAGCTGGCCAGGCATGCTTTCGCCATGCCGTCGGCATCCTGCAGGACGTCGAACGTATGGCCGGCGCGCTGTCGGACTTTGCTGCCGGCACACGCGGGCTGGTGCGCGTGTGGGCCAATACCTCGTCGATTACGCAGTTCCTGGCCGATGATCTGGCTGCTTTCATGCTGGCCAATCCGGCCATCCGCATCGCGCTGGAGGAGCAGGACAGCGGCGATATCGTCGCCGCACTGCGTGAGAACCGCGCAGACCTTGGTATCTTCGCTGCCGGCACGCCATGCGATGGGCTGCAATCGTTCGATTACCGCGAGGACGATCTCGCCCTTGTCACACCGCGCAGCCACCCGCTGGCAGGCCGCAAGCAGGTGAGTTTTGCCGATGCGGTGGAGTTCGATTTCGTCAGCCTGCCGCCCGGTACATCGCTGGCAGCGCAACTGTTGGAGGAGAGTCAGCGCCTGAGCAAGCCGCTGCGCTTACGCATCCAGGTGCGCAGCTTCGAGGCGGTCTGCCGCATGGTGGCCTCGGGCCTGGGTGTGGGGGTGCTGCCGCGTATTGCCGCACAGGGGCACGTGTCGAGCTTGCCGGGCGCAGGTCTCGCGCTGGTCTCGCTGCAAGACGAGTGGGCGCATCGGCGCCTGCTGGTGGGCGTGCGCGACCCGGATGCACTCACCAGTTCTGCGCGCCTGCTGATGACGCATCTGCTCGGCAATCCCGCCGCACTCTGAATTCAACGTTCTCTATACGACCATGCCGACACAGGTTTTGCAGAACATCCGTGTGCTTGAGCTCGGGCAATTGATTGCCGGGCCGTTTGCCGCCAAGACGCTTGCCGATTTCGGTGCGCAGGTCATCAAGATCGAGCCACCGGGGCAGGGGGATCCGCTACGCAAATGGCGGATGCTGCATGAGGGCACCTCGGTCTGGTGGGAGGCGCAGTCGCGCAACAAGCAGTCTGTTTGCGTGGATTTGCGTGTGCCCGAGGGCCAAGAGGTCGTGCGCAAGCTGGCCGCCGAGGCCGATGTGCTCATCGAAAATTTCCGCCCTGGCACGATGGAGAAGTGGGGCCTGTCGTACGAGGCGCTGTCGGCCATCAACCCAAAGCTCATCATGCTGCGCGTATCGGGCTATGGTCAGACCGGCCCCAAGCGCGACGAGCCGGGGTTTGCAGCGATTGCCGAGGCGATGGCCGGCTTGCGCTACCTGACCGGTGAGCCGGGGCGCCCGCCTGCGCGTGCGGGTCTGTCGTTGGGCGACACGATTGCCGGGTTGCACGGCGCGCTGGGCGTGCTGCTCGCGCTGTATGAACGCGATGCGCGCGGCGGCAAGGGGCAGGTGATCGACGTGGCGTTGTATGAGTCGGTCTTCAACCTGACGGAGAGTCTGCTGCCGGAATACTCGGTATTCGGCGCCATTCGCCGGCCGGCCGGCGGGGCATTGCCGGGCATTGCGCCATCCAACGCGTACCGCTGCGCGGGCGGCGAATACGTCTTGATTGCCGCGAACGGTGACAACATCTTCCGCCGCCTGATGCAGCGCATGGGCCGGCCGGACCTGGCCGATGATCCAGGTCTTGCGCGCAACGATGGCCGCGCCGCCCGCGTGGATGAGATCGATGCCGCCATCAACGCGTGGACGGGTGCGCTTCCCATAGCGGAGGTTCTGGCTGCGCTGCAAGAGGCCGAGGTGCCTAGCGGTCCGATCTACACCATCGCCGATATTGCTGCCGACCCGCATTACCGCGCGCGCGGTGTCATCGAGACCGTGCGTGCGCAATCAGGCATCGATGTGGAGATGCCGGGCGTGGTACCCAAGCTTTCCGGCACGCCCGGTGCGGTACAGGCCAGCGCTCCGCGCCTGGGTCAGCACACGCGCGACGTGCTGCGCAGCCATGGCTTGACCGACGCGCAGATCGATGCGCTGGCCGCACAAGGCGTGATTGCCGAAGCGGCAGGCTAAGGGGCTAGGACCATCCCGCATGTTGTATGGCAAATCGTTGCGGTAATATCGCCGCCAAGGCAGTGAACGCTGCAGAACAAAGCACTCAGGAGACAAGCATGGGGACACGAGGCATCAGCCGCTGGGCAAAATGGATGGGCGCAGCGCTATGCGCGACGAGCCTGCTGGCAGCCAGCCCCGCCGTGTTGGCACAGGGCAAGCCTGAGAAGAGCAAGGTGACCATCGCCGTGGGTGGCAAGGCGTTGTTCTACTACCTGCCGCTGACGATTGCCGAGCGCCTGGGTTACTTCAAGGACGAAGGGTTGGATGTCGAGATCGTCGACTTTGCTGGTGGTGCCAAGGCACTGCAGGCTGTGGTGGGCGGTAGCGCTGATGTGGTGAGCGGCGCCTACGAACACACGCTGGTGCTCCAGGCCAAGGGCCAGATGTACCAGGAGTTCGTGCTGCAAGGCCGCGCCCCGCAGATCGTGCTGGCGGTCAACAACAAGACGATGCCCAACTACAAGTCGATCGCTGACTTGAAGGGCAAGAAGATCGGCGTGACGGCCCCGGGTTCGTCGACCAACATCATGGTCAACTACGTGCTGGCACGCGCTGGCATCAAGCCGAATGAGGTGTCGATCATTGGTGTGGGCCCGAGCAACGGTGCCATTGCCGCCATCCGCGCGGGGCAGATCGACGCGCTGGCCAATCTGGACCCGGTCATGTCGATGCTCACGCAGAAGAACGAAGTGCGCGTCGTTTCCGACACCCGCACGCTGGCCGATACCAAGGCTGTCTTTGGCGGCAACATGCCTGCGGGCTGCCTGTATGCGTCGACCGCGTTCATCCAGAAGAATCCGAACACGACGCAGGCGCTGACCAACGCCATGGTGCGTGCGCTGAAGTGGCTGCAGAAGGCGGGCCCGTCGGACATCGTCAAGACCGTTCCTGAAGCCTATCTGTTGGGGGATCGCGCGCTGTATCTGGCTGCTTGGGATAAGGTGCGCGAGGCCATCTCGCCGGACGGCGCAATGCCCGCCGACGGCCCGACCACGGCGCTGCGTACGCTGTCGGAGTTCGACGCGGAAGTGAAGGGCAAGCAGATCAAGCTGGACCAGACCTTCACCAACACCTTCGTGCAGAAGGCCAACGCCAAGTACCACTAAGTCCAGCAGACTTTCACCCTGCGCCCGGTCTAACCGGGCGCATTGCTTTCTTGGTAGCCATCAGGCAGACACCATGACAACGCCCGCGCTTTCGTTCGACCAGATCACCTGTACCTTCCTTTCACCTGACAAACCGGGCCAGCGCTACACGGCCGTACAGAACACGACGCTGGATATCCAGGCCGGCGAGTTCGTCTCGGTGGTAGGCCCGACCGGCTGTGGCAAATCCACCTTGTTGAATTTGGCGGCAGGGCTGTTGCAGCCATCGTCAGGTCAGGTGCGTGTGTTTGGCGAGCCGCTGGTCGGCATCAACCGCCGCGCTGGCTACATGTTCCAGGCCGAGGCGCTGATGCCGTGGCGCAGCGCACTGGACAACGTGCTGGCCGGGCTGGAATTTCGCGGCACGCCTGACAAGGAGGCGCGCGAACTGGCGATGTCGTGGCTGACGCGCGTAGGCCTGGCCGGATTTGAAGATCGCTATCCGCATCAGCTCTCTGGCGGCATGCGCAAGCGCGTGAGTTTGGCGCAAACGTTGGTGCTCGACCCCGACATCATCCTCATGGACGAGCCGTTCTCTGCGCTGGACATCCAGACGCGCCAGTTGATGGAGAACGAGGTGCTCGACCTCTGGGCCGCCAAACGCAAGGCCGTGCTGTTCATCACACACGACCTGGATGAGGCCATTGCCATGAGCGACCGCGTGGTTGTGCTATCCGCAGGGCCGGGCACGCACCCGATCGGGGAGTTCGTGATCGACCTGCCACGCCCGCGCGATGTGGCCGAGATTCGCGACCAGGCCGGCTTTGTCGATTTGCATTCACGCATTTGGGATGTGCTGCGTGAAGAAGTGCTGAAGGGTTACGCGCAGCATCGCCGCGTGGCCTGAACCGAATTCGATCGATCTCTCTCATGGCTAATCGTCCGCTCTCTTCGTTCACGCTGCGCGCCTGGCAGCTTGGTCTCCTCGTCGTCACGCTGGCCGGGTGGCACTTCGCCACGCGCTCGCAAGATGTCGCGTTCTTCTTCGGTGAACCGCTCATCGTCGCCCAGCGCATCTGGGCGTGGTTTGTGTCTGAAGGCGACATCTACCAGCACCTTGGCGTGACGCTGGCTGAAACCGTGCTGGCTTTCGTCATCGGGACGGCCACCGGCCTGGGTGCCGGGCTGTGGCTGGCGCTGAGCCCCGCGGTGTCTGCGGTGCTCGATCCGTACATCAAGGCCGCCAACTCGATGCCGCGCGTGATCCTGGCGCCCATCTTTGGTGTGTGGTTCGGCCTGGGGATCTGGTCGAAGGTCGCGCTGGCGGTCACGCTGGTGTTCTTCATCGTGTTCTTCAACGTCTACCAGGGCGTGAAGGAGGTGAGCCCCGTGGTGCTGTCCAATGCGCGCATGCTGGGGGCCTCGCAGCGGCAGCTGTTGCGCTTCGTCTATCTGCCGAGCGCGACAAGCTGGGTGTTCTCGTCGCTGCATACGTCAGTGGGTCTGGCGTTTGTGGGGGCGGTGGTGGGCGAATACCTCGGATCTGCGCGCGGCGTCGGTTACTTGATCCTGCAGGCTGAGGGCACGTTCGACATCAATACCGTGTTTGCCGGCATTGTCGTGCTGACAGTGTTTGCGCTGGTGCTCGATTGGTTGGTCGGTCTGGTAGAGAAGCGTTTGATGCGCTGGCAGCCCAAGACCGGCGAGACTGAGAAGCTGTAAGCGAAAAATTCCGAGCGACTAATCGTCACATCGACCCTGCTCACTGCGGGGGCATGCAACTAGACGGTCGGTCTACTACAATCCAATCCACCATGAGCAAGCACCCCGAACCCGTCACCGCTGAAGGCACCGAAGCCCGGCACGACACCCGCGACCGCATTCTGGACGCCGGCGCCGAGCTGATCCTCGGGCGCGGCTTCTCGGCCGTCGGGTTGGCGGAAATCCTCGGCCGTGCGCAGGTGCCCAAAGGCTCGTTCTATTACTACTTTGGGTCAAAGGAAGACTTTGGCGTTGCCATGCTGGAGCGCTACTTCCAAGACTACGACGCCGGTGTCGTCAGCCTGTTCAACGACTCCCGCCTGACTGCACGCGAGCGGTTGCTGCGCTACTTCACCGCCTGGATTGACCTGCACGAGCGCAGCGCGTGCGAAGTCACCTGCCTGGCCGTCAAGCTGTCGGGGGAGGTGTCGGACTTGTCGGAGCCGATGCGCAAGGTGCTGTCGACAGGGATGACGCGCATGGTGGATCGCATTGCCGACGTGATCGAGACGGGCGTCGCCGATGGTTCGCTCGCACCCGTGAGCGACGCACGCCATCTGGCCGAAGGTCTGTATGCGATGTGGATGGGCGGCGCGCTGCTGGCCAAGGCGCACCGGACGGTTGCGGCGTTCCGGAGCTGCGTGGCGCAAACCGAAATCCTGCTGGCCATGCCGAAACATTGATCGCAACCGAATCCATTGCCGGCGAGGCATGTTCCTCGCCTTTTCTTTGACTCCGGTTCTAGATGACCGGTCGAATAGTAATAAGTATTCTCTCTTTTTGGAGCTGATATGACCCAACAACTGTTGTCGCCTGTCCAGGTCGGTCGTACGACCCTCGCCAACCGCGTCGTCATGGCACCGCTCACGCGTTCGCGCGCCGGTCAGCCCGGCGACGTGCCGACGGAGCTGAACGTGACCTACTACGCGCAGCGTGCGACGGCTGGCCTGATCGTGACGGAAGCCACGCAAATTTCCCGCCAGGGCCAGGGTTACGCCTGGACGCCGGGCATGTACACCGACGCACAGGAAGCCGGCTGGAAGGCCGTGGTGGATGCCGTGCACGCCAAGGGTGGCCGCATTTCGCAGCAGCTCTGGCACGTGGGCCGCATCTCGAACACGCTGCTGCAAGAAAACGGTCAGGCGCCGGTCGCGCCGTCCGCCATCGTCGCCAAGGGTGCGCAGAGCTTTGTCGTGCACCCTGACGGCACGCCGGGCAACGAGCCCACCAGTGAGCCGCGCGCGCTGGCCACGGAGGAAATCCCGGGCATCATTGCGCAGTACCGTCAGGCCGTGCTGCGTGCACGGCGTGCTGGCTTCGATTTTGTCGAGATCCATGCCGCCAACGGTTACCTGCTGCACCAGTTCCTTTCCACCAATAGCAATCAACGTACTGACCAGTACGGCGGCTCGCTGGAAAACCGTGCGCGCCTGATTCTGGAAGTCGTCGACACGGCCATTGCAGAAATCGGCGCGGATCGCGTTGGCATTCGCTTGTCGCCGCATTTTGTTGCCCACGACATCGCAGATGCCGAAGCCGAAGCCAGCGCGCTGTATCTTGCGCGTGAACTGACCAAGCGCGGCATCGCCTATCTGCACATCGCCGAGCCGGATTGGGCGGGTGGTCCTGAGTTGTCCGGCGAGTTCCGCCGCCAACTGCGCGATGCCTTCAAGGGTACGCTGATCGTCTGCGGCCAATACAGCGCGGAAGAGGGCGAGCAGATGGTGGCGTCGGGTCTGGCCGATGCCGTGGCCTTTGGTCGTCCGTTCATCGCCAACCCGGATCTGGTGGCGCGCTTCCGCGCCGGCGCGGTGCTCAACAAGCCGGATCGCACGACCTACTATGGCGGTCAGGAAAAGGGCTACACCGACTATCCGACGCTGGAAGAAGCGGCCTGATCGGTACGCGCCCTCCCAACAAAAAGCCGCGCTGGCAATTGCCTAGCGCGGCTTTTTTGTTTGGCGTGCGGGTAACGTTCAGGGTTGAATCACCACCTTGCCCGTCACCTTGCGTGCCGCCATGTCGAGCAGCGCTTGCGTGGTTTGCTCCAGCGGGTAGCGCGCTGAAATATGCGGACGAATCTTGCCTTCTTTCATCCAGCCAATCATCTGCATCATGTTGGCGAGATTGGCCTTCGGCTCGCGGCGTGCGAACTCACCCCAGAACACGCCCACCAACGACGCACCCTTGAGCAGCGCCAGGTTCAGCGGCATCTTGGGGATTTCGCCGTTGGCAAAGCCCACCACCAGATAGCGGCCACGCCAGGCGATCGAGCGGAACGCCGGCTCTGCATAAATGCCGCCGACCGGGTCATAGATCACGTCTGGGCCCTTGCCGTCGGTCAGTTCTTTGATGCGCTCGCGCAGGTCTTCGGCCGAGTAGTTGATCAGCGCATCGGCGCCGTGCTCCTTGCAGACGGCGAGCTTTTCATCGCTTGACGCGGCGGCAATCACGCGCGCGCCGATTGCCTTGCCGATTTCGATGGCTGCCAGTCCCACGCCACCCGCCGCACCCAGTACCAGCATCGTTTCACCGGCCTTCAGTTGGCCGCGATCGACCACCGCGTGGTGCGAGGTTCCGTAGGTGAGGGTGAATGCTGCCGCCGTATCAAACGCCATGCCCGGCGGCATCGGCATCACCACCTTGGCCGATGCCTTCACCTGCGAGGCAAACGCGCCCTGACCAAGGAACGCGATCACATGGTCGCCCGCTTTCACGTGCGACACACCTTCGCCCACTGCGTTGACCACGCCCGCCACTTCCGAGCCCGGCGTGAAAGGCAACTCCGGCTTGAACTGGTATTTGTTCTGGATGATCAGCACGTCGGGAAAATTCACCCCCGCGGCCTTTACGTCGATGACGACTTCGCCGGCGCCCGGCGAGAGGTCCGGCAGCGTTTCAATCACCAGCGATTCGGGCGGGCCCCAGGTCTTGCAGACGACGGCTTTCATGGTGTGTCTCCTGATCGGTCTTGCGTTGGATGGTTCGCGTGTCTCGCATGCTTTGTGTGCGATCTCGTCTGGCAGTTTAACCGAATAAAAGCACGGTCGTTCGATTTGATCGCGAGGCGCTCATCGAGCAATCGGTTGGCCGATATATTGATCGGTTTTTATAGGCGTGCACCAGGCGCGCGTGAGCACGATTCGTGCGCATTGCTCGGTTACAATCCGCGCCATGCATATTCTTATCGCCAACGACGACGGATACCTCGCGCCGGGTCTCGCCGCGCTGCACCGTGCGCTCAGTCCCCTGGGCCGCGTAACGGTGGTGGCGCCGGAGCAGAACCACAGCGGTGCATCCAACTCGCTCACGCTCCAGCGTCCGCTGTCGGTGTTTGAAGCAACGGACGGTTCCCAGAAGGGGTTCCGCTTCGTCAACGGCACCCCGACGGACTGCGTCCATATCGCCCTGACCGGCATGATTGAGGAGAAGCCCGACCTGGTCGTCTCCGGTATCAACCAGGGGCAGAACATGGGCGAGGACGTGCTGTATTCCGGCACCGTTGCTGCCGCTATCGAGGGCTATCTGTTCGGCATTCCGTCGATTGCGTTTTCGCAGGTTGATAAAGGCTGGACGCACCTGGATGCTGCAGAGCGCGTCGTCCGCGAGGTGGTCGAGCGCTACCTGTCCGATCCGCTCGAGGGGCAGATGCTCCTCAATGTGAACATTCCGAATCTGCCGTACAGCGAACTCGGTGGCTGGCGTGCCACCCGCCTGGGCAAGCGGCACCAGTCGCAACCGGTGATCCGCCAAGCCAACCCGCGCGGCGAACCGATTTTCTGGGTCGGCGCCGCCGGCGATGCCAAGGACGCCAGCGAAGGCACCGATTTCCATGCAGTCGCGCACGGCTTTGTTTCGTTGACGCCGTTGCAGCTCGATCTGACCGACACGGCGCAACTGCGCACCGTGCGCCGCTGGCAGACGCCATGATCGCCACGGTGGCCCATGTCTGAACATTCGCGCGGCCGGCGCTTTCCTCTGACGCTTGACGCGGTGGTCGAGCGCAAGCCGTTGGAGCGCCAGCGCGAGACGCGCATCTCGTCCGGTGTGAGCGCCGTCTCCCGCCCGACACCGGCGCGCGCGGCGTCGGTCGAGCGCGTGCAGCCTGCGTCGGCGCCAGCTCCCGCTCCGCAGCGGGTAGCGGGCGTTGATGCTGCGGTCGGTGCCATTGCGGCGAGTGCCGTACAGGCGCGCACGGCCGCTGCGCATGCGGCGGCAGGTGGTATGGCATCGGATCGCGCACGCCAGGCATTGGTTGACCGCGTGCAAGCCGCGGGCGTGAGCGACAAGCGCGTGCTGGCTGCGATTGGCACGGTGCCACGCCATCTGTTCGTTGATGCTGGTCTGGCCTCGCAGGCCTATGAGGATTCCGCGCTGCCAATTGGTCATCAGCAAACGATCTCGAAGCCTTCGGTGGTCGGCCGGATGATCGAGTTGCTGCTGCGCGAGCGTCCCGCGCGTGCGCAAAGCTTGCCGCTTGCGCGCGTGCTCGAAATTGGAACTGGCTGCGGCTACCAGGCCGCTGTGCTGTCGCAAGTGGCCGACGAGGTGTATTCGATCGAACGCATCCGTCCGCTGCATGAGAAAGCCAAAGCGAACTTGCGGCCACTCCGCGTGCCAAACATCCGGCTGCACTACGGTGACGGCATGCTGGGGTTGCCGAAGGCGGCGCCGTTCGACGCCATCATCCTGGCCGCTGCCGGGATGGAGGTGCCGCAGGCGCTGCTCGATCAGCTTGCCGTTGGCGGGCGCCTGATTGCCCCGGTGGCGACGGACCGCAATAGCAGTGGCTCGGGCCCCGCGCAGCAGTTGGTGCTGATCGAGCGTCGCAGCCGCTTCCAGTTTCACAGTACCGCGCTTGAAGGCGTTTTCTTTGTCCCTTTAAAATCAGGAACTGTTTAGCATGTTCATTTCCCGGAGTTCCATGAACCCTCCAAGCCCCGCACGCACCGGCCGGCTTGCCGTGGCGATGGTGTCGGCCGCATTGCTGGCGGCTTGCGCATCCTCCGGCAACCAGGCACCCGTTCTCGACCGCACCTCGCGTGCCGGTACCACGTCCACTGCCTCGCAAGAGCCGCCGCCCCCTGGCTACTATCGAGTCAAACGCGGCGATACGCTGTATAGCATCGCTCTGCGCAACGGCCAGGCGCCGCGTGATCTCGTGGCGTGGAATAACATCCCCAATGCGAATCAGATCGAAGTCGATCAATTGATACGCGTCGTACCGCCGAACGCGGATGTCAGCAGTAGCGGCGCAGTTGTTACGCCGGTCCGCCCGGGCAATACGAGTGCGCAGCCGGTTGATTCCACGTCAGCCACGTCGCCCGCGGCTACGTCTGGCGCCTCTGCCGGGGCAAGCGATAACGCAATCGCACTGGCCTGGCCAGCACGCGGCGCGCTCCTCAATCGCTTCGATGACAAGGCCAACAAGGGCATCGACATTGGTGGCAAACGTGGTGACGCCGTGGTCGCTGCAGACGACGGAAAAGTGATCCACGTTGGACCCTTGCGTGGGTACGGGAATCTTGTCATCATCAAGCACAACGACACGTTCCTGACCGCCTACGGCAACAACGACAAGGTTCTGGTCACCGAGCAATCCACGGTCAAGAAAGGGCAGAAGATCGCAGAAATGGGCAGTACCGATGCGGATCGCGTGAAGCTTCACTTTGAAGTGCGCCGCAACGGTAAGCCGGTCGATCCGATGCGCTTCTTGCCGCCTCAATAGAGGAATGCATGCCGCGCCAGAAAGCCGCTACGCCCGCCACCCCCGCCGATGACAACATCGACGCTGCAGATGGCCAAAGCACCCAGAATGGGCGCGCGGGGCGGCGTGCGCGCGGCGCGGCGCAACCTCCGGCGGAAGAGATCGAGGTTGTCGATGCGCTGATCGACGATCTGCCAGCCGCAGAGCCAGTCGACGTCAACGACGTTTCCGACAGTGCCGACGAGCCTGACGAAGACGAAGACGACGAAGAGGAATCGGAAGAGGCCGCACCGGAGGAGGATTTCCGCAAGGTGCTGCAAGCCGAGTTGGCGGCAGATACCGTCCAGCACTATCTCAATCGCATCAGCATCAAGCCGTTGCTGACGCCCGCCGAGGAGTTGCATTTCTCGACCTTGGCCAAGGCAGGCGAGTTTGCCGCGCGGCAGGTGATGATCGAGCGCAACCTGCGCCTCGTTGTCAGCATCGCAAAGGGCTATCTGAACCGCGGCGTGCCGCTGCTCGATCTGATCGAAGAGGGCAACCTTGGCCTGATGCACGCGATCGAGAAATTCGATCCGGAGCGTGGCTTCCGTTTCTCGACCTACGCTACGTGGTGGATTCGCCAAAGTATCGAGCGCGCCATCATGAACCAGGCGCGTACGGTCCGCCTGCCGGTGCACGTGATTCGCGAGCTCAATCAGGTGCTGCGTGCCAAACGCCATCTGGAAAAGAGCGGGGTGGACGGGCGCGATGCGAGCCTGGAAGACATTGCGCACCTGCTCGGCAAGACCACGGATGAAGTGCAAGACGTGCTTTCGCTCAACGAGCATACAACGTCGCTCGATACACCGTTCGATCTCGATCCGGGCACCAGCCTGCTCGATTTCCTGTCAGACGAGCATGGTGCTTCGCCGGATCAGGAAGTTGCGCATCGCGAGTTGTCGCAACTGATGAAGTCGTGGCTGGCGCGCTTGTCTGACAAGCATCGCTACGTGGTCGAGCGTCGTTTCGGCCTCAACCACATCGAACCTGCCACGCTGGAAGAGCTGGCCGCCGAGATGGGCCTGACGCGTGAACGCGTGCGCCAGATCCAGCAGGAGGCGCTGGTCAAGCTCAAGCGCCATTTCGCCTCGCAGGGCGTGCGCAAGGACGCGGTGCTGTAAGGCGCTGCCGTCCAGTCGCTTCGCTCCTTAATCGTCGCCACCTAGCTCCAGCAGCATCGGCCGATGGTCGGATGCCTGCGTGGCGCTGTTCACCTCTACGCGCAGCACACGCGCCTTCAACGGCTCGCTGATCAGCATGTAGTCGCACGCATAGGCTGGTTCGGTCCAGTCAGTGCGATCGTGTACGCCGAAGGTTGGCGGCTGCGGCGTCGCGCCATGTGCAATCTCCCAGGCATCGTGCAATGCCGGGTGCTGTGAAAATGGAATCGTAGCCAGGCGCTTGGGTATGGAATCAGGTTTGCAATTGAGGTCGCCGCAGATGAGCGTGGCGGTGGTTTGCGCAAGCGGCCGGAACGGGCCAGCATCTGACTCCGCGCCAAGTACGGGCGGGTGAGCCACGCGACCACAGCCTTCTGCGTGAATGGCCCGTAGCGCGTCGATCTGTGCCAGTCGCTGGGTCTCTGAGTAATACTCCAGATGTGTCGTGATGATGCGCAGTACTCCGAATGCGGTCTGCACGAGCGCCTCGATGGCCATGCGCGGCATCGCCGGTGTGGCATCCGGCGGACTGGGCAGTGCGTGGCGCATGACGTAGAGCAGCGGCAGGCGCGTGGCGATGGCATTGCCGAAACGCTGCACGCGCGCGCCGTCGTGACGCTCAAGTGCAAAGCCGCCGATCACCGTGTATTCCGGGCCGAGCGCGTCGGCTAGCTCCCCCCACTGGTCGGCGCCCGGGTGGCCGGGCAGGTTGCCGAAGCCAGAGGTGACTTCCTGCAGGCAGAGCACATCGAAGTCGGCCATGGCGCGCGCTTCGGTGAGTTGCCGCGCGAGGTCCACGCGCCCATCCGCGCCGCGGCCCCACTGGATGTTCCACGTCAGGATGACGGTGCCCATGCTGGTCCTCCGGTGTCTTACAATGCCGCCCTTGTCCCCAATTTGTTCAGGCTCGCCCGTGTCTCAAGCTGCACCCAACGCTATGCCGTCATCTCCCGATACCGCAACTGTCGCGCCGGCCAAGGCGCCGCGTGGGCGTAGAAAACCCGAGATGCCCGTGGCTGGCCCGCTGGAGATCGTCTCGCTTGATGGCGAGGCGCGCGGCATTGGCCGTCTGGCCAACGAGGATGGCACGCCGGGCAAGGTCGTCTTCGTGGAAGGCGCGCTGCCGGGCGAACTGGTGACGTACCGCAGCCATCGCGCCAAACCGTCGTATGAGCAGGCGAGCGTGGTGAACATTCTGCGCCAGTCTGCCTCGCGCGTGACGCCGCAGTGCAAGTTCTTTGGTGTGTGCGGTGGCTGCTCGATGCAGCATCTGGATTCACGCGCGCAAGTCGCCATCAAGCAGCGTGTGCTGGAGGATGACCTATGGCACCTGGCCAAGCTGCGCCCAGACGTCGTGTTCCGGCCGATTGCCGGGCCGGATTGGGGCTATCGCTATCGCGCTCGTTTGACGGTACGCCACGTGGCAGCCAAGGGTGGCGTGCTGGTGGGCTTTCACGAGCGCAAGAGCAGCTACGTGGTCGACATGACCTCATGCGAGGTGCTGCCGCCGCATGTGTCGGCGCTGCTCGTACCGTTGCGCGGGCTGGTCGGGCGGCTCTCCATCTTCCAGCGCATGCCGCAGATTGAACTGGCCGTCGGTCAGGATGTGACGGTGCTGGTGCTGCGCAACCTTGAGCCGCTCACCTCCGCTGACGAGGCTGAACTGCGTGCATTTGCTGATCAGTACGACGTGCAGTTCTGGCTGCAGCCCAAGGGGCCCGATACGGTGTATCCGTTCTATCCGCTTGATCGCGCACTGACGTACACGCTGCCTGAATTCGGCATCACCATGCCCTTCAAGCCGACGGACTTCACGCAGGTCAATCACCAGATCAACCGTGTACTGATGTCGCGGGCGCTGAAGCTACTTGATGCGCGGCCGGGCGATCGCTTGCTCGACCTGTTTTGCGGGATCGGCAACTTTACGCTGCCGATGGCCACGCGTGCTCGCGAAGTCATGGGCATCGAGGGCAGCGAAGCGCTGACTACGCGTGCGCTCGCCAACGCTCAGCACAATAGGCTTGATGCGAAGACAACGTTCGCTTGCCGCAACCTGTTCGAAGTGACGGCTGACGATATTGCCGCGCTGGGCAAGTTTGACCGCTGGCTGATCGATCCGCCGCGCGAAGGGGCGCTGGCGGTTTCCAAGGCGCTGGCTGAGCTGGCGCAACGCGGCGGCGAGGCGGCCGATCTTCTGCCTAAACGCATTGTCTACGTTTCATGCAATCCGGCGACGCTGGCGCGCGACGCGGGCCTGCTCGTCCATGAGGCTGGCTACCGGCTGGCGGGTGCGGGCGTGGTGAACATGTTCCCGCATACGTCACACGTGGAGTCGATCGCGGTATTTGAGCGCGACTGATTCGCTATTGCGTATCTCGCAGGCAAAGAAAAACCGGCGCACCAGGCGCCGGTTTTTTTGTCGCTGCGCTGTTTCCAGCGCGCTGCGATGGCTTAGTTTCGGTTGCCGCCGAAGATCCCCAGGATCGCCAGCAGGTTCGTGAAGATGTTGTAGACGTCCAGGTAGATCGCCAGGGTGGCGGTCACGTAGTTGGTCTCGCCACCGTTCACGATGCGCTGCACGTCGAACAGGATGTAGGCCGAGAAGATCGCAATCGCCAGTACCGAGATCGTCAGCATCATTGCGGGCATCTGCAGCCAGATATTGGCCACCGACGCGACGATCAGCACCAGTACGCCCATGAACAGCCACTTGCCGAGACCAGAGAAGTCACGCTTGCTAACCGTGGCCACCGTCGCCATCACACCGAAGATGATCGCCGTGCCGCCGAACGCCGTCATGATGAGCGAGGCGCCGTTCGAGTAACCCAGGATCATGCCGATCAGGCGCGACAGCATCAGCCCCATGAAGAACGTGAAGCCCAGCAACAGGGCAACGCCCACGCCGCTGTTCTTGTAGCGCTCAATGGCATAGAAGAAGCCGAAAGCTACTGCCATGAAGATGACGAAGCTCATCAACGGGCTGCCAGCCATCAGCCGGAAGCCGGTAGCGACGCCGATCCACGCACCGAGGATGGTGGGGATCATCGAAAGTGCGAGCAGCCAATAGGTATTGCGCAGCACGCGGTTGCGGACGGCCAACGCGCCGGCGGTGCCGGAAGCGCCAAAACCGTACGTGTTGAGTTGGTTGTCCATGCGAACTCCTTGGGTGAATGACATTGCAGACAATGCGACGACGTTGCGAATGTCGCATCCGAAGTGCGCTTTTGCAAGTCGCGTCGTCCTTACTTTGAGGGGGCAGGATGCCATGCGGTTCCAGTATCCGGGGGATGATCCGGCCGGAAAGCGCACTTCTGGGGTGACTTTTCATGCTCTCAATAAGGCAATCTTAAGCCCGTCTCCCTTGTTGTGTCGTGCGAGACAGGCGGAGTGATGCATGGATCGCCTTCCGCAGTCGTTGGGCGCGGGGCGGGGTTGCACCGCTTGACATCCAATCTGGCTGCGCCCCGTGTTAGAATCTAACGTTTATCTTTCACGTAACACCTTCATTTTTTGGAGTTTTTAATGGCGATCGAACGCACCCTCTCGATTATCAAGCCGGACGCAGTGGCCAAAAACGTCATCGGCCAGATCTACGCCCGTTTCGAAGGCGCAGGCCTGAAGGTCGTCGCGGCCAAAATGATCCACCTGTCGCGCGCCGAAGCCGAGCAGTTCTACGCTGTGCACAAGGAGCGCCCGTTCTTCAAGGATCTGGTGGATTTCATGATCTCGGGCCCGGTGATGGTGCAAGCGCTGGAAGGCGAGAATGCAATTGCCAAGAACCGTGACCTGATGGGTGCAACCGACCCGAAGAAGGCAGAGAAGGGCACGATCCGCGCTGACTTCGCTGACAGCATCGACGCCAACGCCGTGCACGGTTCGGACGCTGCTGAAACGGCTGCCGTGGAAGTCGCTTTCTTCTTCCCCGGCCTGAACATTTACAGCCGCTAAGCGTCAACACTAGACTGGGATTGGTAGTTTCGGGTTGCAAGTCATGAACGATGTGGTGAATCTCCTCGATTTCGACGCACAGGGCCTTCTCGCGTACTGCGAGAGCCTGGGCGAGAAGTCGTTCCGCGCCAAGCAATTGCAGCGCTGGATTCACCAGTCGGGTGCGTCTGATTTTGGCGAGATGACCGATCTCGCCAAGTCGCTGCGCGAAAAGCTCGCGACCCGTGCCAACATCCAGGCACCGGCGGTCATTTCCGATCACCTCTCGACGGATGGCACACGCAAGTGGCTGGTCGACGTGGGGCAGGGCAATGCCGTCGAGACGGTCTACATCCCCGAAGAGACGCGCGGCACGCTGTGCGTGTCGTCTCAGGCGGGATGTGCCGTCAACTGCCGGTTCTGTTCGACCGGCAAGCAAGGGTTTTCGCGCAACCTCAGCTCGGGCGAGATCATCGGCCAGCTCTGGATGGCCGAATTCGCCATGCGCAAGCAACTTGGCCGTGGCCCCAAAGACGACCGTGTCATCACCAACGTGGTGATGATGGGCATGGGCGAGCCGCTGCTGAACTACGATGCCTTGGTGCCCGCATTGCGCTTGATGTTGGACGACAACGCGTACGGCTTGTCGCGCCGACGTGTGACGGTATCCACCTCCGGCGTGGTGCCGATGATGGACCGCCTCGCGCACGATGTGCCGGTGGCGCTGGCGGTGTCGCTGCATGCCTCCAACGATGCGCTGCGCGACGTGCTTGTGCCGCTGAACAAGAAGTACCCGCTGGCCGAACTGATGGCAGCCTGCCGCCGCTATCTCGAGTTCGCGCCGCGCGATTTCATCACCTTTGAATACTGCATGCTGGATGGCGTCAACGACACCGTCGAGCATGCCCGCGAACTGTTGCGCGTCGTGGCCGACGTGCCGTGCAAGTTCAACCTGATCCCGTTCAACCCGTTCCCTGAGTCCGGGTTGAGGCGCTCGAACAACGAGCAGATCCGTCGTTTCTCGCAAGTGCTGCTGGACGCCGGCATCGTCACCACGATCCGCAAGACGCGTGGCGACGACATCGATGCGGCCTGCGGCCAACTGGCTGGCGAGGTCAAGGATCGCACGCGCTTGGCTGAGCGCGGCAAGTTTGGCAAGATCGTCGAGATCCCCGTGGTTGGGGCCGACTCCACTCACCGCATGGGTACCGCATGAAGCGTTGGTCGACTGCTGTCAGTTTGGTCTTTACGCTGGCAGCCGCCGGATGCGCATTGCCGCCGCCGGTCCAGACACAGACACGAGAAGTCACGACCGTCCCCGATCAAAAGGCAGACACCGGCCGTCGTGCCGCGATCCGATTGCAGCTTGCGACGCAGTATCTGGAAGCTGGTCAGGCTGCAACTGCGCTTGAAGAAATCAAGAACGCCATCGCCATCGACCCGAACGTGCCGGGTGCGTATCACATTCGGGCGTTGGCTTACATGAGCCTGGGTCAGCGCGAACAGGCTGACGACAGCTTCCGTAGCGCTCTGGCCTCGACGCCGCAAGACGGCGATCTGCTGAACAATTACGGCTGGTTCCTGTGCTCGCAGGGTGGCAAGCCCGATCAGGGCATGGCGATGCTACGTCAGGCTATCGAGGCGCCGGCAGCGGGCAGCCCGGCCAAGCCGTGGACCAATCTGGGCGTTTGCCAGATGCGGCAGGGCGATCTGGATGGCGCCGAGAAGAGCCTCACCCGTGCAACTTACATTGATGCCAACAACCCGCTGACCAACATGACGTTGGCACAGATCTACTACAAGCGCCGCGAGTATTCGCGTGCCATGCCGTTCGTTGAGCGCGTGAACGGCCGCGGCAATCCGACGGCAGAGAGCCTGTGGCTGGGCGCACGCATCGCGCGCCGCGTGGGTGATATCTCGCAACAGAATGCATGGAGCGCGCAACTGCAGCGCCGTTTCCCCAATGCGCCCGAAGAGGCGGCTTTCGAACGAGGAGCGTGGGATGACTGACCGCGACGTGGCAAGCGCCGCCGACCTTTCTCAAGGTGCCGCGTCTGCCTCGGGTTCGCCTGCAGCCGTATCGCCGGAGCGCGACGATGCGCTGCGCGAGATTGCTGAACGCCTGCGCGCTGGCCGGGAGCGCCAGCGCTTGACGGTCGAAGACCTGGCCACACGCCTGAAGGTGGCGCCAGGCAAGCTGTTGGCCGTGGAAGCCGCGGATGTCGGCGCATTGCCGGACATGACCTTCGCCAAGGGGCTGATCCGCGCTTATGCGCGCGTTTTGCAGGTCGACGTCGACGACCAGCTTGTCCGTCTGAACGCGCGCGCCCCGGTTACCAATATCGGTTTGCGTCCCGAAGGCGGGCTGGGTGAGTCGTTCTCCGACAAGCCGAGCTTTTCCAAGCGTCGCGGTGGCGGTGGCTGGCTCATTGGGCTGCTGGTTGCTGTGGTTGTGGCTGGCGGAGCACTTGTCGGCATGGACCGTCTGAAGCAATGGTTTGCCGCGCAGACCGCTGCCACCCAAACCACCGAATCTGTCGCGAAGGAGACCGCGCCGCCGGTTGAACAACAACCGGCATCGGCCGAGGCGGCGCAAGCGCCCGCACCCGCCCAAGCGGAAACGCCGGCCGCATCCATGCCGACGCCGCTGACGCCCGTGGTACCGGCTGCCCCAGCTTCCGGTGTCGTGACCGCGCCGCTGGCGCCGCCGCCTACGCTGCCGCGCTCGGATAATGGCAAGGACGCCGCACTGGCGCCTGTCGCCGCAGCTACCAGCGCCAAGCCTGCAGTGGTCAATGTCGATGCCCCTGCCGCTGTTGCACCGAGCGAAGCCGCCAAACCGGCAGAGTCGGCAACGGGTAACGGCACAGTCTCGGTGCGTTTCTCGGGCGCCTCTTGGTTTGAGGTCAAGGACAAGTCCGGTAAGACGCTCGCCAGCGGCTTGGCCAAGGAGGGCGACGCGCGTGACCTGACCGGCACACCGCCATTCAAGGTCATTTTTGGCAATGCCGAGGCCGTTGAATCGCTCACCGTTGGTGGCGCATCGGTCGACATCCAGAAGTACGCCCGCAATCGCGTGGCACGGGCCACGTTGCCCTGAACCGTTTTGTTGAATGGCGTGGCGCCTGACTGGGCGTCGCGCCTTGTCTGATCATGGAAACCTCCACGCCTCTCGACTGCGCTCCCGCCTTGCCCGGTCCGCTGCCGCGCCGGAACTCGCGTGCGGCAGAAATCCGCTGGGGTGACCGTATCGTTCACGTTGGCGGCGCCGCACCGGTCTGCGTGCAATCGATGACGAACACCGATACGTCGGATGCCATCGGCACCGCGATCCAAGTGAAGGAGTTGGCGCGCGCCGGTTCTGAGCTGGTGCGTATCACGGTGGATACGCCGGCTGCGGCTGCCGCAGTGCCAGCCATCCGCGAGCAACTCGATCGCATGGGCGTGGACGTGCCGCTGGTGGGCGATTTCCACTACAACGGTCACAAACTGCTGCAGGACTATCCCGAGTGCGCGCAGGCGCTGTCCAAGTACCGCATCAACCCGGGCAATGTGGGGCAGGGCGCGAAGCGTGACACGCAGTTTGCGCAGATGATCGAGATCGCGTGCCGCTACGACAAGCCAGTGCGCATCGGCGTGAATTGGGGCAGCCTGGATCAGGATTTGCTCGCACGCATCATGGACGAGAACGCTCAGCGTGCGACGCCGTGGGATGCCCGTACCGTGATGGTTGAAGCGCTGATCACCTCGGCGATCCAGTCTGCGCAGAAGGCGGAAGAGATTGGTTTGCCGGGTAGCCAGATCATCCTGTCATGCAAGGTTTCGGCCGTGCAGGATCTGATCGCGGTGTACCGTGAGTTGGCGCGCCGCTGTAACTATGCGCTGCACCTCGGTTTGACTGAGGCTGGCATGGGCAGCAAGGGCATCGTCGCTTCGACGGCCGCGCTGTCGGTGCTGTTGCAAGAGGGCATTGGCGACACGATCCGCATTTCGCTGACGCCCGAGCCGGGCGCGCCGCGTGAGAAGGAAGTCATCGTGGCGCAGGAGATCCTGCAGACCATGGGCCTGCGCAATTTCACGCCGATGGTCATCGCCTGCCCTGGCTGCGGACGTACGACCAGCACGGTGTTCCAGGAGCTGGCTGCGCGTATCCAGTCGTACCTGCGCGAGCAGATGCCGACGTGGAAGGTCACGCACCCTGGTGTCGAAGAGATGAATGTGGCCGTGATGGGCTGCATCGTCAACGGGCCCGGTGAGAGCAAGCACGCCAATATCGGCATCTCCCTGCCGGGCACGGGTGAATCACCGGCAGCGCCGGTGTTTGTCGACGGTGTGAAGGTGAAGACGCTGCGCGGGGAGCGCATCGCAGAAGAATTCCAGACGATCGTCGACGAGTACGTGCGCACGCATTACGGCGTGCAAATCGAGACGGCATAAGGCTTCACAGCAAGAAACGACAAGCCGGCCCTACGGAAGGGGCCGGCTTTTAACGTGACATCATGAGCGAACCGAAACAACAACGCGCGCAAAAGATCGCTGGCGTCAAAGGCATGAATGATCTGCTGCCCAGTGACGCCCCGCTGTGGGAGCACTTCGACAACGCCGTGCGCAGCATGCTGCGCGCCTACGGCTATCAGCAGATTCGCACGCCGATCGTTGAGCAGACGCAGCTGTTCGTGCGTGGCATCGGCGAGGTGACGGACATCGTCGAGAAGGAGATGTACTCCTTCACTGACAGCCTGAATGGCGAGCAATTGACAATGCGCCCGGAAGGGACCGCCGCCGCTGTGCGCGCAGTGATCGAGCACAACCTGTTGTACGACGGCCCGAAGCGCCTGTGGTACACGGGCCCGATGTTCCGCCACGAGAAGCCACAGCGTGGCCGCTACCGCCAGTTTCACCAGGTGGGCGTGGAGGCTCTGGGCTTTGCCGGCCCGGACATCGACGCCGAAGTCATCCTCATGTGCCAGCGCCTGTGGGATGACCTCGGCCTGGTCGGCTTGAAGCTTGAGCTGAATTCGCTCGGCCAAGCGGAGGAGCGCGCCGCGCACCGTGCCGATCTCATCAAGTATCTGGAAGGCTTCCAGGACATCCTCGACGAAGACAGCAAGCGCCGCCTGTACACCAATCCGCTGCGCGTGCTCGACACGAAGAACCCTGCGCTGCAGCCTATGGCGGCCGGCGCACCCAAGCTGATCGACTATCTGGGCGACGAGTCGCGCGCGCACTTCGACGGCGTACAGAAGCTGCTCAAGGCGAACAACATTCCGTTCACGATCAATCCGCGCCTGGTGCGTGGGCTGGACTACTACAACCTCACGGTGTTCGAGTGGACGACCGACAAGCTCGGCTCGCAAGGTACCGTGGCCGGGGGCGGTCGCTATGACCCGCTGATCGAGCAGATCGGCGGCAAGCCGGCCCCCGCATGCGGCTGGGCGATGGGGGTCGAGCGCATCATCGAGTTGCTGCGTGAAGAAAAGCTGGAGCCGGAAGCGCAGGGTTGCGACGTGTACATCGTCCACCAGGGCGATGAAGCTCAGGTGCAGGCGCTGGTGGCGGCTGAGCGCCTGCGTGATGCCGGCCTAGACGTCATCCTTCATGCCTCGGCGGAAGGGCGCAACGGCAGCTTCAAGTCGCAGTTCAAGCGTGCTGACGCAAGTGGTGCATCCTATGCGGTTATCATTGGCGACGATGAAGTTGCCCAAGGCGTGGCACAGATCAAGCCGCTGCGCGGCGATCCGAATGCCGATGCCCAGCAGACCGTGCCGGCTGACCAATTGGTCGACCGCCTGATCGATGCCATGGTGGCAAACAGCGACTAACTCCAAAACCTCAAGCTCTGCAAAGCATGGCCTACGATCTCGAAGAACAGGAACAACTAGAGAGCCTCAAGCACTGGTGGCGCGACAACGGCAACGTGGTGACGTGGATCGCCATCGTGGTGCTGCTGGCTGTGGCTGGCTGGTTTGGCTGGAAGAACTGGCAGCGCAAGCAGGCGGGCGAAGCGTCCGTACTGTATGAGCAGGTGCAGAAGGCTGTCGATGGTAAGGACGCCGAGAAGATCAAGCGTGCCGCCACCGACATGGAAGACAAGTTTGGCAGGACCGCTTACGCGCAGATGACCGCGCTGGCGGCTGCCAAGGCGCTGTACGAGGCTAACGATGCCGTGGGCGCGAAGGCGCAGTTGCAATGGGCCATCGACCACGCACACGATGACGAGTACAAGGCTCTCGCCAAGCTGCGCCTGGCAGGTCTGCTGCTTGACGAGAAAGCCTACGATCAGGGCCTCGCGCTAGTCTCGGGCGACGTTGCACCGGCGTTTACCGGGTTGTTTGCCGACCGTCGTGGCGACCTGCTTGCCGCGCAGAACAAGACCGAAGATGCCCGTACGGCCTACAAGCTGGCGCTCGAGAAATTCGGTCCGACGGAGGCTTCGGCTCGCCAGATCGTGCAGTTCAAGCTGGATGCCCTGGGCGGTGCCTGACCGGTAACGCTGGTGCACCTCAACGCATAACAAAAAGGATCTCGATTTCATGATTCACGCACTTGAGCAGGGTGGTCTCGCGCGCGCTGCGCGTGTCGCAGTGCTGGCACTGGCGGCGACGGCCGTTCTGGGTGGTTGCTCGCTGTTCAGCAGCAAGGTCAAGCATGAGCCCGCCAAGCTGAAGGAAGTTCAGCAGGTGCTGGCCGTGAGCCAGGCGTGGAGCGTGAGCGTCGGCAAGAGTGGCCGCTACGTGATGCAGCCGTTCGTCTGGGGCAACAACGTCTACGTGTCGGCCGCCAACGGCGGGGTGTCGGCGCTGGATGGCGCGACCGGCCGCACCGTGTGGCAGGGTAAGGCGGATGTCGATCTGACCTCCGGCCCGGGCAGCGACGGCACATTGACGGCTGTGGCCGGCGAGAAGGGCACCGTCGTAGCGTTCGACGAGAAGGGTGTGCAGAAGTGGAAGAGCACGGTCAACGGTGAAGTCCTGACCGCTCCACTGGTCGGCCAGGGCTTGGTGATTGTGCGTACGACCGATGGTCGCATTCTCGGCTTGGATGGCAGCAATGGCGATCGCAAGTGGATCTATCAACGCTCGCCATCGGCACTGAACCTGCGCAGCAGCCTGCCGATGATCTTTGCCGGTGACAATGTGATCCTGGGCTTTGCCGGTGGCAAACTGGGTGCGCTAGCGGCCAGCAATGGGGCGCTGCGCTGGGAAGCAGCGGTATCGTATCCACGTGGCGTGTCGGAAATTGAGCGCCTGAACGACGTGACGGGTGCGCCGTCGATCGATGGTCAGCAGGTTTGCGCGGCCAGCTTCCAGGGGCGTGTGGCGTGCTTCGATGTCAGCACGGGTGCTCCGCGCTGGGGCCGCGACTTCTCCTCGCCGACCGGCGTGACGCAGGACGGCGGTTCGCTGTTTGCGGCGGATGAGAAGTCAATCGTCTATGGCTTCAATGCTCAGAACGGCGCAGACCTGTGGAAGAACGACGCGCTGCTGTGGCGTGATCTGGGCGCGCCGCTGGCATTCGGTCGTGCGGTCATCGTCGGTGATTTCGAAGGCTGGCTGCACTTCCTGGCGAGCGACAGCGGCAAGTTTGTCGCCCGCGTGAAGGTGGACGGCAGCGCCATTAGCGCAGCACCGGTGGTGGTCGGCCAGACGCTTGTGGTGCAGACGCGCGGTGGTGGCGTCTACGGCTACCTGCCGAAATAACACCTGCCGTCGCGTGCAGATGACACCGCGGCGGCAAACGAATCACTCGGGGCGGCAGGCAGGTTGCCGGCGCCTCGAACCCGCGCCCGCGTACCCCGCGGGCGTCTTGCATCTGTGCCATCCTGGCATTAAGCCGTACAGATGCCAATCGCAGTTGCAACAACCGGAATTTGCCGTGACGCCATTCGCGCACGGTACACAAGCATGAAACCAGTCATTGCCCTCGTGGGGCGGCCGAATGTCGGCAAATCGACCCTGTTCAACCGTCTGACGCGCTCGCGTGACGCGTTGGTTGCGGACATCCCTGGCCTGACTCGCGACCGCCACTACGGCGAGGGTCGCATCGGCGAGCGTCCGTTCATCGCGATCGATACCGGTGGCTTCGAGCCCGTCGCTAAAGAGGGCATCGTCGCCGAGATGGCCAAGCAGACGCGTCAGGCTGTGGTCGAGGCCGACGTGGTCATCTTCATCGTCGATGGTCGTTTGGGTCTGGCGCCGCAGGATCGCGTGATCGCCGATTATCTGCGCAAGACTGGGCGTCGCATCCTTCTGGCCGTCAACAAGGCCGAGGGCATGCGGTACACCGCCGTCGCTTCCGATTTCTATGAGCTCGGATTGGGCGATCCGGCGGCCATTTCGGCTGCGCACGGCGATGGCGTCAACGACTTGGTGGCGGAAGCGCTCGACCTTGCGTTTGCCGAGCGCCCGGAGCTTGCCGAGGCAGCCGACGCGCATAGCCACGGTACGCGGATTGCCATTGTCGGCCGCCCGAACGTGGGCAAGTCGACGCTGGTGAACGCGCTGATCGGCGAGGAGCGCGTGATTGCGTTCGACATGCCGGGCACCACGCGCGATTCCATCTATGTGGATTTCGAGCGCAACGGCAAGCCGTACACGCTCATCGATACGGCCGGCCTGCGCAAGCGTGGCAAGGTGTTCGAGGCGATCGAGAAGTTCTCGGTGGTCAAGACGCTGCAGTCGATTGCAGATGCCAATGTGGTGGTGCTGCTGCTCGATGCGCAGCAGGATATTTCCGACCAGGACGCACATATCGCCGGCTTCATCGTCGAGTCGGGCCGCGCGCTGGTGGTTGGCGTGAATAAATGGGACGGACTTACGGGCCACGCGCGGGACCGTATCAAGCACGATCTGGAGCGCAAGCTTCAGTTCCTGTCGTTCGCCAACGTGCATTACGTCTCGGCCAAGGAAAAGACGGGTATCGGCGCATTGCTGAAGTCGGTGGACGCGGCCTACGCTGCCGCCATGGTCAAGCTGCCGACGCCCAAGCTCACCCGCGTGTTGCAAGAGGCGGTCGAATTCCAGCAACCGCGTCGCGCAGGTGTCTCGCGTCCAAAGCTGCGCTATGCGCACCAAGGCGGTTCCAACCCGCCGATTGTCGTGATCCACGGCAATGCGTTGTCGAACATTCCCGACACTTACCGCCGCTTCCTGGAAGGGCGTTTCCGCGAGGCCTTCCAACTGAAGGGCACCCCGCTGCGAATCGAATTTCGTACGAACAAAAACCCGTACGCCCAATCCAACGAGTGAGCGCGTGCCAAGCCGTGCTCGAATGAGGGCGGGGCGCGCCGGGGCATTCGAATGGGGGAGCATCAGAAGGCTGAGCTAGCCATTTCGTATGGCGAAGTCAGCGCTGTTTTCCGTTTGCTTTCCCTGATTTCTAAGGCTAAATTCACGAAACATGGCGCCTCGTGCGCCATTGGTGTCGTTTAGATTCACCTGGCGGACTCTTTTGACGAACTTTTTTTGCGTCGCCTGCTTGAACCCGGGCTTCCCAGCCCCATAACCCATCACTAAACCTATAAATCTGGAGTGTGCCATGAGCAACAAAGGGCAATTGCTACAAGACCCGTTTCTGAATGCGCTGCGTAAGGAGCATGTGCCGGTGTCGATCTACCTCGTCAACGGCATCAAGCTGCAAGGCAATATCGAGTCGTTCGACCAGTACGTCGTGCTCCTGCGCAACACCGTGACGCAGATGGTGTACAAGCACGCAATCTCCACCGTGGTGCCGGCCCGTGCCGTGAACTTCCGCGTGGACGAAGCGTCCGACGCCTGATCCTGCCTCGCTCCCGCCGCCCTCTGCGCGGCGGGACGCACCCACCTCGGTTTCTCCTTTCTTTATTTCCCCCGCTTGTCATCCCATCCCACCTCCAGCTCGGAGCCGACGCGCGCTATTTTGGTTGCGGTCGATTTCGGCAAACATGATTTTCAGGAAAGCCTGAGTGAACTGGCGTTGCTGGCTTCCACGGCTGGCTCCGCCCCCGTGCGCGCCGTCACTGGCAAACGTTCCCGGCCCGATGCATCGCTGTTCATCGGCTCGGGCAAGGCAGAGGAGGTGAAGATTGCCGCGGATGAGGAGGACGCCGAGATCGTCATCTTCAACCATGCGCTGAGCCCCGCGCAGCAACGTAACCTCGAGCGCTTTTTCGGTCGCCACGTGGTGGACCGGACAGGCCTCATCCTCGACATCTTTAGCCAGCGCGCGCAGAGCCATGTCGGCAAGGTGCAGGTGGAGCTTGCGCGCGTGCGCTACCAGGCGGCACGTCTGGTGCGGGCGTGGAGCCACCTGGAGCGTCAGAAGGGCGGGGTCGGCCTGCGTGGCGGCCCGGGTGAACGCCAGCTTGAGTTGGACCGCCGGATGCTGGATGAGCGCGCCAAGCGCCTGTCGTCCGAGTTGGACAAGCTGCAGCGCCAGCAAGACACGCAACGCCGTTCGCGCAGCCGCAATGATGCATTCTCCGTCTCGCTGGTCGGTTATACGAACGCCGGCAAGTCGACACTGTTCAACGCACTGACCAAGGCGCGCGCCTACGCGGCCAACCAGTTGTTCGCCACGTTGGATACGACCTCCCGCCGCCTGTACCTGGAGGGGCTGGGCAACGTCGTGCTGTCCGATACAGTCGGTTTCATCCGTGACTTGCCGACGCAGCTGGTGGCGGCTTTCCGCGCCACGCTGGAAGAAACCGTGCACGCCGACGTGCTGTTGCACGTCGTGGACGCGGCCAGCACGGTCAAGCACGAGCAGATGGAGCAGGTCGACCGGGTGCTTGAGGAAATCGATGCCGCCGGCATCCCGCAGATTCTGGTGATGAACAAGATCGACGCGGCCGAGGAGCTGCGTGCTCAGGGCCCGCGTATCGAACGCGACGAAAACGGTGCTGTGCGGCGCGTGTTCGTGTCCGCCATCGAGGGCGCAGGGCTGGACTTGCTGCGTGAAGCGCTGGTCGAGACGGCCATCCGCCTGCGTGAGAACCCGGCGCCGCATGATGGCGACTTCGATCCGCGCTTCGATACCCGTCGCGATCACCTCCCTGCGCAACGTGACGAACTGTCGCAGAACTTGCTTGGCAGCGGCTCTTCCGCCGAAGGTGACGAAGAGGGCTGATAGAATCACCCGTTACTTCTTTTGCAGTCAGACAATCAGGACAAGCCCAACCGCTCATGCCCGAGATTTCGACCCAGTCTTCTTCCATGGCCTCGCCCCGTCCGGCGCGGGGCATGTGGCACCGCTTGCGCGTGCTGCTTTCACTGAACGATCCGCGCTGGGGTCGCGGCGATGACAACGCCGAGCGCGAGAACAAAGATGAGCCGAAGCGCCAAAGCAAGCCGCCCCAGGATGGTCCGCCCGACCTCGACGAGTTGTGGCGTGACTTCAACCGCCGCCTGAACAACCTGTTCGGTCGCAAGGAAGGCGGCGACGGCGGCAGTGGTGGTCCGACGCCACTGCGCCCCAATGGCGGTCGCGCTGGTTCCGGCCTCGGTGTCGGTGTCCTCCTAGCTGTGTTGGTAGGCCTGTGGCTGGCCAGCGGCTTCTTCATCATCCAGGAAGGCCAGACCGGTGTGATCCTGCAGTTCGGCCGCTTCAAGTATCTGGCCACGCCGGGTATCAACTGGCGTCTGCCGTATCCGATCCAATCGCACGAGATCGTCAACCTGTCGGGCGTGCGTACGCTGGAAATCGGCCGTACCACGCAGATCAAGGACACGAACCTGAAGGATTCGTCGATGCTCACGCAGGACGAGAACATCGTCGACGTGCGCTTCTCGGTTCAGTACAACATCGAGGATCCGGTCAAGTATCTCTTCTTCAACCGCACGGATCGTGGCGGCGATGAAGAGCTCGTCACGCAAGCCGCTGAAACCTCTGTGCGTGAGATTGTCGGCCGTAACAAGATGGACTCCGTGCTGTACGAAGGGCGCGATGCAGTCGGCCGCAATCTGGCCGAATCGATCCAGCGTATTTTGACGGCGTACAACACCGGCATCCGCATTCTCAGTGTGAACGTGCAGAGCGTGCAGCCACCCGAGCAGGTGCAGGCCGCATTTGATGATGTGACCAAGGCCGGTCAAGACCGCGAGCGTGCGATCTCCGAAGGCCAGGCTTATGCCAATGACGTGGTGCCGCGCGCCAAGGGTACGGCCGCGCGCCTGGGCGAAGAGGCTCAGGGCTACAAGGCCCGCGTTACGGCGCGTGCCGAAGGTGATGCCGCACGTTTTGCCTCGGTGCAGCGCGAGTACGCGAAAGCGCCGCAGGTCACACGTGACCGTATCTATCTGGAGACCATGCAGGACATTTACGCCAACGCAAACAAGGTGCTGGTCGACCAAAGCGGCAACGGCAACCTGCTGTATCTGCCGCTGGACAAGCTGATCGCGCAGACGCCGGGCGATGCTTCTCGCCCGGCAACAGCTCCCGGCGCTTCGCCGCAGGACAGCGGTTCGGCGCAAGGCGTGCCCACGCCCTCCAACCCGTCGTCGATGAGTGACGCCGACTCGCGCTCGCGCGAGGCGCTGCGTAACCGTGACCGCGATTCCCGCTAAGAGGAGGGCATATGAATCGTCTGATTTCCGCCCTCGTGGCGCTGGTAATTGCCCTGGCGGTGTTTTCGTCGGTGGTGTTCGTGGTGGACCAGCGGCAGTACGCCGTGGTGTTCGCTTTCGGTGAGATCAAGCAGGTCATCAAGGAGCCGGGGCTGCACTTCAAGCTGCCGCCGCCGCTGCAGAACGTCGTGTTCATGGACAAGCGCCTGCAGACCATTGATGTGGCCGGTGCTGACCGCTTCATCACGGCTGAAAAGAAGAACCTGCTGGTCGATTGGTTCGTGAAGTGGAAGATTGCCGATCCGCGTCTGTTTTACGTGAGCTTCAAGGGCGACAACCGCCTCGCGCAGGACAGCATGACGCAGAAGATCAACTCCATCGCCCGCGATGAGTTTGCGCGCCGTACCGTCTCCGATGTGGTTTCCACTGACCGTGAAGCCGCGATGCAGAGCATCCTCAAGGGGGTGCAGGAGTACGGCAAGTCGGTGGGTGTCGACATCATTGATGTGCGCCTGAAACGCGTGGATCTGCTGGCCAGCGTGACGGAGTCTGTCTATCGCCGCATGGAGGCTGAACGCAAGCGCGTGGCCAACGAGTTGCGTTCGACCGGTGCGGCCGAAGGTGAAAAGATCCGCGCTGATGCGGATCGTCAACGCGAAGTCGTGCTGGCCGATGCCTACCGCGATGCGCAGAAGATCAAGGGTGAGGGTGATGCCCGTGCCGCTGACATCTATGCCGATGCGTTTGGCCGCGATCCGCAGTTCGCTGCGTTCTGGCGCAGTATGGAGGCCTACCGCGCTTCGTTCCGCGACCGTAAGGACGTGATGGTGCTGCAACCGAACAGCGACTTCTTCAAGTTCATGCGCAGCCCGAACGGTGGTGGTTCGGCGGCCGCACCGGCGGCTGCCCAGTCGGGGCGCCATCGCTAGTACAATGCGTCGCTGATCGTATTTGAGGCGGACAGACCCCGGCTTGCCGGGGTTTTGTTCGTTCGCCACCTGCATCCCATGGAAGAGTCACTCCCCACCGTTTTGCTGGCCGCGTGCGCGCTGGTGCTCGTATTCGAGGGCATCCTGCCGTTTGTCGCGCCGCAGGCCTGGCGCCGTGCGTTCCAGGCGATGACCGAACTGCCCGACGAGAAGCTGCGTGTGATCGGGCTGGTGTCGATGGCGGTGGGGCTGATCCTGTTGCGCCTGCTGCATCACTGAACCGCCTTTTCGCGCTTCCTGAAATTCCGCTGTACTGAGACTTCCGACCGAGACTGCCATGCCGACGAATTGGCTGCTGCCTGAATCCATTGCCGACGTGCTGCCTTCCGAGGCGCGCAAGATTGAAGAGTTGCGCCGCCGCATGCTCGACCTGTTCCGCACCTACGGCTACGAACTGGTCATGCCGCCGATGCTGGAATACATCGAGTCGCTGCTCTCCGGCACTGGCCATGACCTGGATCTGAAGACCTTCAAGCTGGTGGATCAGCTCTCCGGCCGCACCATCGGCCTGCGTGCCGACATCACGCCGCAGGTCGCCCGCATTGATGCCCACCTGCTGAATCGCGCTGGTGTGACGCGCCTGTGCTACGCCGGTTCGGTATTGCACACGCGTCCGAGCGGCTTTCACGTCACGCGTGAGCCGCTGCAGATTGGCGCCGAAATCTACGGCCATGCCGGTCTGGAAGCGGATTTGGAGATCCAGGAGCTCATGCTCGCTGCGTTGTCGGCGGCAGGCTTGGCAGATGTGCGCCTCGACCTATGTCACGTTGGCGTATTGGCTGCGCTGCTGGAACAGGCGCCGGTCGCGCTGAGCGTGCAAGACGAACTGTTCACTGCGCTGGCGTCCAAGGACGTGCCTGCGCTGCGTGTACTGACGGCGGACCTGCCTGCGGCCCAGCGCGATGCGATCAACCTGCTGCCGTCGCTGTACGGTGGTGTCGATGTGCTCGCGCGTGCCCGTGCGCAACTGCCGGCGCTGCCTGCCATCGGTCGCGCGCTAGACGATCTCTCCACGCTGGCCGAGCGCGCTGGAGGTGCCGCGGTCAACATCGATCTTGCCGATCTGCGCGGCTATCATTACCACAGCGGTGTGATGTTCACGGCCTACGTGGCTGGCGTGCCCAATGCGGTGGCGCGGGGCGGTCGTTACGACAAGGTCGGCGAGGCCTTTGGTCGTGCCCGCCCGGCGACCGGCTTTTCACTGGACCTACGCGAAGTCGCCGGCATTTCGCCGGTGGAGGCGCGTGCGGCCGCCATCCACGCCCCATGGTCGGGCGACGCCAAGCTGCGCGAGGCCATTGCCGCCCTGCGTGCTGCCGGCGAGATCGTCATCCAGTCGCTGCCCGGCCATCCTGAAGACCTGGAAGAATTCGCCTACGACCGCCAACTCGTGGAAGAGGGCGGGCGCTGGATCGTCAAGCCCCGCAAGGCTTTCGCCTGAGCGTGTTGCATAACGTTCTGTGAATACCCGGTAATTTCAGGGAAGACCCTGACAACAAGGGTAGAATACGTTTTTAACCCATCTGCAAATTCAACATGTCCGCACCAGCAGTGAGCCAAGGACGCAATGTCGTCGTCATCGGCACCCAGTGGGGTGACGAAGGTAAAGGGAAAATCGTCGATTGGCTGACCGATCATGCGCAAGGCGTGGTTCGTTTCCAGGGCGGACATAACGCAGGCCATACCCTCATCATCGGCGGCAAGAAGACGATTCTGCGTCTGATCCCGTCGGGCATCATGCGCGATGGCGTCGCGTGCTACATCGGTAACGGTGTGGTGCTCTCGCCCGAGGCGCTGTTCAAGGAAATCGACGAGCTGGAATTGGCCGGCGTACAGGTGCAGAACCGCCTGCGCATCTCGGAAGCCGCCACGCTCATCCTCCCGTACCACGTTGCTATCGACAAGGCGCGCGAACTCAAGCGTGGTGCCGCCAAGATTGGCACGACGGGTCGTGGCATCGGCCCGGCGTACGAAGATAAGGTGGCTCGCCGTGCTCTGCGCGTGCAGGATCTGTTCGATCCGGCCTATTTTGCTGAGCGCCTGCGCGAGAACCTCGACTTCCACAATTTCGTCCTGACGCAGTATCTGAACCACCCGGCGCTGGACTTCCAGCAAGTGCTGGACGAGATGCTGCCGTACGGTGAGCGCCTTGCACCGATGGTGACGGACGTGTCGGCTGAGCTGTTCGCCGTTAACGCTGCCGGCAAGAACCTGATGTTCGAAGGCGCGCAAGGCACGCTGCTCGACATCGACCACGGCACCTATCCGTTCGTCACGTCGAGCAACTGCGTGGCTGGTAATGCGGCCGCCGGTGCGGGCGTGGGTCCGGGCCAACTGCACTACATCCTGGGCATCACCAAGGCGTACTGCACGCGCGTGGGCTCCGGCCCATTCCCGAGCGAGCTGTACGACGCGGATAACCCCGCGCGTCAGGACCCGACCGGCGTGCGTCTGGCTAACGTCGGCAAGGAGTTCGGCTCGGTCACGGGGCGTCCGCGCCGCACGGGCTGGCTGGATGCTGCCGCTCTGCGTCGTGCTATCCAGATCAACGGCGTGTCGGGCCTGTGCATCACCAAGCTCGACGTGCTCGATGGCCTCGAAACCATCAAGCTGTGCGTTGGCTACAAGCTCGACGGCAAGGAAGTCAATATTCTGCCGCGTGGCTCGGATGCCGTGGCGCGCTGCCAGCCGATCTACGAAGAATTCCCGGGCTGGAACACGTCGACCTTCGGCTTGAAGGAATGGGACGCACTGCCCGAGACCGCTCAGGCGTATCTCAAGCGCGTGGAAGAGGTGGCTGGCATTCCGATCGCCATGATCTCGACCGGCCCAGACCGTGATGAGACCATCCTGCTGCGTCATCCGTACAAGGACTGACGTGCTGCACTCACGCATTTGACTGACTCGCCCGGTGATTCGCCGGGCGAGTTTGCATTCAGCAGCGTATTTACAGAACACGGCAGCGGCAACTCACGCCGCATTCATGATCAAGAAGAGGAACACGATGAACCAGCCGATCAACGATGACTCGCACCTGTGGGTATCCTGGGACGACTATCACGGCCTGATTGCGCGCTTGGCGCTGGTTGTGCATGAGTCGGGCTGGAAGTTCGACAAGATCCTGTGCCTGGCGCGTGGCGGTCTGCGCGTGGGCGATCAGCTCTCCCGTATCTATGACCTGCCGCTGGCCATTCTGGCCACGAGCAGCTATCGCGAGGCAGCGGGCACGCAGCAGGGCGATCTCGATATCGCTCAGTACATCACCATGACGCGCGGCGAGCTGTCGGGGCGCGTGCTGCTGGTCGACGACTTGGTGGATTCGGGCATCACGCTTGAGCGCGTGGGGCGCCACCTGAAGGAGCGCTATCCCGCCGTCACCGATGTGCGCACCGCTGTGCTGTGGCACAAGGCGTGTTCGAAGATCAAACCGGATTACGCTGTGCAGTTCCTGCCGACCAACCCGTGGATCCACCAGCCGTTCGAGGAATACGATACGCTGCGCCCGCACAATCTGGCAGCATGGATCAAGCGCGGTAAGGCGCGTACGGCGGGCAACGGTGAAGCGCCAGCGGCTTGATTCGTTGGTGGATTGCGTCGAAGCAAGAGGAGAGTGGCGTGTGCGGCTTGCGCCGTGCGTGCCACTTCGGTAACCTCACGTGACGGGTCGCAACACGGGCCCGAAACCCGCGCGCGGACTGGCTTTGCAGAATTTGGCCAATGCGGACTGTGCGGATGATCGAAGCGTGGCGCGTCTTGATGGATGCGCCGGGCCTCGAACCCACCCAGCGCCTGGGATGTGCGAGCCGGTGATCCTGGCTCAGCCCCGGCGTGATAGCCAAGACACAATGCCTGTCGTCCTTCGCGGAATGCCGCGTCAGCTACTGAATAACAGCAATCCGATCACGGAAAAGAAAAACGGCGCAACTTGCGTTGCGCCGTTCCTAAACTCTGGTGCCCAGGAGAGGACTCGAACCTCCACGGAGTTACCCGCTAGTACCTGAAACTAGTGCGTCTACCAATTCCGCCACCTGGGCAGGTGTGCGTGTACCGAAGCTGTAATTATTACGGGTTCTGTCGAACCTGTCAACACTCTAGAAGAAAAAATTGAATCAGCCGACTTATCCGATCCCGAGCCGCGAGGAAATCCTCGGTGTGCTGCGCACTTCGGGGTCTCCGCTGTCTGCCACCGATATCGCTAAGACGCTGTCGGTCACTCGTAAAGAGCACGACGGCTTTATCAAGCGTCTGACCGCCATGGAGCGGGATGGTCAGATCGAACTCAACCGCAAAGGGCGCTATGAACTGGCGCACCAACCCAATTTCATCGAAGGCCGTGTGATTGGCCATCGGGATGGCTTCGGATTCTTCGTCCGTGATGATGGCGAGCCCGATATCTTCCTGCCCGAGCGCGAAATGCAGAAGGCCATGCACGGCGATCGCGCCTTGGTGCGTGCCGTTGGCTACGACCGCCGCGGGCGTTCTGAAGGGCAGATCGTCGAGATCCTGCAGCGCGCCAACAAGCGCATCATCGGCCGCCTGCTCTCGGAGAGCGGCACGCTGGTGGTGGCGCCCGAAGACAAGCGCCTGGGTCGCGACATCCTGATTGCGCCCAAGGGGCAGGGCAAGGCCAAGGTTGGCCAGGTGGTGAGCGTGGAGATCCTGGAATATCCGGATCGCTACGTGCAGCCAATCGGTCGCGTGGTCGAGGTGCTGGGCGAGATTGACGACCCGGGCATGGAAATCGAGATCGCCGTGCGTAAGTACGGCGTGCCGCATGAATTTTCTCAGCCGACGCAACGCGAGGCCGAAGCGCTACCGGATGCCGTGCGTGATGCCGATTTGGCTGGCCGCATCGACCTGCGCGATGTGCCGCTCGTCACCATCGACGGCGAAGACGCACGCGACTTCGATGATGCGGTGTATGCCGAGCCCGTGAAGATCGGCCGCGGCAAAGGCTGGCGCCTGATCGTGGCGATTGCCGACGTATCGCACTACGTTCGGCCTGGGCATCCGCTGGATGCTGACGCCATTGATCGCGCCACTTCCGTCTACTTCCCGCGCCGTGTGATTCCAATGCTGCCGGAGAAGCTTTCCAACGGACTGTGCTCGCTGAATCCGGAGGTGGATCGCCTGTGCATGGTGTGCGACGCGGTCATCAGCGCCAAGGGCGAGATCAAGGCCTACCAGTTTTATCCGGCCGTGATGCACTCGAAAGCGCGCCTGACCTACAACGAGGTCTGGTCGATCCTGTCGAACGTGAAGGGCCCGGAGGCTGCCAAGCGCGCTCCGCTGGTGCCGCATCTGCAAGACCTGTACGAGCTGTACCAGACGTTGCTCAAGGCGCGCCGCGAGCGTGGCGCGATTGACTTCGATACTACCGAGACGTACATCGTCTGCAACACGCAAGGCAAGATCGAGCAGATCCTGCCGCGCACGCGTAACGATGCGCACCGGCTGATCGAGGAATGCATGCTGACGGCCAACGTCTGCGCGGCCGAGATGCTAGAGAAGTACAAGCATCCAGCGCTGTACCGCGTGCATGCGGGCCCGACGGAAGAAAAGCTGCAGGCATTGCGCGCCTTCCTGAAGACCAGCGGCCTGACGCTGGGCGGCGGTGACAAGCCGCAGGCGTCTGATTATGCGGAGGTGATGGAAAAGATCGCCGCGCGCCCCGATGCCCCGATGTTGCAGACCATGCTGCTGCGCTCAATGCAGCAGGCGGTCTACAGCCCGGACAACATCGGTCACTTTGGTCTGGCGTACCCGGCCTATGCGCACTTCACCAGCCCGATCCGCCGTTATCCGGATTTGCTGGTGCATCGTTCCATCAAGGCGATCCTGCATCACACGCGCTATGTGCCGTCGCTGGCACCTGGCGTGCAGCTGAACAGCGCACTGTCGCCCAAGGCGCGCCGCCTGCAGGCGGAAGCCGAGAAGGGCGTGCCGGCCGCCGTTGTCAATAAGGCCAAGGCCGAGGCGATCTGGCATGAGCTCGGCGTGCATTGCTCGGCCAACGAGCGTCGTGCCGACGAGGCCTCGCGCGATGTCGAGGCCTGGCTCAAGTGCTACTTCATGCGCGACAAGCTGGGCAACGAGTTCTCGGGCACCGTCAGCGCAGTCACGTCGTTTGGCATCTTCGTGCAACTCGACGAGTTGTATGTGGAGGGCCTGGTGCACGTGACCGAACTGGGGAGCGACTACTTCCAGTACGACGAAGCCCGCAATGAGCTGCGCGGCGAACGTACGGGCATCCGCTACCGCCTGACGGATCGCGTGCGAGTGCAGTTGCTGCGCGTGGATCTGGATGCCCGCAAGATGGACTTCCGCCTGATCCAGGAGCCATCGGCCAAGGCGCTGCGTCCGACCAAGGTGGCAGGAGCACCGGAAGCCACGGCAGGCCGCCAGCCCGCTGTTGCTAAGCCCGCGCCGCCGGTCGGCCGCAAAAAGCCGCGTCAGTTGGCGGCGCTGCTGGGCGGTACGGCCAAGCCGGAGGAGTCGTTCGACGAGACGCTCGACCGCGTCTTCGAAGAGCAGCCGGTGTTCGAGCCGGGCTCGCGTGCACAGCCGCCGGGCCACGCGCATGCCAAGCCGGCTCGCAAGAAGCAGGCAACGCGTGCGCCCAAGCCCAAGGGCGGTGCCAAGACCACCGCACGCAAAGCGCCGGCCAAGGCACCGCGGAAGTCGTCCAAGGGGCGCTGACCCCTGGAAAACCCCTGAGGAGCGAGGGCAGACGGGTACAATCGCGCCATGTCTAAATCCAAGCTCCTCATCGGCTTCCATGCCGTTACCGCCCGGCTCCGCCACGACGCGAAGTCGATCGACGAAATCTATTTCGAGGCCAACCGCCGCGACCGTCGCATGCAGGATTTCCTGAAAGCGGCGGAAGCAGCGGGCGTGCGCCTGATTCCGGCCGACAATGACCGCTTGCGCGGCATTGCCGGCACTGACCGTCACCAGGGTGTGGTTGCCAAGGCGGAATCGCTTTCGCTGGCACTCAACCTGGATGAGCTGCTCGACAGCATTGAGGGCACGCCGCTGTTGCTGGTGCTCGACGGCGTGACCGATCCGCATAATCTGGGCGCCTGCCTGCGCGTAGCCGATGCAGCCGGTGCGCACGCGGTGATCGCTCCCAAGGATCGCAGCGTCGGCATCAACACCACGGTTGCTAAGGTGGCCAGCGGCGCCGCCGAGACCGTCCCGTACATCACCGTGACCAACCTGGCGCGCACGCTGCGCGAGCTGCAGGAGCGCGGCGTGTGGGTGATCGGCACGGCGGATGAAGCCGAGCAGGATCTCTACCAAGCTGACTTCAAGGGCCCCATCGCCATCGTGATGGGCGCCGAAGGCGAGGGCATGCGCCGCCTGACGCGTGAGACCTGTGACGCGTTGGTCAGCATTCCGATGGCGGGCAGTGTGGAAAGCCTGAATGTGTCCGTGGCCAGCGGCGTGTGCCTGTTCGAGGCTGTGCGCCAGCGCGCCACCGCGCCCACCAAGAAGGGATGAGCACCGAACCGACGGCCGCATCCGGCGCGGCTGCACTTGCCCAGGCGCACGCCTGGATCAACGCCGCCGAGCGCATCATGGTGCTCACAGGCGCGGGCGTTTCGGCTGAATCCGGCGTGCCGACCTTTCGCGATGCGCTGACCGGCCTCTGGTCGCGCTTCAACCCGGAAGACATGGCGACCGAAGCGGCGTATCGCAAGCATCCGCGCATGGTGTGGGATTGGTACCAGGAACGCCGTGAGCGTGTACTGCAGGCCCAGCCGAATCCGGCGCACGTTGCCATTGCCGCGCTGGCCAAGCGTAAGACGGTGACGCTGGTCACGCAGAACGTCGATGGCCTGCATCAACGTGCCGGCAGCGAAGGCGTGATCGAGCTGCACGGCAACCTGTTCGTCGACAAATGGTTGGGCGGTTGCGGTAAATGCGATGTGGCAACCGCCGAGCCGGGCAGACCACCCCGCTGCGCGACATGCGGCGCGATGCTGCGTCCGGGTGTGGTGTGGTTTGGCGAACAGCTTCCGCTGGTGGCGAACTACCGCGCTGAAGAAGCGGCCAATACGTGCGATGTGTGCCTGGTGGTGGGTACGTCGGGCATGGTGTATCCGGCGGCCGGATTGCCGGGTCTGGCGAAAGACCATGGCGCCCGCGTGATCGTCGTGAATCCGGAACCGAGCGCACTGGATGCGACGGCGGATCTGGTGATCCACCAGCCGGCGGGCGTGTGCTTGCCCGCCATGCTGGGGTAACGACTAAAAGCTTTCCTACGCTGCCGCGCGCAGCGGCTCAATCAACGCTTCCAACTTGATCGCATCCGCTGCAAACAGGCGGATGCCTTCGGCCAGCTTTTCTGTCGCCATGGCGTCGGCGTTCATCTGCCAGCGGAACGATTTTTCATCAGCGGGCAGGCGCACGATGTTGGCTGCGTTGGCGGTGTCCGGCGACAGCTTGCGTTCGACCGGCGCATCGGACTGCTGCAGTTGGGCGAGCAGGTCCGGGCTGATCGTCAGCAGGTCGCAGCCGGCCAGCTCGACGATCTGCGAGATGTTACGGAAGCTCGCGCCCATCACCTCGGTCGGGTAGTCGAACTTCTTGTAGTAGTTGTAGATGCGCAGGACAGACTGCACGCCAGGGTCGTTTGCGCCGCCTTGGGCGACCGGGTCCCAGTTGGCGCCGGCATCTTTCTTGTACCAATCGTAGATGCGGCCGACGAAGGGCGAGATGAGCTGCACGCCCGCTTCCGCGCACGCCACGGCCTGGGCCAGCGAGAACAGCAGCGTCATGTTGCAACGAATGCCTTCTGCGCGGAGTTCGTCCGCTGCACGAATGCCTTCCCACGTTGAAGCAATCTTGATCAGCACACGCTCGCGCGCCACGCCACGCGCCTCGTACAGCGAGATCAGATGCTTGGCCTTGGCGACCGTCGCTTCCGTGTCGAACGATAGACGTGCATCGACTTCCGTCGACACGCGGCCCGGGATGATCGACAGGATCTCGCAGCCGAACGTCACCAGCACCGCGTCGATGATGTCTTCCGTGCTGTCGCTGCGCGCATCGCGCACGGCTTGCTCAAGCAGCGGGCGGTATTCGGCCTTCTGCACGGCCTTCAGAATCAGTGATGGGTTGGTGGTCGCGTCGTGCGGCGCATAGGCGCGCATGGACTGGAAATCGCCCGTGTCGGCGACGACGGTGGTGAACTGCTTGAGTTGATCGAGCTGAGTCATAAAGCGAGTCCGAGATGCAGCCCAGCGTTGCGCTGGTAGGTGAAGGATGAATCGATTGTACTCCGCACGTTTGGCGCCGCCAGCCGGAGGAGGGCCGTTACGTTGATCCGGTACACTACCGGGTTTTCCGATCCCGACCGAGTTTTTGCGATGACGCAAGATGAACTGAAGGCGCTGGTGGCGCAGGCCGCCGCAGACTACGTATTGGCCAATGTGCCCGAGGGCGCCGTGCTGGGTGTCGGCACCGGCTCGACCGCCAACCTGTTCATCGACGCGATGGCACCGCACAAGGCACGCTTTGCCGGCGCGGTGTCGAGTTCGGAAGCCTCGACGCGCCGCCTGCAAGGTCATGGTTTCACTGTGCTCGATCTAAACGAGGTCGACGCAATTCCCGTGTATGTGGATGGCGCCGACGAGATCGACGCCTCGGGCGCCATGATCAAGGGCGGCGGCGGTGCGCTCACGCGCGAGAAGATCGTCGCATCGGTGGCCGGCACGTTCGTCTGCATTGCCGATGGCAGCAAGCTGGTCGAGACGATGGGCGTGTTCCCGCTGCCGGTGGAAGTGGTGCCGATGGCACGTGCCGCCGTGGCGCGCCAACTCGCTGCGCTGGGAGGGCAGCCGCGCCTGCGCATGACCAAGGAAGGCCAGATCTACAAGACCGACAACGGCAATGTGATCCTGGACGTGTCGGGCCTGCGCATTGCTGATCCGAAGGGCCTGGAATCGGTGGTCAACGATATTCCGGGTGTGGTGACGGTTGGCCTGTTTGCCAAGCGCGGTGCAAATGTGCTGCTGCTGGGCACGGAAGCCGGTGTGCAGCGTCGCGATTTTTGATCGGATTTCTGCACCAAGAAAAAGCTGCTCATGCAAGTGAGCAGCTTTTTTTTATGCCGCTTTCTCCACTTTGGATCGGCAATCGTGAAAAGTGCTTCGCACGTGCACGATTTAGATTGTTACGTCGTTGAAAACAGGGTTAAGTGACGCGTTAAGTGGCCGATAAGACGAGCGTCGTGGCAGGTCTGCTGCCGATCAAGATGTCGTCTTACCGGAACACCCATGAAACTCGCGATCAAACTTCCTCTGGCATTTGCAGCCGCGTTGCTGCTCATGTTTGCCGGGGCGATCTACGGCATTGCCTCGCTCAACCACTCGATCGTCGAATACAACACCACGGTGCAGGCGCGCGTGGCTGACGAACGCGCAGTGACGAACATGCTCGTCACCTTCAAGACCCAGGTGCAGGAATGGAAAGACACCCTGCTGCGCGGTGAAGACCCGAACAAGCTGGACAAATACTGGGGTGCCTTCCTCAACGGTGAACAGGCTGTGGCCGATCAGGCGAAGGCGCTTCAAGCGTCGTTGCCGGCTGGCAAGAGCCGTGACTTGATCACTCAGTTTGCCGCCGCTCATGCGGAGATGGGCAAGGGCTATCGCAAGGGCCATGACATGTTCGTGGCGGCGTCGTTTGATCCAACGGTGGGCGACAAGGTCGTAGCCGGCGTGGACCGCGAACCGGCGCGTTTGCTGGATGAAGCCGCCAGGGAGATCGCGGCAGAAAGCAAGGCTGTGTCAGCCAAGACCGCCGAGGCTGCGCATACCGCGCTGGTGGTCAGCGTGGTGCTGATGTTGGCAGCGTTTGGATTGGGACTGGGCGGCGCATTCCTGTTCAGCCGCTCGATCACGCGGCCGTTGTCGCGCGCGGTGGATGTTGCCAGCGCCGTTTCGCACGGTGATCTGGCACAGCCGTTTGAGGCGCACGGCACGGACGAAATCGGTCAGTTGCTCAGCGCGCTCAAGGACATGCAGCGCAGTCTCGCCAATGTGGTGAGCGAAGTGCGTCGCAACGCCGAGGGCGTGGCTTCCGCCAGTGCGCAGATCGCCTCGGGCAACCTGAACCTGTCGTCGCGCACGGAAGAGCAGGCGGCGTCGCTGGAAGAGACCGCCGCCAACATGGGTGAGCTGACCAGCACCGTGCGCCGCAATTCAGAAAGCGCCGTGCAGGCCTCCACGCTGGCCGGTCACGCGTCGGACACGGCTGCGCGCGGCGGTCAGGTGATGAGCGATGTGGTGCAGACCATGCAGGGCATCTCCGAGAGCTCCAGCAAGGTCGGCGAGATCATCGGCGTGATCGATAGCATTGCGTTCCAGACCAACATCCTGGCGCTGAATGCGGCGGTGGAGGCTGCACGCGCCGGTGAGCAAGGCCGCGGCTTTGCCGTGGTGGCGGGTGAAGTGCGTACGCTGGCACAACGCAGTGCGTCAGCGGCCAAGGAGATCAAGGGGCTGATTGGCCAGTCAACGGAGCGCGTGGAGGCGGGGGCGAAGCTGGTGCGCGAAGCGGGCAGCATCATCGACGACATCGTCGCCTCGGTGCACCGCGTGACGCAAATCGTGACGGAGATTTCTTCGGCCTCGGCGGAGCAGAGCACCGGTATCGAGCAGGTGAACATCGCTGTGGGCCAGATCGAGGAAGTGACCCAGCAAAACGCTGCACTGGTGGAGGAGGCGTCGGCAGCCGCGCAGGCCATGGCTGACCAGGCCGATGCTCTGCGCCGTGCCGTGGCCATCTTCAAGCTGGAGGGCACCACCGCACCGGCGTAAGTGCCCGGTAGATGCCAAAAGCAAAAAAGCCGTTCAGCGCAAACTGAACGGCTTTTTCGTTGATCCTGGCAGATCAGGCCGACGGCGGCACGTAGCCCGATGCCTGGTCGGCGCCTTCGCCAAAGAAGTACTTTTCAGTCTGCTTGAGCAGGTACTGGCGCGCGCGCGAATCCGCCATGTTCAGGCGGTTTTCGTTGATCAGCATGGTCTGGTGCTTGAGCCAGCCGGCCCAGGCTTCCTTTGAGACACTTTGCCAGATCTTCTTGCCCAGTTCGCCGGGCAGCGGTGGGAAGTCGAGGCCTTCGGCTTCCTTGTCGAGTTTGATGCAGTGGACCATGCGGGCCATGGGGATTCCTCTTGTGTGGCGGGAGCGCCGCTCTCGCGCAGCGCAGGTGCCGCTATTGTAAAGGCCGTGCGCCGCCAGGCTCGGATTCCACGACGCGCGCCAAGGATTTACAGCTTCTTCATCAGCACCATCGAGCGGCGCTGCCAGTTGTAGAGCTTGCGGCGGTCTTCCGGCAGATCATCCACCGTCGCGCGCACGAAGCCGCGCTTGAGGAACCAGTGTTCCGTGCGCGTGGTGAGCACGAACAGGCGCTTGAGGCCCAGTGCGCGCGCGCGAACTTCTGTGTGCTTGAGCAGGCGTTCGCCGTCGCCGGTGCCCTGGCTGTCAGGGGAGACGATCAGGCAGGCCATTTCGGCCATGCCGTCCTTCGGGTACGGATACAGTGCCACGCAACCAAAGATGATCCCGTCGTGTTCGATGACCGAAAAGTTGGCGATGTCACGCTCCAGCAGCCGGCGCTCGCGCGGCACCAGCGTACCGTCGGCTTCCAGCGGTTCGATCAGTGAGACGATGCCGCCCACGTCATCCAGCGTGGCCTCGCGCAGGTATTCCAGGTCGGTGTGCGACACCATGGTGCCTACGCCGTCGTGCAGGAACAGCTCCAGCAGGATGCTGCCGTCCAGCGCGAACGGGATCACGTGCGCCCGACGCACACCGCCGCGCATCGCCTTGACGATGTGCTGCAGATAGTACGCCGTGTCGTGCGACAGGCTGCCGTCGCGCAGGCGCTCGATGGCCGTTTCCATCGACAGGTCCTGCTGTAGCTTGCCGACGCGGTCCATGATGCCCGGCAACTCGGTGATGAAGATGAGTTTGTCGGCCTTGAGCGCCGTGGCCGTATTGGCCGCCACATCTTCCATCGACAGGTTGAACGCCTGCCCCGTGGGCGAAAAGCCCAGCGGCGAGAGCAGCACGATCTTGCGGTTGGCCAGCGAGTGCTGGATCGACTCTGCATCGATCTTGCGCACCAGCCCCGTGTGCTGGAAATCCACGCCGTTGACGATGCCAACCGGCCGCGCCGTCACGAAGTTGCCCGACACCACCGACATCCGTGCACCGGCCATCGGCGTATTGGGCAAGCCTTGGCTGAAGGCGGCTTCGATGTCCAGGCGCAGTTCGCCCGAGGCTTCCTTGGCGGATTCCAGCGCGGCGCTGTCGGTCACGCGCACACCATCCACGAACTGGGTCTGCACGTTGCGCAGTGCGAGTTGCTCTTCCACCTGCGGGCGCGAGCCGTGCACCAGCACGATGCGCATGCCCATGGCGTGCAGCAGGGCGACGTCGTTGACGAGCGCCCCGAGCATGTCGGCCTTGACCAGTTCACCGCCAAAGCCGATGACGAAGGTCTTGTCGCGAAAGGAATGAATGTAGGGCGCCACCTCGCGCAGCCAGTCCACGAACTGCTGCTGTTCGGGCGTGGGCGGGATCGGGGAGACGTCGACGGGGGCGGGCGTGTGCGCCACCAGCGAGACGCCGGAGGCGGGAGTGGAGGAGCGAGCGGTCACGGGCGGATGGGGAGTGTGGCGCAGGGCATTGGCCGATGGCGGCCAGTGCAGGAAAGATGCGCGGATTATAATCCCGCCCGATGTCAGATTCCCATGCCCAGCCGCCCCGGTCACGACACCCGGCGGCACCCTCCCAACGATCGCCGAAAGACGCCCCGCAGCCTGAGCGCAAGCCGGGTGGCAATGGTCGTCCTCAGCGCCGTCCGAAGCCTACGCCGGAAGAGCTCGCGGCCGCGCTGGAGGCCCGCCGCGCACGTGCCAACCGCGTCCCGCCGATCACGTTTCCCGAGGCGCTGCCCGTCTCGGCCCGTCGCGACGAGATCGCCGAGGCTATCGCCGCCAACCAGGTGGTGATCGTCTCCGGCGAGACCGGCTCGGGCAAGACCACGCAGTTGCCGAAGATCTGCCTGTCGATCGGGCGGGGTATCGGCGCGGGCGGCACCGGCCTGATCGGCCATACGCAGCCCCGCCGGATTGCCGCCACGTCCACGGCCAAGCGCATCGCGCAAGAGATTGGCACGCCCGTGGGCGAGCACGTGGGTTTCCAGGTGCGCTTCAACGACACGCTGTCGGCCGGTGCGTCGGTCAAGCTGATGACCGACGGCATCTTGCTGGCCGAGACGCAGAACGATCCGCTGCTACGCGCCTACGACACGATCATCATTGATGAGGCGCACGAACGCAGCCTCAACATCGACTTCCTGATCGGCTATCTCAAGCAACTCCTGCCGCGCCGGCCGGACCTGAAGGTGATCATCACCTCGGCGACCATCGATGCGCAGCGGTTTGCCGAGCACTTTGCCGGTCCCAAGGGTCCGGCGCCAGTCATTGAAGTCAGCGGTCGGCTGTATCCGGTGGAGGTGCGCTACCGCCCCGTCCAGCGCGACGAGAAGGACAAGGAACGCGATCTCTATGAAGCGCTTGTCGATGCGGTAGACGAACTCGCCCGCGAAGGCTCCGGCGATGTGCTGATCTTCCTGCCGGGCGAGCGCGAGATCCGCGAGGCGGCCGAGGCGCTGCGCAAGCACCATCCGGCGCATACCGAAATCCTGCCGTTGTTTGCGCGCCTGTCGGTGCAGGAGCAGGAACGTGTGTTCCGCCCGTCCAACGCGCGGCGCATTGTGCTGGCAACCAACGTGGCTGAGACCTCGCTCACGGTGCCGGGTATCCGCTACGTGGTCGATACGGGGCTGGCACGCGTCAAGCGCTATTCGTATCGCAACAAGGTCGAGCAGTTACAGATCGAGCCGGTGTCGCAGGCTGCCGCCAACCAGCGCGCGGGCCGTTGCGGCCGGGTGGCCGATGGTGTTTGTATTCGCCTGTACGAAGAGTCGGATTTCATCGCGCGGCCGCGTTTTACCGATCCGGAAATCCTGCGCTCCTCCCTGGCGGCAGTGATTCTGCGCATGAAGGCGCTGCGGCTGACCGACGTCGAACAATTCCCGTTCATCGAGCCGCCGCTGGGCCGTGCGATTGCCGATGGCTACCAGCTCTTGCAGGAACTGGGTGCCGTCGACGACGAGAACGCGCTGACCCCTCTGGGCAAGCAGGTGGCGCGGCTGCCGCTGGACCCGCGCGTGGCACGGATGATCCTGGCGGGGCGTGACCACCAGTGCCTGCGCGAGATGCTCATCATTGCGAGTGCCTTGTCGGTACAAGACCCGCGTGAGCGTCCACAGGAACTACAGCAGCAGGCTGATCAGGCGCACCGGTTATTTGCTGACGAAAAGTCAGAGTTTCTCGGCTGGGTGAAGCTGTGGAAGTGGTTTGAAGAGGCCGTCGCGCACAAGAAGTCGAACAAGCAGTTGCAGGACCAGTGCCGATCGCACTTCCTCTCGCACGTGCGGCTGCGCGAATGGCGCGATGTGCACTCCCAGTTGCACACGACGGTGGCGGAGCAGGGCTGGAAGCTCAACGAATCCGATCCGACCTACGAGCAACTGCATCTGGCACTGCTGACGGGGTTGCTCGGCAATATCGGCGTGCGCATTGAAGAGGCCGACGGCAAGGGCCGCGAATACCTCGGGGCGCGCGGCATCAAGTTCTTCCTGTGGCCGGGCTCGGTCATCGCGCGCAAGGCTGGCAAGTGGGTCGTGGGCGGCGAACTGATCGAGACCAGCCGCCTGTTCGGCCGCACGCTCGCGCGTATCGAGCCGGAATGGGTGGAGAAGGTCGGCGCGCACCTGCTGAAGGTGTCGTGGAGCGACCCGCATTGGGAAAAGAAGGCTGGCCAGGTGATGGCCTTCGAGCGCGGCACGCTATATGGCCTGCCGGTCTACCAGCAGCGTCGCGTGCATTTCGGGCCGATGCAGCCGAAGGAGGCGCGCGAGATGTTCATTCGCCGTGCGCTGGTCGACGGCGAGTTCGAAACACGCCTGCCGTTCTTCACGCACAACCAGCGCCTGGTGCGGGAGATCGAGAACCTTGAACACAAGTCTCGTCGGCAAGACGTGCTGGTGGACGACGAGCTGATCTACGCGTTCTACGACAGCCAGATTCCCGCCGACATCCATAACACCGTCGCGTTTGAGCGCTGGTATGCGGACGCTGCCAACGCAAGTGGAAAAAGCGGCCAGAAGCTGCTGTACCTGAATCGCGATGACCTGATGCGGCACGAGGCGGCAGGCATCACGACTGACCTGTTCCCCAAGACGCTGCCGATTGCCGGTATCGACATGGGTGTGACCTACCACTTCGAGCCCGGCAGCCCGCGCGATGGTGTGACGCTGACGGTGCCGCTGTACGCGCTCAATCAGGTGCCCGCGCAGCGCGCCGAATGGCTGGTGCCCGGCATGCTCAAGGAGAAGGTGCATCTGCTGCTCAAGAGCCTGCCGCAGAAGCTGCGTCGCCATTGCGTGCCGCTGCCGGATTACGCCGCCGGTTTTGTTTCCCGCGTGAAGCTGGGCGACGGCGACCTGCTCGACCGCCTGATCGCCGACGTGCGTGAGGAGACCGGCATCGCGCTCAAGCGCGCCGACTTCAAGCTCGAAACGCTGCCCGCGCATCACTTCATGAACTTCAAGGTGATCGACGAGCACGGTCGCCAGCTCGACATGGGCCGCAATCTGGCCCAGTTGCGCGCAGAGCTGGGCGGACGGGCGCAGCAGACGTTCCAGTCGATCGCCGCCCAGGATGCGGCCGTGGCGGGCGCGCAGGCGGAGAACGCCAGGCCCGGTAAGGCAGGCAAATCAGAAGCGCCGGCGAATGCTGCGCTGTATTCCGGCCTGACCACGTGGAACTTCGGCGCGTTGCCGGAGTTGCTTGAAGTCCGCAAGGGTAACCAGACACTGTTTGGCTATCCGGCACTCGTGGATGCTGGCGACCACTGCGATGTGGAGGTCTTTGATGATCCCGCAGAGGCGGCACGCATCCATCGCCTGGGCCTTCGCCGGTTGTTTGCGATCCAGTTGCGCGAGCCGTTGAAGTATCTGGAAAAAAACATCCCGGGCTTGTCGCAGATGGCAATCCAGTTCATGAACCTTGGCACGCAGGATGAATTGCGTGACCAGATCCTGGATGCCACGCTGGAGCGCGCCTGCCTGCAGGACCCCCTGCCCACCGACGACGCCAGCTTTGGTGCCCGCAAGGACGAAAGCCGTGCCCGCCTGACGCTGTTGGCGCAGGAGATCGCCCGCTTGGTCGGCGCCATTCTGACCGAATACGCGCAACTGCCGCGCAAGCTGCAGATTGCCAAGCCGTTTGCCGCCGCCACTGCGGACATCGACGCGCAACTGAAAACGCTGATGCACAAGCGCTTCATCGAGGCGACGCCCTATGCGCAGTTGACGCACTTCCCGCGTTACCTGAAGGGCATCGCTCTGCGCATCGACAAGCTCAAGGCGGACCCGATGCGCGACACGCAGCGCATGCAGGAGATGGCACCGCTGATCCAGCAATACCAGCGTGCGGAAAAGGCATTGCGCGTACAGGGGCAGGGCGGCAACGACCCCCGTATGGAGGAGTTCCGCTGGATGCTGGAGGAGTTGCGCATCGCCTTGTTTGCGCAGGAGTTGCGTACACCGGTACCGATGTCGGTCAAACGGCTGCAGAAAGTATGGGAATCAATGCAACGGTAGCCCGCCGTACTTTGCTGGGCGCCGGGAAAGTTCCCACTTTCTTTTTTTGATTTGTGTCAGCGACGCCATAACAGCGGGCGTTAAAATGGCTGGCTAAGTTGCTGAATCTTCTCGCTATGTCTGCCTTGCGCGCCTCGTTTGCCTTCCGTTGGTTTTCCACGCTCGTTCTGTCGGCCGCTGCCCTGATGGCAGCGCATGCGGCGCGTGCAGAAGTCGTCACTGTGCTCAACTCGGGCGACGCCAGCGTCTCACTGATCGACAAGGACACCCGCAAGGTGCTGGAGACCTTCCCGATTGGCAAGGAGCCGCACCACCTGATTGCTACGCCTGACGAAAAATCGCTGATTGTTGCCAATGCGGTCGGCAACGATCTGGTGTTCCTGGACCCCGTCACCGGCAAGATTCAGCAGCGTGTGCCGCGCATTGATGACCCATACCAGATCGGCTTCTCGCCTGACCAGAAGTGGTTCCTGACCACGGGCAACCGGCTGGACCGCGTTGATATCTACCGCTGGGATGGCCACGCGCTCACTATCGCCAAGCAAATTCCGGCGGCCAAGACGCCCAGCCACATCGCCTTTACGGCAGATAGCAAGATTGCCTTCATTACGTTGCAGGACTCCAACGAGGTGATGGCCATCGATCTGCCTACGCAGACCGTCATGTGGCGCATGACCATCGGCTCCGCCCCCGCCGGTGTGTGGGTCACGACAGATCAGAAATACCTGCTGGTGGGTATGACCGGCGCCGATTACGTTGAGGTGATCGACTGGCGTAACCGCACCAGCGTCAAGCGCATCCAGACTGGCAAGGGCGCTCACAACTTCCGTGCGCTGGGTGACAAGCGTCACCTGTTCCTGTCGAACCGCGTGTCCGGCACGATCAGCATCATCGACCAACAGACGCTCACCAAGGTGGGCGACATCACTGGCCTGCCGCCTGGCCCGGATGACATGGAATTGACCGCCGACGGCAAGCAGCTCTGGGTGACCTGCCGCTGGGCCAAGCGTGTGGCGATCGTCGATGTAGCGAGCCGCAAGGTGGTGGAAGAGATCAAGGTCGGGCGCTCGCCGCACGGCATCTACTTCCGCACGCGCGCTCCGCTCATCTAACGCGTGGCGACCATGAAAACGGGCCTGTCGATGTTTCGCACGGTGGCCGCTACAGCGGCCCTGGGGCTGTGTGCGCTGGCTGCGGCGGCGCCCAGTGGCGTGAATGCCGGCGCCTGCAAGGGCACCGTCTACCTGACGTTTGACACGGGCAGCATGAGCCAGGCCCAGTTGATTGCCGATACGCTGCGCCGTCACCGCATCCACGCCACATTTTTCCTCGCCAACGAAAAGACGATCCACGGCGACAGCACGCTGGACGACAGCTGGGCACCGTACTGGAAATCGCTGGCTGCCGATGGTCACGCTTTCGGCACGCACACCTTCGATCACGTCTACTACAAGGGTGAGGCTGGCGGCGGCAAAGTCCGCTTCCGCCCGCAGTTTGGTGAGCAAGGCGGTCGCAACGTCGTCTGGGATGAGCCCGAATTCTGTGCAGAGCTGAAGCGCAGCGCTGAACGCTTCAAGGCCATGACCGGCCAGCCGATGGACCCGCTGTGGCGGGCGCCGGGCGGGCATCTGTCGGCCACCACCGAAGGCTGGGCCAAGCAGTGCGGCTTTGCCCATGTGGCTTGGGCGCCTGCCGGTTTTCTCGGCGATGAGTTGCCGTCCGAGCGCTATCCGAATGCCATGCTGCTCGACAAGGCGTTGACCAACCTGCGCGATGGCGACATCGCGATGGCGCACCTGGGCATCTGGTCGCGCAAGGACCCGTGGGCACCCGCCGACCTGGAGCCGCTGATTGCCGGCCTGGAGCGCAAGGGTTTCTGCTTTGCCACGCTGCGCGATCATCCGCAGTACAAGGCCTGGTTTGCCGCTCACCCAGCGGCCCGCTGATTTGCTTCGCCATGTTTGACTGGATTTCCGACACCTTCACGCAAGCCCAGGATGTGTTGTTTCAGCACATCGTGATGCCGCTCACCTATGCGATTGGCCTGGGTGGCTATGTTGAAGATGCGTACCCCGGCACTGAATGGCTGTTGATGGGGCTGGTGCAGATCGCCGTACTGCTGCTGGTATTGCGCCCGCTGGAGCGCTGGCGCCCGGTGGAGCCGATGCACGATCGCAAGGCCGTGCGCGCGGACATTTTCTATACGCTGTTTCATCGGCTCGGCTTCTTCCCGCTGCTGATGTTCTTCACCCTGCAACCGCTCATCGATGACCTGGATGGCAAGCTGCGTTTCTGGGGCTGGGCGCACCTGAACGTGGAGGACTGGTGGCCGGGCGTCACATCGGTCGCCATCGTCAGCTTTCTGATCTATCTGGTGCTGTTCGACCTGCTCGACTACTGGTACCACCGCCTGTCGCACAAGTTCCACTGGTGGTGGAGCCTGCATGCGCTGCACCACAGCCAGCAGCAAATGACAATCTGGTCGGATGACCGCAACCACATCCTCGACGATGTGCTGCGCGGTGCAGTGTTTGCCGTTGCGGCGCTGGTCATTGGGGTGGAACCCTCGCAGTACGTGCTGCTGGTTGCCGTCTCGCAGTTGCTGCAAAGCCTGCAGCACGCCAATGTGCGGTTGCACTTCGGCTGGCTGGGTGAGCGGTTGCTGATCTCGCCGCGCTTCCACCGGCTGCACCACGCCATCGGCCTCGGGCACGAGGTACCGGGCAAGCCGGGCGTGCTGGGTGGCTGCAACTTCGGCGTGCTGTTCCCATGGTGGGACATGCTGTTCGGCACCGCGATCTTCTCGCCGGACTATCACGCCACCGGCATCCGCGATCAACTGCCCGCGCCGCAAGGCCACTCGCGCGACTACGGGCGCGGTGTACTGCGCCAGCAATGGCTGGGCTTCAAGCGTCTGATCGGCCGCGCCTGAGGGACATTCAGCATGGTCTGAGACGGCGCCGGCAGCATGTCGGCCCGCTGTGCTAGGCTGTCCGCTCCCTGATTTTCCGACTCCCGCATGAACGACCTGATTCGCTCGTTTGGCCGCGCGCTGCTTTCGCAACTGCATCCGCGCATGTTGTTCCTGACCGTGCTGCCGTTTGTTGTTGCCCTGGTGGTGTGGGGCGCCGTCCTGTACTTCGGCTGGGATGCGATGAACGGCATGGCGCGGGATGCCGTGGAAAGCTGGACGTTCATGGGCTGGATCAAGAGCGGCTTAGGTGCCATCGGCATGTCGGGTTTGTGGTCGGCCATCGCGCCGCTGCTGGTCATCACGTTGCTGGTGCCGGTGATCGTCGTGTCGATCCTCGTGTTTGTGAGCGTGACAGCGGTGCCGCCGGTCATGCGTTTCCTGGATCGCAGCTACCCGCAACTCGAGCGCCGCAAGGGCGGTTCGGTGGCGGGCAGCGTGATGCATGCTCTGCTGTGCACACTGGTGTTCATTCTGGTGGCGATCGTCACGCTGCCGTTGTGGCTGATCCCGCCGTTCTTCGCGCTGATTCCGCCGCTGCTGTGGGGCTGGCTGACCTACCGCCTGATGACCTACGACGCGCTGGCCGACCACGCCACGCCTGAAGAACGCCGAGCGATCATGCTGCGCTACCGGTTGCCGCTGCTGGGCATCGGCATTGCGGTCGGCATGCTGGGCTCGGCGCCGACGCTGTTGTGGGTGTCGTCGGTGGTGACGATCGTGCTGTTCCCGATCATCGCCATCGCCGTCATCTGGTTGTATGTGCTGATCTTCATTTTCTCGGCGCTGTGGTTCGGCCATTTCTGCCTGCGTGCGCTCACGCGCCTGCGCGCCGAGGCACCGCCCGCGCGCATGGTCGAAGCAAGCGTCATTGACGTCACCTCCATCGAACTGCCCCGCGAGTAAGTAACAAGGACTGACATGGCTTTCGGCATGATCATCATCGGCGACGAGATCCTCTCCGGCCGCCGCGAAGACAAGCATCTGCGCAAGTTGATCGAAGTACTGGGCGAGCGCGGCTTGGCGCTGGAATGGGCCGAGTACGTCGGTGACCAGCCGGCGCGCATCACCAGCGTGCTCAAGCGCACGCTCGCTAGCGATGACGTGGTGTTCTGCACCGGCGGTATTGGTGCCACGCCGGATGACCATACGCGCCAATGCGCCGCCGCCGCACTGGGTGTGCCGCTGGTGCTGCATCCGGAAGCTCGCGAACTGATCGCCCAACGCATCGCCGACACGGCTGCAGGCGACCCGATCAAGGCTGATCTCTCCACGCCTGAGAACCAGCACCGTTTCAAGATGGGCGAGTTCCCGGAAGGGGCGCGCATCATCCCGAACAGCTACAACCGCATCCCTGGGTTCTCGGTGGCGCATCACCACTTCATGCCGGGTTTCCCGGTGATGGCGTGGCCGATGATGGAGTGGGTACTCGACACCTATTACGCCGATCAATTCCACCGCGCCCCGCGCGAGGAGCGCTCGTTCCTGGTGTTTGGCTTGCCGGAGTCACGGCTGACGCCGCTGATGGAGCGCATCGAAGCCGAGTTCGATGGCGTGAAGGTGTTCAGCCTGCCCAGCGTGGGCGATGCGGCGCGCGGTGAGCGCTATGCCCGCTCGCACATCGATCTGGGGGTGAAGGGCCCGCCCGAAGCGGTTGCGCGTGCCTATGTGGTGCTGCGAGAAGGCGCGCTGGCGTTGGGTGGGGAGATCATTGAGCCGAACGCCGCAACGGCGCCCTGATGGCCTTGCGTGCTGTGGGCGGCGTACTGTGTCGTTACGCGCCGTGCCACGGCAAACCGCGGAAGCACCAGCCTTCCACCGTTTTGCGGTGGCCTTCGCTGTCCTTGGCGCCTTCAAAACCCTCCAGCACATCCATCGCCAACGTATAGCCGGCCTGTGCAGCCGCCACAGCGGCGTGCTTGGAGCGCGCTGCGCTTCGGCACAGGAACAGCACGGGCACGTCCTTCGGCACGGCTGCTTCCAGCGCGCTGAGGAAGTTCGGGTTGCGCACGCCGCCCGGATACTGGTTCCATTCCACATGCGTGAACTGGTCAGGCGCAATGTCTGGCGTGCCGACCCAGTCCAGTTCAGCACGCGTGCGCACGTCTACCAGATGGGCTTGCGGATCGGCGGCGAGCAGGGCGGCGGCTTCTTGCGGAGACAGGGCACCGAAGTACGGGAGCTGGTCGGCCTCGCGGCGGGCAGTGGCCGCTTCCAGCAGGGACTCGCGGGTGAGTGTGGTGGCAGTCATGGCAATCGGCAGAAGGTAAAGCACTATTTTAGCGTTGCCATCACATGATGCAGGTGAAATTCACTGAAACGGTGCGGTCGCCATTACGATGCACTCAAGTGGTGCTACGTCGATTTGTGTGCACCACGGCTGTGCGTTGACTACCCTGACTGAACAGCAGGGTTCCCGTGAGGCCGATTCCACCCAAGGTATCTGCACCGGCTTCTTGATGCTGTCGCACCGTGTCAGGCATGGGCTGGCGCGGCGCTGCACTATTTGCGGGAGCACATGCCCGTCATCGGGTCGACACTGGCATGCTTTCTGCTAAGATTCCCGCGGTCTTTTCCAGGGCGTTTTGGCGGTGCCGGACGTCCCTGGCGAGAAGAAGATGTTTCGGGGGTGAGGGCGATCGAAGCGATCTGTCACACAACCGGCTCACAATACTTTGCGTTATTGCGCTACCAGGAGAATGGCATGTCCCAAAGCATTGCAGACGTGATGAAGCTCGTGAAGGAAAACGACGTCAAGTTCGTCGATTTCCGCTTCACCGATACCAAGGGTAAGGAGCAGCACGTCTCGGTTCCCGTGTCGCATTTCGACGAAGACAAGTTCGAAAGCGGCCATGCATTCGACGGTTCGTCGATCGCCGGCTGGAAGGGCATCGAAGCGTCGGACATGCTGCTGGTGCCGGATGCAAACACCGCTCACGTCGACCCGTTTTACGAAGAGCCGACGCTGGTGCTGACCTGCGACGTGGTCGAGCCGTCGGATGGCAAGGGCTACGACCGCGATCCGCGCTCGATCGCCAAGCGCGCTGAAGCCTACCTGAAGAGCACCGGCCTGGGCGACACCGCCTACTTCGGTCCGGAACCCGAATTCTTCATCTTCGACGGCGTGACCTGGAACGTCGACATGCAAGGCTGCTTCGTGAAGATCCAATCCGAAGAAGCCCCGTGGTCGTCGGGCAAGGAATTCGAACACGGCAACTCGGGCCACCGTCCGGGCAAGAAGGGCGGCTACTTCCCGGTTGCCCCGATCGACACGTTCCAAGACATGCGCTCGGAAATGTGCCTGATCCTGGAATCGCTGGGCATTCCGGTTGAAGTGCACCACCACGAAGTGGCAGGCCAAGGCCAGAACGAAATCGGCACGCGCTTCAGCACGCTGGTGCAACGCGCCGACTGGACGCAGCTGCAAAAGTACGTGATCCAGAACGTCGCGCACACCTACGGCAAGACCGCCACGTTCATGCCGAAACCGGTCGTGGGCGACAACGGTTCGGGCATGCACGTTCACCAGTCGGTGTGGAAGGACGGCCAGAACCTGTTCGCAGGCAACGGCTACGCTGGCCTGTCGGAATTCGCGCTGTACTACATTGGCGGCATCATCAAGCATGCTCGCGCGCTGAACGCCATCACCAACCCGGGTACGAACTCGTACAAGCGTCTGGTGCCGGGCTTTGAAGCACCGGTCAAGCTGGCTTACTCGGCACGTAACCGCTCGGCTTCGATCCGTATTCCGTACGTTGCGAACCCGAAGGGCCGTCGGATTGAGACGCGCTTCCCGGATCCGCTGATGAACCCGTACCTGGGCTTCTCGGCCCTGCTGATGGCTGGTCTGGACGGCGTGCAGAACAAGATCCACCCGGGCGAAGCTGCCGACAAGAATCTGTACGATCTGCCGCCGGAAGAGGATGCAAAGATCCCGACCGTGTGCGCAAGCCTGGATTCGGCTCTGGAGCACCTGGACAAGGATCGCGAGTTCCTGACCCGCGGTGGCGTGTTCTCCAACTCGATGATCGACGCCTACATCGAGCTGAAGATGGAAGAAGTCACGCGCTTCCGCATGACCACGCACCCGATCGAGTTCGACATGTACTACTCGCTGTAATGCGCGAGCGCCCCGGCCGAGGTGTCGGGGCGAAGAGACGGTTGTGAGGGGAAGGGCGGCGTAGGTCGCCCTTCCTTTTTGCGGGGCAGGGTTTTGTGGCTAGAATGATCGTCCGCCGGATTTCGGCGCCCGATCGACGTTTCGCCAGGTTCCATCTCATGTTCCGTCATTCTTCACGCATCGCATCTGGACTGCTTTCCGCCGTGGCAGCGTTTGCTGCGTTGTCCGTGCAGGTGCCCGCGCACGCAGATGATGTCTATCTGTGCAGCGGCCCGAACGGCGTGCCGGAATACCGCAACAGTGGCAACACGAAAGGCTGCAAGAAGCTGACGCTGCCCGATGTGGTGACCGTACCTGGTACGCGCAGCCCGCGCAGTGCCGGGGCTGCACCAGCACCGGCGCAGAGCAATGCAGGTGGTGGCTTCCCACGTGTGGACAGCGCTACGCAAAAGGCGCGTGACGGCGAGCGCCGCCAGGTGCTGGAAACAGAGTTGGCAGACGAGGAGCGCAAGCTCCAGGCGTTGAAGGCCGAATACAACAACGGCCAGCCCGAGCGTCAGGGCAATGAACGTAACTATCAGAAGTATCTGGACCGCACCGCGCAGTTGAAGAGCGACATCGAGCGCAGCCAGGCCAATGTCGATTCGATCCGCCGGGAGTTGGGCAACCTCAAGGAGTAATAGCGCAATGCGTCGACTGATCCGCAAAGCGGCACGCCGCGATGACCAGGAACAGACGACGCCGCCCGCGCCGTCAGTCAACGCCCGCCAGGTCATTTCCGACGGTGACAGCATGGATGGGCCGCCGCCCATTCCGTTTTCTCATGGCGCACCGCCGTCGTACCCTGGGCTCGATGCGGTGCCCAATCCCATCCTCTTCGTCCGCCATCCGGCACTGACGATCTTCTACGCAAACCCCGCCGCCGAAGCCGCGCTGGCCGTGTCCCGACGGCAACTGGTGGAGATGTCGCTGCACGAGTTGTTTGTCGATCCATCCGAACTGGCAGAGATGATCGCCACCGTGGCGGGCCGCCAGTTCGATGCCAAGCGGCGCGATGTCTCGCTCGAACGGCCCGGTCACGAGCCATTGCATGCGCATGCGGTGGTGGGTGCTGCCGACTTTGCACCGGGTTCTGTGCTGCTGGAGTTGCTGCCCAACGAGCAGAAGATCCGCAGCGAGCGCGAAGAGCGCTTGCTGGACCTGACCGCCGCCAACAAGGAGCTGATCCGCAACCTCGCGCATGAGATCAAGAACCCGCTTGGTGGGATTCGCGGCGCCGCACAGTTGCTGGAGTTCGAGTTGCCAGAGCGTTCGTTGCGCGAGTACACCCAGGTCATCATCAAGGAGTCTGACCGGCTGCAGACGCTGGTGGACCGACTGCTGGAGCCGCACCGGCATCCTCACATCGTGGGCGACGTGAACATCCACGAGGTGCTCGAGCGCGTGCGCTCTGTGGTGCTGGCTGAGTTTCCGCAGGGGTTACGCATCGTGCGCGACTACGATGCCAGCCTGCCTGAGTTCCGTGGTGACAAGGAACAGCTTATCCAGGCGGTGCTCAACATCGTCCACAACGCGGCACATGCGTTGGCGCATCGCATTGCACAAGGCGACGGTGAGATCGTGTTGCGCACGCGTGTTGCAAGACAAGTCACGATTGCAAAACGTCTTTACAAGCTGGCATTGGACTTGCATGTAGTGGACAACGGTCCTGGGATTCCGGAAGACATCCGCGAGCGCATCTTCTTTCCGCTGGTGTCCGGACGGGAGGGGGGGAGCGGGCTGGGCCTGACACTCGCGCAGACCTTCGTGCAGCAGCACGATGGCCTGATCGAGTGTGAGAGCAGGCCGGGGCAGACCGATTTCCGCATTCTTGTGCCGCTGCACTGACGCTTTATCGGCGCATGCAGAGCGCGAGGACCCAGGCAAAGACGAAGTCAAGCAGACGAACCAACACATGAAGCCAATCTGGATAGTCGACGACGATCAATCCATCCGCTGGGTCCTTGAAAAAGCACTGGCACGCGAGAGCCTGTTGTCGCGCAGTTTCACCAACGCGCGCGACGCGCTCAATGCGCTGGATGAGGAAACGCCGCAGGTGCTGATTTCCGATGTGCGCATGCCGGGCGGCTCGGGGCTGGACCTGCTGCAGGCCATCAAGGCAAAGCATCCGGGGCTGCCGGTCATCATCATGACCGCGTATTCGGACCTGGACAGCGCCGTGGCGGCATTCCAGGGCGGCGCCTTCGAATACCTCGCCAAGCCGTTCGACGTGGATCGTGCGGTCGAGTTGATCCGCCGCGCGCTGGAAGAAAGCCTGCGTGAAGAGGAGATCGACGATCGCCTGAGCGATGCGCCCGAGATCCTGGGCCAGGCGCCCGCCATGCAGGACGTGTTCCGCGCCATCGGCCGGCTGTCGCAGTCGAACGTGACGGTGCTGATTACCGGGGAATCGGGTACGGGTAAAGAACTGGTGGCCCGCGCACTGCACAAGCACAGCCCGCGTGCGAGCGGCCCATTCATCGCGCTGAACACTGCGGCGATTCCGAAAGATCTGTTGGAGTCGGAACTGTTCGGTCATGAGCGCGGCGCCTTCACCGGCGCGCAGACCATGCGCCGCGGCCGCTTTGAACAGGCCGAGGGCGGTACGCTGTTCCTCGATGAAATCGGCGATATGCCGTTCGATCTGCAGACGCGTCTGTTGCGCGTGTTGTCAGACGGGCATTTCTATCGCGTGGGTGGACACAACCCGCTCAAGGCCAACGTGCGGGTGATTGCGGCCACGCACCAGAACCTGGAAACGCGTGTCAAAGACGGCCTGTTCCGCGAGGACTTGTTCCACCGTCTGAACGTCATCCGCCTGCGCCTGCCCGCGCTGCGTGAGCGCCCGGAGGACATCACGCTGCTGGCACGCCACTTCCTGCAGAAGAGTGCCAAGGAGCTGGGCGTGGAGCCCAAGCGCATGTCGGACGAGGCGCTGGCACATGTTGCCACGCTGCCGTTCCCGGGCAACGTGCGCCAGCTCGAAAACCTCTGCAACTGGCTGACCGTGATGGCGCCGGCGCAGACCATCGAGATCAAGGATCTGCCCTACGACCTCGTACGGGGTAACGCGCAGGCGTTGCCCGCAGCCGCCGATGCTGGAACCGTGCGGCCGGTGTTTGTCGGAGAACCTTCGTATGGCGGTGAGCCATATGGTGCTGGGCTGTCGAGTGACACGCTGGCGACGACGACCGCTGCAGGTGCATCGGCTTCCGCAGGCTGGGAGCGTGCGCTCGCGGGCGAGGCCAAGGCCATGCTGGAAGCGGGTCAGCCAGACGTGATGGACGTACTCACGCGCCGTTTCGAAAAGGCGATCCTCGAAGCTGCGCTTGGGGTCACACGCGGGCGCCGCGTGGAAGCCGCAACGCGCCTGGGCATCGGTCGCAACACGATCACGCGCAAACTGCAGGAGCTGGGCTTCGACTGACGCAGTGTCAGTACAGCCGGCCCCACCGAATATCGTCGAGCTTGGCGATTGGGATTGGGCGGATTTCCGAGAGGGAGTCCGCCCTCTTTTTTTGTCCGGGCGGTGCTGCGCTTAGTGCAGGTGGTGCTTCAGGCGCGATAGCTCGTCGTGCGTGCGCATGACGGCGGCGTGCACGCTGTGGTCGATCTTGCCGGCGCTTTGGCATGCCATCTTGGCGCGGTCCGATGCGGCTTCCAGTTGGTCGACGGCCTGCACGAGTGCTTGGGTATCCTGGGTGTTCTCCAGCCGGGCGTGACATTGGCGTGCCTGTTCATCCAACTGCTCGACGGATTGCTTGAGCGCGTCGGGCACGCCGTGCTGTGACATGCACAGCTCTGACAGTTGGGCGATGGTGTGCTCAGCGTGCTCGAGTCGCTGTCGTATTTTCTGGGTTTGCATGAGAGGCTCCTATCGGATGGAAATCGGACGGAAAGGGAGCGCCGCATGTCACACAATCGCCGTGCGCACCACGATGAGGCGTGTGCGTGACACGAATCGGTGCGGCGCACTAACGTGGCGCAAGCAGCGTGCCGCGTGCGCGCACCGATACGTGAGGAGAGTAGGGAGAAACCTGAGAAATGGCTGATGAACGGCTGACCGCATCCCGCTGCCGCTTGAGCGGGGCGGCAATGTTGTCAGCCGTGCGGGGCGGGAAGCGCGGGCGCGCGTGCCCCAAGAATGCGCTCGGCCACTTCGGCAAAACCGCCACCGCCTTCGGCCACGGTCAGGTAGGCGGGCGGCATGGGCAGCGTGTCGATCACGTCCATCACATTGGCCACCCCCACCGAAAGCGGGAAGAACTCGAACATGGCCGCATCGTTGGCGGAGTCGCCCACGAACACCCAGCGCTCGCGCTCGTCATGCAGGTCGATGCCGAATGCGCGGCGGGCGAGTGCCACACTGGCGCTCAATTTGTCGTGCTTGCCAAACCAGCCGTTGACGTGGATTGAGCTGACCGTGGCATGCATGCCGTGCGTACGCATGATGTCGACGATGTGCTGCACCGCGTTTTGCGGCAACGGCGGGACCTGCTCGGCATGATCGACGGCGAGGTCGGCGGCGTGCCAGGCCTGGTCGGTCGCGAGCGCCGAGCCCGGTACCGCACGCATGACCTCCGCACCGATTTCGCGGATGCGTTCGAGATTGCGCGCGCGCGTCTGCGCGTCGTCAACGAAATCGGTGGTCAGGTGTCCGCGTGAATCGATGCGCATGGCAAATGCGCCGTTCTCACCGATCACCGCATCGACTGGCCACAGCCGCGTAATGACCTCGCACCAGGCAATCGAGCGGCCAGTGACCGGCACAACCTTGATGCCCGCGCGGTGCAGCCGTTCCAGCGCCGAGTACGCCAGGGCGGGCAGCTTGCCGCGCGTGGTGAGCGTGCCATCCACGTCCGTGAACACGCCAGTGATATTGCGCAGCGCATCATCCGGCAGCTGGTGCAGGGCGAGCGGCACGCGTCGAACGGCAATCACGGGCGCGGATTCGGGCGAATCTGCTGAAGGCGGCGTAGTGGAGGAGGTCGGGGGGGCGAGCATGCTGCGTGTGCAAAAAAGGGTGGCTTCAATCCATTCTAACGGCCGTTGCAAGCCAAACCTTGGAGGGAATTCCCAATTTCTTTATGACAAAAAGACACGTAACATCCCGCTGTCACAAAAATGACCGACCGTGCCTATACAGTCGGCGCGCCGTGGGCGGAGCGAGGGAGCCCGCCGGGTCGAAACAAGGAGAAATGATGTCGATCAAGAAGATTGCGGGGGCAGCAGCAGTGCTGGCCGCGTGTACGTTTGCGCAAGGCGCATACGCAGTGACGGAAATCCAATGGTGGCACTCGATGGAAGGCGCCTTGAACGATAAGGTGAACGAGATCGCCACCAAGTTCAACGCTAGCCAGTCCGACTACAAGATCGTGCCGGTCTACAAGGGCCAGTACGACGAATCGCTGGCGGCAGGCATTGCTGCCTTCCGCGCCGGTAACGCACCGGCCATCCTGCAGGTGTTCGAAGTGGGCACCGCCACCATGATGAACGCCAAGGGCGCCATCGTGCCTGTGGCCAAGATCATGAAGGACGCCGGCGAGAGGTTCGATCCGAAGGCCTATGTGCCGGCCGTGGCGGGCTACTACACGTCGAACAAGGGCGAGATGCTCTCGTTCCCGTTCAACAGCTCGACGACGATCATGTATTACAACAAGGACGCCTTCAAGAAGGCTGGCCTTGACCCGAACAAGCCGCCCGCAACGTGGCAGGAAGTGGCTATCGATGCGGCCAAGCTGAAGGCCGCTGGCGTGCCGTGCGGCTACACCACCGACTGGCAGTCATGGGTGCATCTGGAAAGCTTCTCGGCCTGGCACAACGTGTCGTTTGCGACCGAGAACAACGGCTTCGGTGGTCCGAAGGCGCGCCTGAATTTCAACGGCCCGGTGCAGATCAAGCACATCGAGAACCTGCTCGACATGCAAAAGAAGGGCTACTTCACCTACGCCGGCCGCAAGGACGAGCCGAAGGCGAAGTTCATCGCGGGTGAGTGCGCCATGCACACGGGTTCGTCGGCGGCGCTGGCGAACATCCGCAAGAACGCCAAGTTCAACTTCAGTCCGGCACCGCTGCCGTATGAAGCCGGCGTAGCAGGCGCGCCGCAAAACACCATCATCGGCGGCGCTTCGCTGTGGGTGATGGGTGGTCACAAGGCTGAGGAGTACAAGGGCGTCGCCAAGTTCTTCACGTTCCTGTCGCGTCCGGACATCCAGGCCGACTGGCACCAGTCGACCGGCTACCTGCCCGTCACGATGGAAGCGTATGAGCTGACGAAGAAGTCGGGCTTCTACGATAAGAACCCGGGCGCCGACGTGGCCGTCAAACAGATGATCGTCAAGACGACCGACAAGTCGCGCGGCATCCGTCTGGGCAACTTCCCGCAGATCCGTCAGGTGATTGACGAAGAACTGGAATCGGTCTGGGCCGGCAAGAAGACGCCGAAGGAAGCGCTGGACGCGGCCGTTGCCCGTGGCAACGAACTGCTCGCCCGCTTCGAGAAGACCGTCAAGGAATAAGCGCAGCATTGCGCTAGTCTCAACCGCCGGCCTCGTGCACCTGCACCGGCCGGCGGTGCGTTTTTGGAACGTCGCATGGAAAAACGCGTTGTCTTTCGATCGCGCTGGCTACCGTATGTGCTGGTCGCCCCGCAGATTGTCATTACCCTGGTGTTCTTTTTCTGGCCAGCAGGCCAAGCGCTGTATCAGTCGTTGCTGCGCCAGGATGCCTTTGGCATCAACCTCGAGTTTGTTGGGCTCGAGAACTTCCACGATCTCTTTGCCGATCCGACCTATCTCGGATCGTTCAAGACCACCGCGCTGTTCGCCATTGGCGTGACTTTCGTGGGCTTGGGCACGTCGCTGGCGCTGGCGTACTTTGCTGACCGAGCGCTGCGCGGCGCCACGTTTTACAAGACGCTGCTGATCTGGCCGTATGCCATTGCACCGGCCGTGGCAGGCGTTCTATGGAGCTTCCTGTTCAACCCGACGCTGGGCATCGTTTCATTCCTGATCCACAAGATGGGTGTGGAGTGGAACTACGTGCTCAACGGTGAGCAGGCGCTGTTTCTGGTCGTCGTCATCGCGGCGTGGAAGCAGATCAGCTACAACTTTCTGTTCTTCCTGGCGGGTTTGCAGAGCATTCCCAAATCGCTGATCGAAGCGGCGGCCATCGATGGCGCCGGGCCGTGGAAGCGTTTCTGGTCGATCATCTTTCCGCTGCTGTCGCCTACCACTTTCTTTCTGATGGTGGTGAACGTGGTGTACGCGTTCTTCGACACCTTCGCCATCATCGATTCGGTCACGCAGGGCGGGCCGTTCAAGGCGACCGAGACGCTGGTGTTCAAGGTGTACCAGGACGGCGTGCGCGGGCTCGACATTGGTGGTTCGGCAGCGCAGTCGGTCATCCTCATGGGCCTGGTGATCGTGCTGACGATCGTGCAGTTCCGCTACGTTGAACGCAAAGTCCAATACTAAAAGGAGGGCAAAGAACCATGATTGAACGCCGTCCATTCCTGGACTTCCTCACCCACGTCGTGCTGATTCTGGGCGTGATCATCGTGGCGTTTCCGGTGTATGTGGTCTTCGTCGCGTCGTCGTTGACGGCCGAAGATGTGCTGCAGGCGCCGATGACGCTGATTCCCGGTCCGCACTTGATAGAAAACTATCGCACGGTGCTCACGCAGGGCATGGGCAACTCGGCCACGCCCGTCGGCACCATGTTGATGAACAGCCTGATCATGGCGCTGGGCATCTCGCTGGGCAAGATCGCGATCTCCATCATCTCGGCCTTTGCGATCGTCTATTTCAAATTCCCGCTGCGTAAGACGTTCTTCTGGCTGATCTTCGTCACGCTGATGCTGCCGGTGGAAGTGCGCATCCTGCCCACCTATAAGGTGGTGTCAGACCTCGGCATGCTGAACAGCTACGCCGGGATGACGATTCCGATCATTGCGTCGGCCACGGCCACGTTCTTGTTCCGGCAGTTCTTCCTGACGATTCCCGATGAATTGGCCGAGGCTGCGCGCATTGATGGCGCGGGCCCCCTCAAGTTCTTCTGGGATGTGGTACTGCCGCTTTCGCGCACCAGCATCGCAGCCCTGTTCGTGATTCAGTTCATCTACGGCTGGAACCAGTACCTCTGGCCGTTGCTGATCACGACCGAGAAGAGCATGACCCCCATCGTGCTGGGCGTGACCCAGATGATCTCCCGCTCCGGCGATTCCGCCACCGACTGGAACCTGCTGATGGCCGTCGTGATGCTGGCCATGCTGCCGCCCGCGGCAATCGTGATCGGCATGCAGCGGTGGTTCGTGAAGGGCCTGGTGGAAACCGAGAAGTAAGCGAGAAGCAAAAGAATAGAAGACTCAAGATGGCAAAACTGTCACTACGCAACGTTCAGAAGCACTACGCCAACCTTCAGGTCGTGCACGGCATCGACATGGAAATCGGCGATGGGGAATTCATCGTCATCGTCGGGCCCTCGGGCTGCGGCAAATCCACGCTGCTGCGCATGGTTGCGGGCCTAGAGCCCATCACTGGCGGCGAGGTGTGGATTGGTGAGCGCGTCGTCAACGAACTGGAACCTGCCGAGCGCGATATCGCGATGGTGTTCCAGAACTACGCGCTGTATCCGCACATGAGCGTGTTCGACAACATGGCGTATGGCCTGAAGATTCGCGGTCTGCCCAAGACCGAGATCCAGGCGCGCGTGCAACAGGCTGCGGGCATTCTCGAACTCGGCAAGCTGCTCGACCGCAAGCCCCGCCAGCTCTCGGGCGGCCAGCGCCAGCGCGTGGCGATGGGGCGTGCGATCGTGCGCGAGCCTGCTGTGTTCCTGTTCGACGAGCCGCTCTCCAACCTCGACGCCAAGCTGCGCGTGCAGATGCGCCTGGAGTTGAAAGACCTGCATCGCCGCCTGCGCACCACCAGCCTGTATGTGACGCACGATCAGGTCGAAGCCATGACGCTGGCCGATCGCATGATGGTGCTCAACGGCGGCCGGGTTGAGCAGATCGGCACGCCGCTCGAGGTGTACTCGCGCCCGGCCAGCACGTTCGTTGCCGGCTTCATCGGCTCGCCGCCGATGAATCTCGTGCCCGTGTCGCGTCAATCGGGCGAGGGCGCGCAGATCCGGGTGGACGGCGCGAAGGAGGGGGATGTTGCTGCAACGCTCGGCCATCTGCCGATGGGCTTGCACCTGCCTGAACGTGCTCTGATGGGGTTGCGCCCCGAGCACATCGAGCCGTGTTCGGCTGACCAGGCCATCGCCTTCGTTAATGTTCGCGTGGTCGAAGCCCTGGGTGCGGATGCGTTTGCCTATGGCTCGCTGGCGGGGCATCCGATCGTGGTTCGCCTGGAGCCGCATGCCGGCGTCAAGGCTGGTGACCAGTTGCCCATCACCACCTCGGCCGAGCATCTGCACTGGTTCGATCCGCAAACCACCCGCCGTATCGAGGCCCTGGCATGAGCGACGCTCGGTCCCTGCCAGCCTGGCCGTATCCGCGCGCCATCGCGCACCGGGGCGCGGGCAAGCTGGCGCCGGAGAACACGCTGGCCGCATTTCGCCACGGCGCCTCGTTCGGCTATCGCATGTTCGAGTTCGACGTGAAGCTCTCTGGCGATGGCGTGGCCGTGCTGCTGCACGATGCCACGCTCAATCGCACCACGAACGGTCACGGCCGCCTCGACGCGCTAACGCTGAGCCAGATCGCGCAACTGGATGCCGGCAGCTGGCACAGCCCAGCCTACGCCGGCGAGCCTGTGCCGACGCTGGCCGCCATCGCACGCTACCTGCGCGCCAACAAATTTTTCGCCAACATCGAGATCAAGCCGGTGCCGGGCGCGGAGTGGCGCACGGGGGCAGCGGTAGCGCTGGATGCCCGCGCGCTGTGGGCCGATACCGAGGTGCCGCCGCTGCTGTCGTCGTTCTCGGAAGAGGCACTGGCTGCGGCGCGCGATGCGGCTCCGGAATTGCCGCGTGCATTGTTGCTCGACACATTGCCCGGCGATTGGCTTGACCGCCTGCGCGCACTGGATTGCGTGGCGCTCGATGCCAACCACCGAGAACTCACGCCCGAAATCATTGCCGAGGCACATGCCGCCGGCTTCCGCGTGTGCTGCTATACCGTCAACGACGTTGACCGGGCCCAGCTGTTGTGGGGCGCAGGCCTGGATGGTTTGATCACCGATTGGGTCGACCAGATTTCGCCTACTGGAATGTGATGGAAGCGATTCTTTGACGTAGCAAAGCAACGCTCCATTGTCACGTCAAAGAATCAGAATATTGCTTATAAACGTGCTATGCTTCCCGCCCGTGAAGACTTAGGTCCTTCCCGCACAACTTGTCTGTAAAAGCTGTCTCGGTACCTCCTTCTTGCCATGCGCGATCCGGTCCGATCAGGTGATTTCAGGCGATTTAGTTTGCGATCCGCTAACCGGTCAAGCCGTGTCGCGGAAGGTTGATGAACCCGCTGAACTCCGGCAGACCCGGAGAAAAGTGAGCGCCCCATGACTGAGCTGTATAAGCAGTATCTGGACACTTCGTACCTGTCCGGCGGCAATGCCGCCTACGTTGAAGATCAGTACGAAGCGTACCTTCAAGATCCCACGTCCGTTAGCGAGGCACTGCGCGCGTACTTCGATGCGCTGCAGAACGTCCCCGCCGTCGACGGTTCCAACGCCCGGGATATCCCCCACGCCCCCATCGTCACCTCGTTCGCTGAGCGCGCCAAAGCTGGCCCGATCAGGACGATCGTCGCGTCTGCCGATTCCGATATGGGTCGCAAGCGCGTGGCTGCGACGCAACTGGTGGCCGCGTACCGCAACGTGGGCTTGCGTTGGGCCGATCTTGACCCGCTCAAGCGTCAGGAGCGCCCGCCGGTGCCGGATCTGGACCCGGCTTTCTACGGTTTCACCGAAGCCGACCAGGACATCGTTTTCAACGCCAGCAACACGTATTTCGGCAAGGAATCGATGAGCTTGCGCGAGTTGGTCAACAACCTGCGCGAAACGTACTGCGGCTCGATCGGCGCCGAGTTCATGTACATCAGCGACCAGGCACAGAAGCGCTGGTGGCAAGAGCGTCTGGAGACCATCCGCTCCAAGCCGACCTTCTCGGCAGAAAAGAAGAAGCACATCCTGGAACGCCTGACGGCCGCTGAAGGCCTCGAGCGCTTCCTCCATACCAAGTACGTCGGTCAGAAGCGCTTCTCGCTGGAAGGCGGCGAAAGCTTCATCGCGGCCATGGACGAAATGATCCAGCGCGCCGGCGAGAAGGGCGTGCAGGAAATCGTGATCGGCATGGCCCACCGCGGCCGTCTGAACGTGCTGGTCAACACGCTGGGCAAGATGCCGGCGGACCTGTTTGCCGAATTCGAGGGCAAGCACGTGGACGACCTGCCGGCCGGCGACGTGAAGTACCACAAGGGCTTCTCGAGCGACGTTACCACCCCGGGCGGCCCGGTTCACCTGTCGCTGGCGTTCAACCCGTCGCACCTGGAAATCGTCAACCCGGTCGTGGAAGGCTCGGTCAAGGCGCGCCAAGAGCGTCGCGGCGACAAGCACGGCGCGCAAGTGCTGGCCGTGCAAGTGCACGGTGATGCAGCCTTCGCCGGCCAGGGCGTCGTGATGGAAACGCTGAACCTCGCGCAGACGCGTGGTTACGGCACGGGTGGCACGATCCACATCGTCATCAACAACCAGATCGGTTTCACGACGTCGGACCCGCGCGATTCGCGCTCGACGCTGTACTGTACCGACGTGGTCAAGATGATCGAAGCGCCGGTGCTGCACGTGAACGGCGACGATCCGGAAGCCGTTGTTCTGGCCATGCAACTGGCCGTGGACTTCCGCACTGAGTTCCAGAAGGACATCGCGGTCGACATCATCTGCTTCCGCAAGCTCGGCCACAACGAGCAAGACACGCCGGCGATGACGCAGCCGCTGATGTACAAGAAGATCGGCACGCACCCCGGCACGCGCAAGCTGTACGCAGACAAGCTGGTCACGCAGAACACGCTGAAGGCCGAAGAGCCGGATGGCCTGGTGCAGGAATTCCGTGCTGCCATGGACGCGGGCAAGCACACGGTTGATCCGGTGCTGTCGAACTTCAAGAACAAGTTCGCCGTGGATTGGCTGCCGTTCCTGAACCGCAAGTGGACGGATTCGGCGGATACGGCTGTGCCGATGGCTGAGCTCAAGCGTCTGGCCGAGCGCATCACCGCCATTCCCGATCACTTCAAGCTGCATCCGCTGGTTGAGAACGTCGTCAACAACCGCGCCAAGATGGGCAAGGGCGAGGTGTCGCTGGACTGGGGCATGGGTGAGCACCTGGCATTCGCCTCGCTGGTGGCGTCGGGTTACCCGGTGCGTATCACCGGCCAGGATGCCGGCCGCGGTACGTTCACGCACCGCCATGCCGTGCTGCACGACCAGAACCGCGAGCGTTGGGACGCCGGCAGCTACATCCCGCTGCAGAACGTGTCGGAAAGCCAGGCTCCGTTCACCGTGATCGACTCGGTGCTGTCGGAAGAAGCCGTGATGGGCTTTGAGTACGGTTACTCGTCGGCCGAGCCGAACACGCTGGTGATCTGGGAAGCCCAGTTCGGTGACTTTGCCAACGGTGCACAGGTCGTGATCGACCAGTTCATCTCGTCGGGCGAAGTGAAGTGGGGTCGCGCCTCGGGTCTGACGCTGATGCTGCCGCACGGCTACGAAGGCCAGGGTCCGGAGCACAGCTCGGCACGCCTTGAGCGTTACCTGCAGCTCTGCGCAGACCACAACATGCAAGTGGTGCAGCCGACCACGCCGGCGCAGATCTTCCATCTGCTGCGTCGCCAGATGATCCGCATGTTCCGCAAGCCGCTGATCATCCTGACGCCGAAGTCGCTGCTGCGCAGCAAGGATGCTGTGTCGCCGCTGACCGATCTGGCCAAGGGCCACTTCGAGACGGTGATTGCTGATACGGCAGAAGATCTGAACGACGCCAAGGTCAAGCGCGTCGTGGCCTGCTCGGGCAAGGTCTACTACGACCTGGTCAACGCACGCAAGGAACGCGGCCAGACCGACACTGCCATCATCCGTGTGGAGCAGCTCTATCCGTTCCCGCACAAGGCGTTTGCGGCCGAGCTGAAGAAGTACCCGAACCTCGCCGAAGTGGTGTGGTGCCAGGACGAGCCGCAGAACCAGGGTGCCTGGTTCTTCGTGCAGCACTACATCATGGAGAACATGGCTGAAGGCCAGAAGCTGGGTTACGCAGGCCGTCCGGCCTCGGCATCGCCGGCGGTTGGCTACTACGCCAAGCACAACGAGCAGCAGAAGGCGCTGATCGATGCGGCGTTCTCCAAGCTCAAGGGCTTCGTGCTGACCAAGTAAGCGAGAGCAGCTCCAGGGCGGTGGCAATGGCTACCGCCTTGGCGCATCTTCATCTCCCGAATCCAACGCAAACGAATTGAAGCGCTGGCCCGCCCCGCCAAACAGGGGTTGCAGGGGCAGCGCGCACATGAATCCAAGGAACCACAAAAATGGCTATTGTTGATGTCAAGGTCCCGCAGTTTTCCGAGTCCGTCGAAGAGGGCACGCTGATCTCCTGGAAGAAGAAGCCAGGTGAAGCCGTGGCCGTGGACGAAGTCCTGGTCGAAATCGAGACCGACAAGGTCGTGCTGGAAGTGCCGGCTCCGTCGGCTGGCGTGCTGGCTGAAGTGCTCGTGGCTGACGGCGCGACCGTTACGTCGGAACAGCTGCTGGCGAAGATCGACACCGAAGGCAAGGCTGGCGCTGCTGCCCCGGCCGCCGCTGCACCGGCTCCTGCTGCTGCCGCTCCGGCACCGGTTGCCGCCGCTCCGGCTGCTGCCGCCACCGGTGGCGTGGCGATGCCGTCGGCTGCCAAGCTGATGGCCGAGAACAACTTGTCGGCTGGCCAAGTGGCCGGCACGGGCCGCGATGGCCGCATCACCAAGGGCGACGTGCTGGGTGCCGTGGCTGGTGGCGCCAAGCCCGCGACTGCCGCTGCTCCGCAAGCCGCACGTCCGGCGCTGCAGCAAGTGGCTGCGCCGGTGGACTTCGCCGCCCTGGGCGACCGTCCGGAAGAGCGCGTGCCGATGAGCCGCCTGCGTGCCCGTATCGCCGAGCGCCTGGTGCAGTCGCAATCGACCAACGCCATCCTCACCACCTTCAACGAAGTCAACATGAAGCCGGTGATGGACTTGCGCGCCAAGTTCAAGGACCAGTTCGAGAAGACCCACGGCGTGAAGCTGGGCTTCATGTCGTTCTTCGTGAAGGCGGCTGTCCACGCGCTGAAGAAGTACCCGGTCATCAACGCCTCGGTTGACGGCAACGACATCGTCTACCACGGCTACTTCGACATCGGTATCGCTGTCGGCTCGCCGCGTGGCCTGGTGGTGCCCATCCTGCGCAACGCCGACCAGATGAGCCTGGCCGACATCGAGAAGAAGATTGCTGAGTTCGGCCAGAAGGCCAAGGACGGCAAGCTGACGCTGGACGACCTGACCGGCGGCACGTTCTCGATCTCGAACGGCGGTACGTTTGGCTCGATGCTGTCGACCCCGATCATCAACCCGCCGCAATCGGCCATCCTGGGCGTACACGCCACCAAGGATCGCGCCGTGGTGGAAAACGGCCAAGTCGTGGTTCGCCCGATGAACTACCTGGCCATGTCCTACGACCACCGCATCATCGACGGCCGCGAAGCCGTTCTGGGTCTGGTGGCGATGAAGGAAGCGCTGGAAGATCCGGCTCGCCTGCTGCTGGACCTGTAATCGACTGCGTTGATGACATGAGACGCCGCCTACGCTGTGCGGCGGCGTCCGAATCGAGGATTTCTCCATGAGCAAAGAATTTGACGTGCTGGTGATCGGCGCCGGCCCTGGTGGCTACATCGCCGCCATCCGTGCCGGCCAGCTGGGCCTGAACGTGGCGTGCTGCGAAGACAACGCCTACGACGATCCGAAGGGCGAACCGCGTCTGGGCGGCACCTGCCTGAACGTCGGCTGCATTCCCTCGAAGGCACTGCTGGCCTCGTCGGAAGAGTTTGAGAACGTGAACCACCACCTGGCCGACCACGGCATCACGGTGGAAGGTGCGAAGGTCGACGTTGCCAAGATGCTCAAGCGCAAGGACGACATCGTCGGCAAGATGACCAAGGGCATCGAGTTCCTGTTCCGCAAGAACAAGGTGACGCTGCTCAAGGGCCGCGGCAAGTTCGTCGGCAAGACCGACGCCGGCTATCAAGTCGAGATCAACGGCAAGGCCGGCGCAGAGGTTGTGACCGCCAAGCACGTGATCATCGCCACAGGCTCGAAGGCGCGCCATCTGCCGAACGTGCCGGTCGACAACGTGACCATTGCCGACAACGAAGGCGCACTGAAGTTTGGTGAAGTGCCGAAGAAGCTGGGCGTGATCGGCGCTGGCGTGATCGGCCTGGAGCTGGGCTCGGTGTGGCGCCGCCTGGGTTCGGAAGTGACGATTCTTGAAGCGCTGCCGAGCTTCCTCGGTGCGGCGGACGAATCCGTTGCGAAGGAAGCCAACAAGCTGCTGACCAAGCAGGGTCTGAAGATCAACGTCGGCGTGAAGGTTGGCGAGATCGAATCGTCGGCCAAGGGCGTGAAGGTCAACTACACCGACGCTGCTGGTGCAGCGCAAGTGCTGGAGTGCGACAAGCTGATCGTCTCGATCGGCCGTGTGCCGAACACCGACGGTCTGGGCCTGGAAGCCATCGGTCTGGCGACGGACCAACGTGGCTTCATCGAGGTGGATGACCACTGCGCAACCAAACTGCCGAACCTGTGGGCGATCGGCGACGTGGTGCGTGGCCCGATGCTGGCGCACAAGGCAGAAGACGAAGGCGTGGCCGTGGCCGAGCGCATCGTCGGCCAGAAGCCGCACATCGACTACAACTGCATTCCGTGGGTGATCTACACCTTCCCGGAAATCGCATGGGTCGGCAAGACGGAACAGCAGCTCAAGGCCGAAGGCCGCGAGATCAAGGCTGGCCAGTTCCCGTTCCTGGCCAACGGCCGTGCGCTGGGCATGGGCACGCCGGAAGGCTTCGTCAAGGTCATCGCCGATGCAAAAACCGACGAGATCCTCGGCGTGCACATCGTGGCTGCCAACGCTTCGGACCTGGTTGCCGAAGCCGTGGTCGCGATGGAGTTCAAGGCTGCGGCTGAAGACATCGGCCGCATCTGCCACCCGCACCCGTCGATGTCGGAAGTGATGCGCGAAGCTGCGCTGGCCGTCGACAAGCGTCAGCTCAACATGTAATCGCTGGCCGCAAGGCAAGCACGATGCCCGGTCATCCAAAAGATGCCGGGCATCGGTCCATTTGGGCCGTCAAACAGCCGGCCTCACGCAGATGAACGTCCAGGAAACCTACCTACAGGAACTGAAGGCGCGCGGCTATCGGCCCGACGAGGCGCAGCAGCGGGCAGTCGATCGCCTGCAGCAATGCTACGACGAATGGGTGGCCTACAAGGCCCGCCGCTCGAGCACCTTGCGCAAGATGCTCGTGCGTCCTGACCTGCCACGCGGCGTGTACATGTGGGGCGGGGTGGGGCGCGGCAAGTCGTTCCTGATGGATGCCTTCTATAGCTGTGTGCCGCTGGTGCGTAAGACGCGTCTGCACTTTCACGAGTTCATGCGTGAGGTGCATCGCCAGCTGGAAGAACTGCGCGGCCGCGCCGACCCGCTCGATGAACTGGCGCGCCGCATCGCCAAGCGCTACCGCTTGATCTGCTTTGATGAATTCCACGTCAGCGACGTTGCTGACGCGATGATTCTGCACCGCCTGCTTGATCAGCTCTTCGCCAATGGCGTGCAGTTCGTGATGACGTCCAACTACCGGCCGGACCTGTTGTATCCGGACGGCCTGCACCGCGACCGTGTGCTGCCCGCCATCGCGCTGCTGCAAGAGAAACTCGACATCCTCAACGTGGATGCCGGTGTCGACTATCGCAAGCGAGCAATGGAGCAGGTGCAGGCGTACTACACCCCGCTGGGCGCCAAGGCCAACTCGGCGTTGCGCGATGCATTTGCTGCCGTGGCGGAAGTGCCGGATGAATCGCCGATACTGCGAATCGAGCACCGTGAAATTCGCGCTGCGCGCAAGGCCGGTGGCGTGGTGTGGTTCGATTTCGCTACGCTGTGCGGCGGTCCGCGCTCGCAGAACGATTACCTGGAAATCGCCTCGCGCTTTCATACCGTGATCCTGGCTGATGTGCCAAAGATGACACCGCGCATGGCATCCGAAGCGCGCCGCTTCACCTGGCTGATCGACGTGTTCTACGACCACAAGGTCAAGCTGCTGATGTCGGCCGAGGTATCGGCGGACGAACTCTATACCGAAGGCCAGATGGCCAACGAGTTCCAGCGCACGGTGTCGCGCATCGTCGAGATGCAGTCGCGCGAATACCTCGAGGCGCCTCGCCGCGAGGTGGATACGTCGTTGACCTGACCGATTGCCGCCCGCCGTGCAGGCGTGCTCAATGCGAAGGCGGCGGATTGCGATGCGAAGATGGCGCGTGTGATGGGCGCAGGTTTACTGCCCCCAGGAAATCCTGCGCCAAGCTCTCGTTCTTACGATTGACGTTGCGGAACGCGCCTTCCACCAGCATCGGGGCGATGTTGCTCACGTCCGTTTGCGAGGCGATGGCCACGTCCTCAGCAAAGCCGCGTTCGCACAGTTCGCGGCCCGACACCGAATCCAGCAGCCACGCTTTCATCATCCCGGTCTGGGAGGCCTCCCGATAGATCGCCCGTGCAGCGAGGGCTTCGGGCGATAGCGCTTGCGGCAGAAAGCCCGCGACCGTCTCCGACAGGTGATGCACGATGGCGCCGGCGGCCAGCCAATCCTCCAGGGCCGGGCGTAAACTTCCGTCGGCCCAGCGCTTGCCCGACGCCACCACGGCCACGCGGCGGCCGAGTCGCGATGCTGCCTCCGCCACGGCACGCGCGTTGCGCAGGCAACCGGCAAACGTAGGCGTTGAACCGGTCGCCAGGGCCAGCGTTGCGCCGTTGGGTGAGGGCAGGACCAGGCTGCTGCCCACCGGCAGTTCCTTCAACGAGGCCGGCGACAGCGAGTAGCCAGGCTGACTGCGATTGGTGCACGCCAGCATGGCGCCGGCACGGCGGGCAAAGACTTCCGCACTGCTGTCGCGCCACGGATACGGGTAGATGCGCGCGCCGCGCCCGACCGCAATGTCCACACAGGTGCAGAACGACAGCACGTCGACCACGATGACCGCGTCGCAATGTGGTGCCAGCGTGGAGGCACCGTGCTCGCCCCACTCGCAGTGAATGTTGTACAGGCTGAATTCGGTTGCCACGGGACGCCCTCCTGTTTGCCTGGTCCAGCTAACACTATAGGACGCGGAATATTTTGCGACAGGGCAGTGCGACCACGTGTGCCTTGCACGGCGCTTAGCCGCGTGTTCAGCCACGGTGACGGCTCTTGACGCACATCAATGGGCGGTTGGCGGCGTGTGGCTAGCATGGCCACATAATGACGACGACCTACGCCCCAACGCTTTCCGCCGCTGCCCGCGGCGCGGCTTCGCCACATCAGGCAAGTGAGGCAGCGTCGTCACAAACCACCTGCTACCACTGCGGTTCGTCGCTTGATGCAGCGAACGCGCTGCACGGCAACATCGCCGACCAATCCCAAACGTTTTGCTGTGCCGGTTGCCAGGCGATTGCGCAGACGCTGCACGCCTCCGGCATGGGCCATATCTATGATGGCCCGATTGCCTTTGCCCGCCCGCTGGACGGCGATAAGCGCGCTGAGGCCGAAGCTGTGTGGGCGACATACGATCTACCCGTCATGCGCGAGCGCTTTGTGCGCGCCCGTGCGGATGGTGCAGAGGAGGTCTCGCTGGCGATCACCGGCATGCGCTGTGCCGCATGCGTCTGGCTGATCGAGCGCGCGCTTTCGCGCGTTGTCGGCATCCGCGAAACCACCGTCAACTACGCTACCGAGCGCGCTCGCCTCGTCTGCGAGCCGGGTGCCGTGCGCCTGTCAGCTGTGTTTGCAGCCATTGCTGACGTGGGCTACGAGGCCTGGCCCGATCAGCCTTCGGCCCGCCGTACGGCAGAGGCGCGCGAGCGCCGCAGCCTGCTGATCCGGCTCGGTATTGCCATGCTCGGGATGATGCAGGTGATGATGTACGCGTGGCCGGTGTACTTGCACGGTAGCGACATCCCCGTCGACCAGACCCGCCTGATGCAGTGGGCGAGCCTGTTGCTGACCGTGCCGGTGGTACTGATCTCTGCTGCTCCGATCTTCCGCAGCGCGTGGCGTCAGGTACGGCACGCACATGTCGGCATGGATGTGCCGGTGGCGCTGGGCATTGGCGCAGCGTTCGTCGCGAGTGTGTTCGCCACGGTGCGCGGCCATGGCGAGACGTATTTCGATTCTGTGACGATGTTCGTCGCGTTTCTGTTGGCGGCGCGGTATCTGGAACTGCGCGCGCGGCAGCGTGCCGCATCCGGCGCAGAGGCCCTGGTGCGCCAATTGCCTGCCACGTGTCGCCGTATGGATGCGGCGTCCGGCACGTTGCAAACCATTCCCGTTGCCACGCTGTGTGTGGGCGATTGTGTGGAAGTGCGTGCAGGCGAGGTGCTCCCCGCTGACGGCGTGATCGAGCGCGGCACCACCGAGATCGATGAATCGCTGCTCTCCGGTGAGAGTGTGCCGCGCCAGCGCGATATCGGCTCGGCCGTGCTTGCCGGCAGCTATAACGTGGCCAGCGCCATCCGTGTGCGCGTGAGCCGTGTGGGCACGCAGACGCGTCTGGCGGCCATCGTCGAACTGCTGGATCGTGCGCTGACCGACAAGCCTCGCATGGCTGAACTGGCCGATCACGTTGCCGGCCGCTTTGTGGCGGTGCTGCTTGGTTGGGCGGTGCTGACGGCGATTGCGTGGTGGTGGATCGATCCCACCCGTATGTTTGCCGTCACGGTCGCGGTGCTGGTGGTGAGCTGCCCATGTGCGCTGTCACTTGCCACACCGTCCGCACTGGCAGCGGCCAGCGGCGCGTTGGCAAGGCGCGGCGTGCTGGTCACGCGCGGTCACGCCATCGAAAGTCTGGCTGCGGTGACCGACGTGCTGCTCGACAAGACCGGCACGCTCACCGAAGGGCGTCTGCGCTTGCTGAGCATCGAAACCTTTGGCGATGTCGATGCCGAATCCTGCCTCGCGATGGCCTGTGCGATGGAGCAATCGGAGAACCATCCGATCGCGCAGTCGCTGCGTGCTGCCGCGCCCGATGCATTGACATTGCCCGCTGTGGAGTGCGCCACCAACGTGCCGGGGCATGGGGTGCATGCGGTGGTTGGTGAACAGTCGCTGCGCTTGGGCACACAGCTGTTCGCCGCGACGCAGTACGCGAATCAATCAGTCAAGGCCATCCGCTACGGCTACGAAGCGCCGATGGAAGAAGTGCCGCCCGACGCGGCATGTACCGTGGTCTGGCTTGGCCGCGACGGACAACCCCTCGCGCGCTTCACCCTGGCGGATACCCCGCGCGCCGATGCGCCTGCCTGCCTGGGGGCTTTGCGCGAGCAAGGCTTGTGTTTGCACCTGGTGTCCGGTGACGCGCCGGAGACGGTGCGCTGGTGGGCCAACCGATTGGGGATCGATCACGCAGTCGGCGGCGCCAGCCCCGAGGACAAGCGCACCTATGTGCAGCAGCTGCAGGCGCGCAGGGCACGTGTACTGGCCGTCGGCGATGGCATCAACGATGCGCCCTTGCTTGCGCAGGCGCAGGTCTCGATCGCTATTGGCACCGGTGCGCCGCTTGCACAGGCAGGCGCCGACGCAATCCTCACCGAGCCTCGCCTGTCCGCCATCAGCGAGGCCGTATACATCGGCCGCCGCACGTTGCGTGTGGTGCGCCAGAACCTCGGTTGGGCCTTTGCTTACAACGCGATCAGCATCCCGCTCGCCACGCTGGGGTGGCTGTCGCCTTTGGCGGCGGGCATCGGCATGTCGGTGTCGTCGTTGCTGGTCGCGCTCAACGCGTGGCGTCTATCGCGTGCCCCGCGGCACGTGGCCTAGGAGGCCGCATGGAAACGCTGTTCCTGCTGATTCCGCTGTCGCTGATGCTGGTGGTAGCGATTGTCGGTGTGTTGTGGTGGGCCGTCGGCTCGGGCCAGTACGACGATCTGAAGACACCTGCTGAGTCGATTTTGCTGGACCCGGATACGCCTGTGCGCAACACAAGGCCGCGCGACTGAGCAGCTTAACCACATTGGCCGGGGTGCCTTGATGCACGTCAAGACCCAAAGGTCGCTCGATTCTTAACATGACCGCATCAAACCAACACACTCGGGGAGCAAGCATGGAATCGTCCAGCGCGTTGCAGCACACCCAGACCTTCAACTACCGCGTTGTCCGCCAGTTCTCGATCATGACGATCGTCTGGGGCATCGTTGGTATGGCGGTCGGTGCGCTGATCGCGGCCCAGTTGATCTGGCCGCAACTGAATTTTGGGGTGCCCTGGCTGACGTATGGCCGGTTGCGTCCGTTGCATACCAACGCGGTTATCTTTGCGTTTGGCGGTAGCGCGCTGTTCGCCACGTCGTACTACATCGTGCAGCGTACCTGCCAGGTGCGCTTGTTCTCCGACGCGCTGGCGGCCTTTACGTTCTGGGGCTGGCAGGCGGTGATCGTGGCGGCGGTCATTACGCTGCCGCTGGGCTACACCAGCTCGAAGGAATACGCCGAGCTGGAGTGGCCGATCGACATCCTCATCACGCTGGTGTGGGTGGTCTACGCCGTCGTGTTTTTCGGCACCATCATCAAGCGCAAGACCCGCCACATCTACGTGGCCAACTGGTTCTTCGGCGCTTACATCGTCACCATTGCGCTGCTGCACATCGTCAACAACGCTGAATTGCCGGTGACGATGTGGAAGTCGTACTCGGCCTATGCAGGTGTGCAGGATGCGATGGTGCAGTGGTGGTACGGCCATAACGCCGTGGGCTTCTTCCTGACCACCAGCTTCCTGGGGATGATGTACTACTTCGTGCCCAAGCAAGCGGAGCGTCCGATCTATTCGTACCGTCTGTCGATCGTTCACTTCTGGGCGCTGAACTTCACCTACATGTGGGCGGGCCCGCACCATCTGCAATACACCGCACTGCCGGACTGGGCGCAGTCGCTGGGTATGGTGTTCTCGCTCATTCTGCTGGCGCCGTCGTGGGGCGGCATGATCAACGGGATCATGACCCTGTCGGGCGCGTGGCACAAACTGCGCACCGATCCGATCCTGAAGTTCCTGGTGGTGGCGCTGTCGTTCTACGGCATGGCGACGTTCGAGGGCTCGATGATGTCCATCAAGACCGTCAACGCGCTGTCGCACTACACCGACTGGACCATCGGCCACGTGCACTCCGGCGCGCTGGGTTGGGTGGCCATGATCACCATCGGCTCGATGTACTACATGATCCCGCGCCTGTTCGGGCAGCAGAAGATGTACAGCACGCGGCTGATCGAGGTGCACTTCTGGATCGCCACCATCGGCGTGGTGCTCTATATCGCCGCCATGTGGGTCGCCGGCGTCATGCAGGGCCTGATGTGGCGTGCCACCGAGGCTGACGGCACGCTCACCTATAGCTTTGTCGAAGCAGTGAAGGCGACGTACCCGTTCTACATCATCCGCCTGCTGGGTGGCCTGTGCTTCCTGAGCGGGATGCTGCTGATGGCATTCAACGTGTTCAAGACCATCCAGGGCAGCAAGGCGGTGGATGCGCCGATCCCTCAACCGGCCCAGGCCCCGCTGGTCGCGGCACAGTGAGGAGACGAACATGAGCAACCAACAAAAGAGCTTCTTCTCGCACGAGACGCTGGAAAAGAACATCGGCTTGCTGATCGTGATGACGCTGGTCGTCGTCAGCATCGCCGGGCTGGTGCAGATCGTGCCGCTGTTCTTCCAGCACTCCACCACCGAGCCGGTCAAGGGCATCGCGCCGTATTCGCCGCTGCGGCTGGCCGGGCGCGACATTTATATCCGCGAAGGCTGCGTCGGCTGTCACTCGCAGCAAGTGCGTACGCTGCGTGCCGAAACCGAGCGCTATGGCCATTACTCGCTGGCTGGCGAATCGGTGTTCGATCACCCGTTCCTGTGGGGTTCCAAGCGTACGGGGCCGGACCTGGCGCGCGTGGGTCAGCGCTATTCGGATGACTGGCACCGCATCCACCTGCGCGATCCGCGTGAGGTGGTGCCGGAATCGAACATGCCGGCCTACGCATGGCTTGCCAAGACGCCGCTCGACAGCAGCGACATCGAAAAGAAGATGCACGTGCTGCGCCAGCTTGGCGTGCCCTATACGGATGCACAGATTGCCGGCGCGCGTGAGCAGCTTGCCGGCAAGACCGAAGAAGACGCCGTGGTGGCCTTTCTGCAGGGCCTGGGCGTAGAGCTGCGTAATGTGCGCGATGTGGCTGCGGCACCTGCCGCGTCGCCCGCCACCGTCGCTACCAAGGAGTGAGCCATGGCCATGCTGAGTGCAATTGCCACTGCGGTCTTCCTGGTGCTGTTCGTGGGGATCAGCTGGTGGGCGTTCTCGGCGCATCGCGCTGCCGCCAACGCGGAATCGGCCATGCTGCCGTTTCTGCTGCCCGATGAAGCCGAGGTCGCCGGCGCACGCGCAGACGCGTCGCGCCCACATCAATAAGGACACAAGATCATGAGCGACTTCATTTCCGAGTTCTGGGGGTACTACATCTCGGCGATTGCCCTGGTGGGTATCGCCTGGTGCATTTGGCTGCTGTTCTCGCAACGCAAGATCACGATCGCGCCCGGGCAGCAAGCCGGCGACGACACCGGCCACGTGTGGGACGGTGACCTGCGCGAGCTGAACAATCCGTTGCCGCGCTGGTGGATGTGGATGTTCTTGCTGTCGTGCATCTTCGCCTTGTCATACCTCGTCCTGTATCCGGGGCTGGGTGCATATGGTGGTGTGCTGGGTTTCTCCACGCGCGGCGAGCTGGCCTCGCAGCGTGCTGCAGCTGATGCCAAGGTGCGCCCGCTCTACGAGCGCTACGCCGGTATGGACATCAAGCAGATCGCCACCGACCCGCAAGCACACGAAATCGGCCAGCGCTTGTTCCTGAACAACTGCGCGCAATGCCACGGCTCGGATGCGGGCGGCTCCAAGGGCTTCCCGAACCTGACCGACAACGACTGGCTGTATGGCGGTGATCCGGAGACGATCCTCACCACCATCACCAAGGGCCGCCATGGCGTCATGCCGTCGTTGGCAGCGGTGGTGGATGCCAACCAGGCCGCCAACGTGGCCAACTACGTGCGCTCACTGTCGGGCCTAACCTATGACCCGATCAAGGCGTCACGTGGCGAGTCGACCTTCAAGTCGGTCTGCGCCGCGTGCCACATGGCCACCGGCAAGGGCAATCAGGCGCTTGGCGCCCCCAACCTGACCGATCGCGTCTGGTTGTACGGCAGCTCCGAGGCAACGATTGTCGAGACCATTCTCAAGGGTCGCGACAACACGATGCCGGCACACGAGAACCTGCTGTCTCCGGAGAAGATCCGCATGCTGGCGGCCTATGTGTGGGGGCTGTCGAACAACAACACGAGCGCCCAGCAATGAGCGAACACGAACCCGGCTGGCGCCCCATGACACCTGCCGTTGCAACGGCAGGCTCGGACGACACGCCTACCGAGCAGGCGCTCTACGAAGTCCGGCGCAAGATCTATCCGCGCTCCGTGACGGGGGCGTTCGCACGCTGGCGCGTGTGGATGGTGCTGGCCACGCAAGCCATCTTCTACGGTTTGCCGTGGTTTGAGTGGAACGGGCGCCAGGCGGTGTTGTTCGACCTGGGGGCGCGCAAGTTCTACCTGTTCGGGCTGGTGCTGTGGCCGCAGGACGTGATCTACCTGACGGTGCTGCTGGTGCTGTCGGCGTTGGGGCTGTTCCTGTTCACGGCGGTGGCGGGGCGGCTCTTCTGTGGCTACGCCTGCCCGCAAACGGTCTACACGGAAATTTTCATGTGGATCGAGCGGCATATCGAAGGCGACCGCTTCGCTCGCATCCGCCTCGACGGTGAGCGCTGGAGCCTGCGCAAGCTGCGCCTCAAGTTGGCCAAGCATTCGGCCTGGGTGGTGATCGCGTTGTGGACGGGCTTCACCTTCGTCGGCTTCTTCACGCCAATCCGCCATCTCGGCATGGAGACTTGGACGCTGTCGCTCGGGCCGTGGCAAACCTTCTGGATGTTGTTCTACGCGTTCGCCACCTGGGGCAACGCCGGTTTCCTGCGTGAGCAGGTGTGCCTCTACATGTGCCCGTACGCCCGCTTCCAGAGCGTGATGGTCGACCCCGATACCTACGTCGTCACCTACGACACGCAACGCGGCGAGCCGCGCGGTAGCCGTTCGCGCAGCGCAGACTTCGCGGCGCAAGGGCTCGGTTCGTGCGTGGACTGCAGCATTTGCGTGCAGGTGTGCCCGACCGGCATCGACATTCGCCAGGGCCTGCAGTACGAGTGCATTGGCTGCGGCGCCTGCATTGATGCATGCGATCAGGTGATGGACAAGATGCGTTACCCGCAGGGCCTGATCCGCTACACGTCCGAGCGTGCGATGCACGACCGGCTCACCCCGAAGGAGGCACGGCGCCATCTGCTACGCCCGCGTGTGCTGATCTATGCCGGCATCATGCTGGTGCTCATCACGGGCTTCATCGTTGCGCTGACGATGCGCCAGCCGCTCAAGGTGGACGTGATTCGCGATCGTGGTGCGCTGGCGCGTGAGGTGGACGGCGGCAAGATCGAGAACGTCTATCGACTGCAGTTGATGAATGCCTCGGAGCAACCCGTGCGCGTGACCATCACGGCTGAAGGACTGCCACAGCTGGAGGTGCAGGGTGGCCGCGGTGAATCGACCACGCTTGAACTGGCACCTGCAGCCAACCGCCTTTTGCCGATCCGCGTGCGTCGTCCGGCGGATGACCTGACTGCCGGCTCGCACAAGATCCGTTTTGTGATCCAGGCAGACAGCGGCAGCGACAGCCTTGTGCTGCGTGAGCCATCGAGTTTCATCGTGCCGCGCTGACGCGGTTTTTAGAACAGGAGACACAGATGCAGGCAATGCAATCTTCCGCTCCGGCCCGGCCATGGTGGCGCGAGCCTTGGCCGTGGCTGCTGATGGCCGGCCCCTTCGTCGCCATGATCGGGTGCGGCGTCACCATCTGGTTGGCCGTGTCGCATCCGGATCCCGTCATTCATGACAACGTCGTACGGCGCGGCCTGGTCGTCGAGAAGCCCGTCTCCGTGCCGGCCCATGCCGCCCACGGGGAGGTCCGATGAAACGCCGCCTGCTGATGTGGATTCTCTGGCCCGCGTTTCTATCTGCGGCGCTGGCCGAGCTGGTCGTGTTTGCGGTGGTTGACCCGGCGGATCTGCGCTTCTTCGGAGAGCAGATCGCCGTGTCGGCCGAGGCGGTTTACACGGTGTCGTTCTTCGTGTTCTGGTTGCTGTGCGGATTGTCCAGTGCGCTCACACTGTATGTGTCGCCGGGCATCGGCAAGCTGGAGGCGCATGAGCATCCGCTCGTGTGAGCGGATGTCCTGCAAGGGGGCGGCCTAGTTGGCTTGGCCGCTCATCACTTGGCGCAGGCCAGCCATGTCGATCAGCTTGACGTGGCGCTGGCGGATCTGGATGAGACCGGCCTCAGCAAAGCGTGAGAACAGGCGGCTTACGGTTTCGAGCTTCAGGCCCAGATAGCTGCCCAGTTCTTCGCGGCTCATGCGCAGCACGAACTCGGTTGACGAATAACCACGCTGGGCTGAGCGCTTGGACAGGTTCAGCAGGAAAGCAGCAAGGCGTTCTTCGGCGCGCATCGAGCCGAGCGTCAGCAGCATCTGGTGATCCTGCGAGATCTCCTTGCTCATGATGCGCAAGAACTGGTGCTGCAGAGAGGGCAGCCGGCGCGAGAGCTGCTGCAGTTGGTCGTAACGCACCACGCAGACTTCGGTGTCTTCCAGCGCGGTGGCATCCGACACGTGGCACATGTCGCCAATGCCATCGAGCCCGACGATCTCGCCGGGCAGGTGGAAGCCGGTGATTTGGTGGCGACCGTCTTCCAGCGTGAGATGCGTCTTGAGCGTGCCGAAGCGGATGCCGTACACGGCTTCGAGCGGTTCACCGAGGGCGTAGAGCGTCTGGCCTTTTTTGATGCGGATGCGCTCGGCAACCAACTCATCCATCTTGCGCACGTCTTCCGAATTCATGCCCACTGGCAGACAGATCTGGCCGAGTACGCAAGTGGAACAACGTGAAGCTTGGTCGGTGAGTGCGATTCGTGTGAGCACAGGGGGCGAGTGAATTTCGAGTAAGTGAAATGAGAAATTCTTGTGATGCAACCGCGGCCTATTATAACGGCGACCATGCTGATATCGGATTGTTCCGATAACGTGAATTGCGCGAAATGCACGGAATTCCTGTCAGCAAATCAATAACTTTGGCCCATATCAAAAGAGCGTCAAAAAGATGAATGTTGCCGCGCTCGTGAGCGTTTTTCTGATCGCATTGCTCGGTGGTGTCCATTGCCTGGCGATGTGCAGCGGCATCGCGTTGGCCGCTGAGCGCGGGCAGGTGCCGGTGCGGATCGTTTCGCGTCGCCGGCTGGCGTTCGAGCAAGTGGTCATGCACGCTGGGCGCATCAGTATGTACGCGGCGTTGGGGGCCATCATGGGGGCGCTCGGTGCCACGGTTTGGCGCCAGCAGTGGCTGCCGATTCAACGCGGATTGTTCGCATTCGCCAGCGCTTTGCTGCTCGCTTACGGCCTACTTCTGGTTGTGCGCACCACGGGTGATACATGGCGCAATCCTTGGGTGGAACGTGTGCTTGGCCACCTTGCCGGCGTGCTGTCGAAAATGGGGGCACAACTGGGTGGAAGCCTGCATCACAGCCCGCCATTGGTGCGGCGCTATGTCACGGGTTTGGCATGGGGGCTGGTACCGTGCGGCATGGTTTACGGGGCACTGGCGGTTGCGTTGTTGGCGGGCAACGCGGCATCTGGGGCGGTTGTGATGCTGGCGTTTGGTCTGGGCACGTTGCCGAATCTGCTGATGATGTCCGGGGTGGCAGGCTGGTTGCGGGGGCTGTCTCGCCAGAAGTGGGCGCGTGGCGCGGCGGGCGCCGCCATTGCCGCCTTTGGCATGTGGGGGCTCGTATGCGCCGCATGGCTGCCGGAGATGCTCAACGCACATGGTTTTTGCCTAGTGCTGTAGCTGTTTGAATCACCCGCAGATCGCCATTTGGCCCTGGGCGGAGCACTAGGACATCTTCCCGGTTGCGGCACCGCAGGAAATTGCCCTACAATCAAACACAATTCGACTCGCCCACCGCGCAGATAAACAATCCCAAGCGCGGCGCCAAGCGACGCCATCCAGCGCAAAAGCCGCAGAAATGCCGCCCTGGACAGTCGATTCGGGCTGGGTGTCAGTCTTCGTTGGCAGCCGTCCGGTGCAGTATCCGTCCCCATGGCGGCGGAAGAAATTGCCCTTGTGGTGCCTGACCGGCACCGGATCAACTCGCTCCTCCGGCCCTTTTTGCGGGCATAGCCACTGCGTTTCGGTGCAAAGCCGCAAGTCCGTGCGGTTCTTGCGCGCCGGGCCCGGGCGGGCAGCAGCATTCAGACATACCGCGTGCGTCGCGGTGGGACGACAAACCTCAAGCGTGACGGCGACCCGCCGGACGCGAGTAATGACGAGCCGCTCAACCGAATGAATACCCAAGAGGCGAAAATCGTCCTCGAGACCGCGCTGATCTGCGCGCAGGACCCGTTGCGAGTCAATGACTTGCGCAAGCTGTTCGACGAAGATGTTTCTGCGGATACCATCCGCGTGCTGCTTGAAGAGTTGCGCCAGGATTGGCTTAACCGCGGTGTCGAACTGGTTGCGTTGGCGTCGGGCTGGCGCCTGCAGAGCCGCCCTGAGATGCGCGTATATCTAGATCGCCTGCATCCGGAAAAGCCGCCCAAGTACTCGCGTGCGGTGATGGAAACGCTGGCGATCATCGCGTATCGCCAGCCGGTCACGCGCGGCGACATTGAAGATATTCGTGGCGTTACGGTCAACACGCAGGTGATCAAGCAGATTGAGGATCGGGGCTGGATCGAGGTGATTGGTCATCGCGATGTGCCGGGCCGCCCGGCGCTGTATGCCACTACCAAGCAGTTTCTGGACGACCTCGGGTTGCGCTCGCTGGATGAACTGCCGCCGCTCGAAGATGCCCGTGCCCAGGCGCAGGCAAGCCTGCTGGAGCAGGGCGCAATCGAGTTTGAGGGCGGGGCGATCGCGGTGCAGGAATTGACTGCGCTGGTCAACGATGCACCGGCGGGTGTGGAGGGCGAGCGTACTGAGGCGCCTTCTGCCGACGGAACTGAACCGCTAGTAGCCGAAGCGGCGAAAGCGGATGCGCCTGTTGTGCGCGCTGAGATCGAGGCCACCGCCGAGGTCCAGGTGAGCGGGTCGAGCGCACCCGAAGCTGAAACCGAAACCGTTGAAACGGAATCGGGAGATCCAAACAAGACCGTGGCTGAGCCGTCAGCGGCTTCCGCGAACGAACACTCGTAAGCCATGTTTGCCGCCCAGTCGGCGCATGGTCTGAACCACTTGAATTGAAAGACGTTGTGAGCACCCTGCCAGATTCCATGGATACACGTATGCCGGCTGATGCCGACGCTTCGGCACCCCGTCAAGAGGGCGCAGGCGATGGCGCTGAGTCATCCGCGCCGCGCCGCAAAGGGCTGCGCAGGGGCTTGCGCAACCTGGTCGCGTCGCGCCGCCAGCAACAGGATGGTCGCCCAGAGGGCGATGCGCCTGCGAGCGAGGTGGCTGCCGATGCTGGCCAACCTGCCCAACCACGCAAAAGCCGCGCCCCGCGCGCCCGTAAGCCGAAGGAAACCCCGGGCAGCGATGCACCGGTGGTGATGGAAGCCGCGGCAGCAGTCGAAGTCGCTCCGGCGGAGGGCCAGGGCGAACGTGGCGAGCGACGTGGTCCGCGTGGCCGATTCGGCAAAAACCGTCGCCGCCAGGGCGAAGGCCAGCCGGCGGGCGAGCGCACCGAAAATGCCGACCGCAAGAGCGCCAATCCTGGCCGCGGTAAGGGTCAAAGCCGTAACGGTAAGCCGCAACACGGCAAGACAGGTGACCAGGGGCGAGGCAAGCAAGGTGGCAAGGGCGGCAAAGGTTCTGACGACGTCTTCCAATATGTGATTTCCGGGGCGTACGACTCGGAAGCCGATGCTGGTGGCGCATCACAGCCGAGCAAGGTGCGGGAACTGACCGCCGAGGACGACGCCCCCAAGCTGCACAAGATCCTGGCGGATGCCGGCCTGGGCTCGCGCCGCGACATGGAGGACCTGATCCTGCAGGGCCGTGTCTCTGTGAACGGCCTGCCGGCGCACATCGGTCAGCGCATTCTTGCCACCGACCAGGTGCGCGTGAACGGCAAGCTGATTCAGCGCAAGCTGCCCAACAAGCCGCCGCGCGTGCTGCTGTACCACAAGCCGGCCGGCGAAATCGTGAGCCAATCCGATCCGGACGGCCGTCCGACCGTGTTTGATGCGCTACCGCGCATGAAGACCGGCAAGTGGGTCGCCGTCGGCCGCCTAGACTTCAACACCGAAGGCCTGCTGATCTTCACGACGTCTGGTGACATCGCCAACCGCTTCATGCACCCGCGTTATGGCGTCGAGCGTGAGTATGCGGTGCGTACGCTGGGCGAACTTGCGGAAACCGATCGCCAGAAGCTGCTCCACGGTATCCAGTTACAAGACGGTGAGGCCAACTTCCTGCGCTGCGCCGACGGTGGTGGCGAGGGGGTCAACCACTGGTACCACGTCGCCCTGACAGAGGGTCGCAACCGCGAAGTGCGTCGCATGTTCGAGGCGGTCAACCTGACCGTGTCGCGCCTGATCCGCACGCGTTATGGCAGCTTTGTGTTGCCGCGCGGCCTGAAGCGCGGACGCTGGCAGGAGGTGTCGGCAGAAGACGTGCGTACGCTGATGGGCACGTTGGGTATGAAGGTGCCGGCGGCCAGCTCGGGTGGCCAGCAGAATAATCGCCAGGGCAACCGCCGTCGCGAGGTGCCGGTGCTGATGGGGCCGATGTCCTCAGGCTTTACTGGTGAGGCGAATTTCCAATCGCGTGGCATGGGGGTCGAGAACGGCAATCGTGCAACGCCGGCGCCGCGTCGCCAGTCCAGTCCACGTCAGCCGGACCCGATGCAGACCTCCATGGGCTACATCAATGTTGGCGGCCCGACCACGTTGACGGCGCGCACCCGGATGGGTGGCCGGCCGGACGGTCGTGGCGGTGCAGGTGTAGGTGCGGGGGCAGGTGGCGGGATGCGTGACGGTAACCGCGCGCCAGGCAACAAGCGCCCGGGCAAGGGTGGTGGCGTGCCGAGCGGCAACAAGGCTGGAAGCAAGGCGCGCAGCGGCGGTGGTAATCGCGGCGGCAAGCGTTGAGTCTGGTGGCGCTGTGTGCGGTATCCGCCGCAGCGCCAGATTTTGTGGTGCGTCCAGGGCAATTTTTGCGTTTTGCCCAGAGACGGATTACAATATGAGTCTAATCAAAAGTCATCCTGTAGAAGATGGGCGAATGATATGGGCGTTGCGCCCATTTTTTTTTGCTTCGGCAGGTTGGCAGTACCGGGAAGTTCTTCAGGAAAAACGTGCATCTGACTGATCTGATTGAGAAAACCCTCGCCGCCATGGGCTACGAGCTGGTGGAAGTGGAGCGCGCGCCAGCTGGATTGCTGCGCGTGTATATCGATCAGGCGGAGAATGGCATCGTCATTGAAGATTGTGAGAAGGTAAGTCATCAGCTCACGCGTGTCTTCGAAGTTGAAAACGTGAATTACGAGCGGTTGGAAGTGTCGTCGCCTGGGCTGGATCGTCCGCTGCGCACGCTGTCCGATTTCACGCGTTTCGCAGGCCTGGAGGCCAAGGTGACGCTGCGCTTGCCAGTGGGCGGCCAGAAGAATTTCACGGGGGTCATTCAGGCTCCCACGGGGGAGCCCGGCCAAGAACGGGTCGGCCTCGAGTTTGAGGGAAAGGACGGCCCTGCGCTGCTGGAATTCACGTTGTCGGAACTCGACCGCGCCCGGCTGGTGCCTGTGCTGGACTTCAAAGGAAATCGAAACAAAGGGAACAAGCAATGAGCCGCGAAGTTCTGTTGCTCGTCGATGCGCTTGCGCGCGAAAAAAACGTCGACAAGGATGTGGTGTTCGGGGCGCTGGAAGCCGCATTGGCTTCGGCGACCAAGAAGCGCTTTGAAGAAGACGTGGATGTGCGCGTGGCGATCGACCGTGAGTCGGGCGAACACGAAACCTTCCGTCGCTGGCTGGTTGTTCCCGATGACGCTGGGCTGCAAGAGCCGGATAAGCAGATTCTGCTGTTCGAAGCCAAAGAGCAGGACGCCGACATCGACGTCGACCAATTCATCGAAGAGCAGATTGAGTCGGTTGAGTTCGGCCGCATTGGCGCGCAGGCTGCCAAGCAGGTCATCCTGCAGCGCATCCGTGATGCTGAGCGCGAGCAGATCCTGAACGACTACCTCGATCGCGGCGAAAAGATCATGACCGGCACGATCAAGCGTGCCGACAAGAAGGGTCTGATCGTCGAATCTGGTCGCGTGGAAGCGCTGCTGGCACGCGATCAGATGATCCCGAAGGAAAACCTGCGCACGGGCGATCGTGTTCGCGCGTACATCCTGAACGTCGACCGTACTGCACGCGGCCCGCAGATCGAGCTCTCGCGCACGTGCCCCGAGTTCCTCATCAAGCTCTTCGAAAACGAAGTGCCGGAAATGGAACAAGGCCTGCTGGAGATCAAGGCGGCTGCGCGTGATCCGGGCGTGCGTGCGAAAATTGCGGTTGTGGCGCACGACAAGCGCATCGACCCGATTGGCACCTGCGTCGGCGTGCGTGGTACGCGTGTGACGGCGGTGCGCAACGAGGTTGGCGGCGAAGCCGTGGATATCGTGCTGTGGTCGGAAGATCCGGCGCAGTTCGTGATCGGCGCGCTGGCACCGGCGCAAGTGCAATCCATCGTCGTGGACGAAGAGAAGCACAGCATGGACGTGGTGGTCGACGATGAGAATCTCGCCGTCGCCATCGGTCGTAGCGGCCAGAACGTGCGCCTGGCCTCGGAGTTGACTGGCTGGCAGATCAACATCATGACGCCGGCTGAGTCCGCACAGAAGCAAGCTGAAGAAAGCTCCGTCGTTCGCCAGTTGTTCATGGCGAAGCTGGACGTGGACGAAGAAGTTGCAGACATCCTGATCGAAGAGGGCTTCAGCTCGCTCGAAGAAGTGGCGTATGTGCCGCTGCAGGAAATGCTGGAGATCGAGGCGTTTGACGAAGACACCGTCAATGAACTGCGTAACCGCGCTCGTGACGTGTTGTTGACGATGGAGTTGGCAAAGGAAGAAAAGGTCGAGAAGGTGTCGCAAGACCTGCGCGACCTCGAGGGGCTGACCCCGGAGCTGATCGGCAAGCTGGCCGAGGGGAACATCCAGACGCGTGACGACTTGGCTGAGCTGGCCGTGGACGAACTGGTCGAAATGACCGGCGTTGACGAAGAACAGGCCAAGGCGCTGATCATGAAGGCGCGTGAACACTGGTTTTCGTGACGTTAGCGAGACCCACATCGATCCATTGATCGTTTCTCGCAATCCTCACTAAAACCAAGCATCGAAAGGGTTTGAATGGCAAGCACAACAGTTGCCCAACTCGCAGGCGAATTGAACCGTAGCGCATCGGCGCTGCTGGAACAATTGCAAGCTGCGGGCGTGCAGAAGGCGACGCCGGAAGACGTCATCACCGAATCGGATAAGACCCGTCTGCTCGATTATCTCAAGCGAGCGCACGGCAGTGCCGAGGATGGCGCGCGCAAGAAGATCACGATCACCAAGCGTGAAACCAGTGAAATCCGCCAAGCGGATGCCACCGGCAAGACGCGCACCGTGCAAGTGGAAGTCAAGAAGAAGCGCGTGCTGGTCAAGCGTGACGAGCCGACCGCAGGCCAGTCGGAAGACGAGGCCGCAGCCGCAGCGCCGTTGGTGGACGCCGAGGAAGTTGCGCGCCGGGAGGAAGAGCAACGCCAGCAGGCGGAACAGCTGGCCCGCCAGGAAGCTGAGCTGAGGGCACGCCAGGAAGCGATGGAGCGCGAGGAAGCCGAGCGCCGCGCCCGGCAGGAAGCCGCTGAAGCGGAGCAGAAGCGTCAGGCAGAACTCGCCGCCAAGAAGGCGGAAGAAGAAGCTGTGGCTGCTCGCACCGCGGCAGAAGCCGCAGACGAAGCCCCGCGCCGCAAGGCCGAGGAAGACGCTGCACGCCTGGCGACCGAGCGCGAAGCTGCGCAGAAGGCTGCCGACGAGGCGCGCGTGGCTGCAGACAAGATCAAGGCTGAGGAAGACGCCGCGCGCAAGCGCCGCGAAGCCGCCGAAGCCGAAGCCCGCGCTATCCGCGAAATGATGAGCGCCCCGGCCCGCGTGCTGAAAACGCCGGCCGAGCGCAAGGCAGAAGAAACCAAGAAGGCCGAGCAATCGGGCACGCTGCACAAGCCGGTCAAGCCGGCGGGTGAGGCACGCCCGGCTGCAGCAGCCAAGAAGCCCGCCGCCCCGGCACCCGCTGCAGCGACGCCGAGCTCGCCGTCTGGCGACAAGAAGGGTGGCCGTGGCAAGTCGGGCTGGCAGGACGACAATCGCGGCGGTGGCAAGCGCGGTGGCCTGAAGACACGTGGCGACACGGGTGGTGGCGTTGACGGCTGGCGTGCCGGCTCCAAGGGCGGCCGCAACCGCCATGGCGACGATAACCGCAATGCCTTCCAGGCGCCGACCGAGCCGGTCGTGCGCGAGGTGCACATTCCGGAAACCATCTCTGTGGCCGATCTGGCGCACAAGATGTCGGTCAAGGCCGCTGAGGTCATCAAGCAGATGATGAAGCTCGGCCAGATGGTCACGATCAACCAAGTGCTGGACCAAGAGACCGCGATGATCGTGGTCGAAGAGATGGGCCATCAGGCGGTCGCGGCCAAGTTGGACGATCCGGAGGCACTGCTGATCGAGGGCGTGGATGAACCGACGAATGTCGAGGCTGAGACTCGTCCGCCGGTTGTGACCGTGATGGGTCACGTCGACCACGGCAAGACCTCGCTGCTGGACTACATCCGTCGGGCTAAGGTTGCGGCGGGCGAAGCCGGCGGCATTACACAGCACATCGGTGCGTACCATGTCGAAACCGATCGCGGCGTCATCACCTTCCTCGACACCCCGGGTCACGAGGCCTTCACGGCCATGCGTGCACGCGGTGCCAAGGCAACCGACATCGTGATTCTGGTGGTGGCGGCCGACGATGGTGTCATGCCTCAGACGAAGGAAGCCATCGCCCATGCGAAGGCGGCTGGCGTGCCTATCGTGGTGGCGATCACCAAGGTCGACAAGCCCGAAGCCAATCCGGACCGTGTCAAGCAGGAACTGGTGGCCGAAAGTGTGATCCCGGAAGAGTACGGCGGTGATGTGCCGTTCGTGCCGGTATCCGCGAAGACGGGCGCAGGCATCGACAGCCTGCTGGAAAACGTGCTGCTGCAGGCTGAAGTGCTGGAACTGAAGGCGCCGATCAACGCACCGGCCAAGGGCCTGGTGGTGGAAGCTCAGCTCGACAAGGGCAAGGGCCCGATCGCTACGGTGCTGGTGCAGAGCGGTACGCTCAAGCGCGGCGACGTGGTGCTCGCAGGCACGGCCTACGGTCGTGTACGCGCCATGCTGGACGAAAACGGCAAGCCGGCCAAGGAAGCCGGTCCGTCGATCCCGGTGGAAATCCAGGGTCTGTCGGAAGTGCCGGGTGCAGGCGAAGAAGTACTGGTGCTGCCAGACGAGCGCAAGGCGCGCGAAATCGCACTGTTCCGCCAAGGTAAGTTCCGCGATGTGAAGCTGGCTCGCCAGCAGGCTGCCAAGCTGGAAAACATGCTGGAACAGATGAGCGAAGGCGATGTGAAGTCGCTGCCGCTGATCGTCAAGGCCGACGTGCAGGGTTCGCAGGAAGCGCTGGTGCACTCGCTGAAGAAACTGTCGACCGACGAAGTGCGTGTGCAAATTGTGCACGCCGCCGTGGGTGGCATCACCGAGTCAGACGTCAACCTGGCAACCGCGTCGAAGGCCGTCATCATTGGCTTCAACACGCGAGCTGATGCGGGCGCGCGCAAGCTGGCTGAGCATCACGGTATCGACATCCGCTACTACAACATCATCTATGACGCTGTGGATGAGGTGAAGGCGGCGATGTCGGGCATGCTGTCGCCGGAAAAGCGCGAAGAGACCACGGGTACCGTCGAGGTGCGCCAGGTCTTCCACGTGCCGAAGGTTGGCGCGGTGGCCGGTTGTATGGTGCTGGATGGCTTCGTCAAGCGGAACTCGCTGGTGCGGGTGCTGCGCGACAACGTGGTCATCTTCTCGGGCGAGCTGGATTCGCTCAAGCGCTTCAAGGACGATGTGAAGGAAGTGAAGCAAGGCTTCGAATGTGGCCTGTCGATCAAGAACTTCAACGACGTCAAGGAAGGCGATCACCTCGAGATCTACGAGATCACCGAGGTGGCACGTACGCTGTAATGCGGTGGCCGGGCGCTTGCCCGGCACATCTTTGCGACGGTGGCCCGGGCGCGTCCCGCGCCACCGTTTTGTCTTTTGGGGTTGTCGACTTGTGCCGGCGGCCCTGTATGAGGAACACGCTATGCCGAAGAAATCGGGGTCGGCCTCGGGCCGCAACTTGCGCATCGCCGATCAGATCCAGCGCGATCTGGCCGAACTGATCCAGCGCGAGATCAAGAACCCGGCGATGGGGTTGGTGACGCTGCAATCCGTGACGCTCACGCCGGACTACGCGCATGCCAAGATCTACTTCACGGTGCTGGGTGCCGAGCCGGAAGTTGCCGCCACCATCCTGAACGAGAAGGCCGGCTACCTGCACTCGTTGCTGTTCAAGCGCTTGCACATCCACACCGTGCCGACGCTGCACTTCCACTTTGACGGTTCGCTCGAGCGCGGGATTGAGATGTCTCGCCTGATCGACGAAGCCAACGCCACACGCGCCAAAGACGACTGACGATGGCTGAGCAACACGCGCCCAAGCCACAGAAACCGCCACGCCGCGAGGTGCACGGCGTGCTACTGCTGGACAAGCCGATCGGCTGGTCGAGCAACGATGCGCTGATGCGCACCAAGCGTCTGCTGTGGGCGAAGAAAGCTGGGCATACCGGCACGCTGGATCCGCTGGCGACCGGTCTGCTGCCGTTGTGCTTTGGCGAGGCGACCAAGTTCTCGCAGGACTTGCTCGACGCGGACAAGACGTACGAGACGGTTGTGCGTTTGGGCATCAAGACGAGTACCGCAGACGCCGAAGGCGAGGTCCTGAGCGAGCGGTCGGTATCAGTCACGCCCGAGCAATTGCAGGCTGCCGTCGCACGCTTTGTCGGTGAGATCGATCAGGTGCCGCCGATGCATTCCGCGCTGAAGAAAGACGGCAAGCCGCTGTATGAATACGCGCGTGCTGGGCAAACTGTGGAACGCGCTGCACGACGCGTGACGATTCGCTCCATCGATGTGCTGGCGACGGATCTGGAGTCTGCTGCACCAACGGTTACCCTGCGCGTGGCATGCAGCAAGGGCACGTACATCCGCACGCTAGGCGAGGATCTCGGTGAGGTGTTAGGCTGCGGCGCACACCTGATCGCGCTGCGTCGTACGCAAGTCGGCAACTTGAAGTTGGACGCAGCGGTGACGCTCGACGCCGTGGAAGCCGCGCCGGAGGAGCAGCGTGCAGCGCTGCTCGCGCCAGTTGATGCACTGCTGCAAACGCTGCCGCGCGTGGAACTGAATGCAGAAGACAGCCGCCGCTTTCTGCATGGCCAGCGCTTGCCGCTGCGATGGGCATTGCCGAATGCCGATCAGGTGCGCGTCTACGGCACGCGCGATGATGTGGCCGTCTCGCTGCTAGGTGTCGCTGCCTGGCAGGGGGGCGTGCTGAGGCCGGAGCGGCTCGTCCATCTCTGAGCCGCAGATCAGCCCGCAGGTTACATACTGCGTCAGGGTTTCACCCTTGCGCTGAATAGCCACCGTCGACCGGGATGGCGGTGCCTGTTACGAAGTCCGAGGCTTGGCTGGCGAGGAATACCGCCGCGCCGGCCAAGTCCGTCGGCTCGCCCCAACGACCCGCGGGCGTGCGCCCTAGAACGGCGCCTTCGTAGTCGTAGTCCGGAAATTCAGCACGCCCGCTTTGCGTGAGTTCGGTATCGATCCAGCCAGGCAGGATGGCGTTGACCTGGATGCGATGCGTTGCCCACTCAACCGCCAGCGCCTGTGTCAACTGCACAATGGCACCCTTGCTTGCCGAGTAGGGCGCGGCATACGTAGCGCCAAAAATCGACATCATCGAGCCGATGTTGATGATCTTGCCGCCCCCCGCTTTCTGGAACTCCGGGAACACCGCTTGTGCGCAGTGGAAGGTGCCGCTCACATTGACATCCATCACGCGCTGCCAGTCTTGCGGCGTGTAATCCTGCGCCAGTTTGCGGATCGTCATGCCGGCGTTGTTGACGAGAATGTCGACGCGGCCGAAGTGTGCGGCTACGGTCTGCACCATCGCTTGGCAGGCGCCAGGGTTGGTAATGTCGGCGCTGACGAAACGGGCATTGAAACCCGCCGCGACAAGCTGGCCGGCTGCCGTCTGGTTCTTGGCGACGTCGCGCCCAACGATGGCGATGGCGGCGCCCGCCTGTGCCAGGCCGGTAGCGATGCCCAGGCCGATCCCGCCGTTTCCACCGGTGACGATGGCGACGCGTCCGCGTAAATCAAAAAGTTGCATGGTTGAGTACACCCTGAGGCGATGGCTTCAAAAACGAGGGCCACGATAGCAGGGTGGTGCACACCAAACCAATGCCTGATTTGCGCCAATCTGTGACATTTGTTTTGAAGTGACGTCTATCGGTTGCTAAGTAAGTTCTACTGCAATCAGATGTTGAACTCGTGAATATCGACCCGCTCTATCCTCGGTTCCCCAAAAATCAGAACCGAGCGATGGGATGTCGCGCATGCGCATCCCACATGGAGCCCATCCGTGAATCCCACTTCCTCATCGGGCGAGCGCACCCTCTCTGCCTTGGTGCCCTCGCGACGCGCGTTTGTGCTGAGCGCGATCTCGCTGGCCGCGCTGGCGGCCGTGGTGCCGTCTGTTGCGCAGCAGGCGCTTGCGCAACGCACCGCTGACGGCGATTTCATGCGCGTGTCCCGCGCCGTTGTAGACGGCGCGCTTGATGCAACCACCGGCCAGGCGCTGCATGCCGCGCTCAAGAAAGCCGATGCCACGTTCGATGCCCGCTTGCAGCAGCTTGCGGCGTTTATTGCCGGGCAGCCGCCAATGCCCGTGGAAGCGCTGGCGCAGCAACTTGACGTACAGCACCAGACGGCGTTGAGGGGCACGCTGAACCAAGTGGTGTCAGCGTGGTACCTCGGCACAGTCGGCACGCATGTCATCGCCTACGCCGGGGCGCTGATGTACCGGCCCACCGCAGATGTCCTGAGCCCACCTAGCTACGTGCATGGAGGCCCATTGAACTGGGTTGCGTTCACGTTTCTCGCAGACCACGGCTGATACGCCGTCGCCGGTATCGCCCGGCACTGCGATCGTCCACTTTCACTCCATTCTTCTCATGAGCGATCAACAATTGTCCGCCGACGTCGTCATCGTCGGTGCGGGTGCCGCCGGCAGCATGGCCGCGCTGGAGCTCGCCCGCGCCGGGCTGTCGGTGCTGATGCTCGACGCCGGCCCGCGCGTTACGCGCGGTGAAATCGTCGAGAACTTCCGCAACTCGCCCGCGACCACGCGTGCGCTGACCACGCCGTATCCGCCCAAGCCCTGGGCTCTGGCGCCATTTAACGATGTCGACGGCACGGCCCTCGATTATCTGCAGGTCGATGGCCCCGATGGCTATGCCTACCAGACCGACTATCTGCGATTGGTTGGCGGCACGACGTGGCACTGGGCGGGCTGTGCGTGGCGGCATCTGCCGAACGACTTCCGCTTGCAGTCCACCTATGGCGTTGGCCGGGATTGGCCGATCAGCTATGACGATCTCGAGCCGTACTACTACCGAGCGGAAGTGGAGATGGGGGTGTGCGGCCCGGACCCGTCGCGCGGTGCGGAAGATCTCGGTTCACCACGCAAGCAGCCGTATCCGATGGAGAAGATGCCCTGGACCTATCCGAGCAAGGTCCTGGCAGAGGTTGTTGCCAAGCACACCGACTACCGCGTGGTGCACGAGCCGGAGGCGCGCAACACGCATCCGTACGATGGCCGACCAGCGTGCGCAGGCAACAACAACTGCATGCCGATCTGCCCGATCGGTGCGATGTACAACGCGATGGAAACCGTCATCAAGGCCGAAAGGGCCGGTGCACGCGTGCGCGAGAACTCGGTCGTCTATCGCATCGAGACCGACGCTGCCAACAAGAAGGTCGTGGCGGTGCACTTCTACGATCCGGACAAGCGCTCGTACCGCGTGACTGCCAAACGCTTCATTCTGGCCGCGCACAACATCGAGACCACGAAGCTGATGCTCATGTCAAAGGATGACAAGAACCCGAACGGCATGGGCAACAAGACCGATCAGGTCGGGCGCAACTTGATGGAGCACGCCGGCATGGAGGTGCAGTTCATCAGCCGTGACCCGGTGTGGATGGGGCAGGGGCCGCAGCACAATTCGGCCATCGACAGCCTGCGAGACGGCCCGTGGCGTGGTGAGATGGCCGCTGCCATCACCCGCATCGACGATAGCAATATGACGGCTCCCGTGGCGCAGCAGGCGCTGGCTTCGGGCCTGGTCGGCAAGAAGCTGGACGCCGCCATTCGGCATGGCGTGGCGCACAAGCTCGAGCTGTCTTCGCACCACGAGGTGTTGCCGAGCGCGGACAACCGTCTGACGCTGGCAGACAAGCGCGACGTACTTGGCATCCCGTACCCCAAGGTCTGGTACCGCATTGACGAGTACACGCGCAAGAGCGCGCGGCGCACCCTTGAGATGTACCAGGCGATCTTCAAGGGCATGGGCGCGAGCGACATCACCTACATCCCCGATGCGAAAGACCCGTTCAAGTTTGCCGCGCAGGATCACCCGATGGGCGGCTTGCTGATGGGCAATGACCCCAACACGTCGGTGGTCGACAAGTACTGCCGCGTACACGAGCAGGACAACCTGTACGTGGCATCGAGTGCCGTGTTCAACAACGGCGGTACGGGCAACCCAACGTTGACCATCGCGGCGCTTGCACTGCGCATTGCCGATACGGTCAAGGCCGATCTGGCACGCGGTTGAGGAGCGCAACATGAAGTTTTCAATGCGACTCCCCCGTGTGTTGCAGGGGCTGCTGCTGACAATGCTGACTGCAGGTGCGGCCTATGCGGCGGATGCGGGCGTCGACCAGACCGAGCTGATTGCGCGCGGCCGTTATCTGGCCAAGGCGGCTGATTGCGTGGCCTGCCATACCGCACCAGGCGGCAAGCCGATGGCGGGTGGCCTGCCGATCGATTCGCCGTTCGGCAAGATCTACGCAAGCAATATCACGCCGTCGAAGACGCACGGGATCGGCAGCTACACCGAGGCCCAGTTCGCGCGTGCCGTGCGCGAAGGCGTCAACGTGCAAGGCCAGCGCCTGTACCCCGCCATGCCGTACACGTCCTATGCCGGGACCACGGACGAGGATATCCGCGCGCTGTACGCGTACTTCTTGCACGACGTTGAGGCGGTAGACACCACACCGCCGCCCACCACGCTGGCGTTTCCGTTTAACCAGCGCTGGCTGATGATAGGCTGGAACCTGCTGTTCCTCGATCGCGGCCCCTTCATACCGGTTGAAGGCAAGGACGCCCAATGGAATCGCGGCAAGTATCTGGTCGACACGCTGGCGCACTGCGGTGCGTGCCATACGCCGCGCAACGTGCTGATGGCCGAGAAGCGCAGCTTGGCGTTCTCTGGTGGTCAAGTCGGCCCCTGGCGCGCGCCGAACATCACGTCGGACCCCGTAAGCGGCATCGGTGTCTGGTCGGTTGATGAGCTGGTGCAGTACATGCGCAACGGCGCCGTCGAAGGCAAGGGGCAGGCCGCGGGCGGCATGGCGGAGGCCATCCAGAACAGCCTGCAATATCTGAGTACGGAAGACCTGACCGCCATCGCCACGTACCTGAAGGATTCGGTGCCAGTGCGCAGCTCAGCCGATACACGCCCAGCGTTCGAATACGGCGATGTCGATGTCGACTTCGAAGCCGGCCTGCGTGCCGTGAACACAGGCATCGGTTATCAGGCCGCTGGCCCGGGGTATCCACATCTCACGACTGGCGCGCAGCTCTACAGCGCCAACTGTGCGAGCTGCCACCAGACGACCGGCCGCGGCACGCGCGGGCAGGCATTCCCGAGCCTAGCCCACAACACCGTGCTGGGCCGGGACAATGCCGACAACCTGGTGAACGTGATTCTCGACGGCCTGCACATCCGTGTGGGCGATGAAGAACGCTTGATGCCTGGCTTCAAGGATGCGTTGACCGACGCTCAGGTGGCCCAACTGGCAGCCTTCGTGATGCAGCAATACGGTAACCCGACCGTGACGGTGGATGAGGCGCGCGTCAAGGTGCTGCGGCAGGGCGGCGACGATGCCGGTGCACCGCTGCGCAGGTTGATGGAGTGGAGCGCGATTGCCGCGGTGATTGTGCTGGCCTTGCTTGCCGCGTGGTGGAAACGCCGACGCCATCGTTGACTGGCCGGGTGAGAATGAAAAATGCGCTTCGCAGCAATACTGCGAAGCGCATTTTTTTTTGTGAGGCTGCGTGCGTAGCAGGCGATCAGTGCGCGCCAGCCGCCGCCTCCGCGCCACCGGCCGACTTTGCCGGCTTGGTCAGCCAGATAAAGCCGATCAGCACGATAAACAAGACCGCCGAAATCCAGAAGATATCGTTGGCGCCGAGCATCGCGGCCTGCTGCGTGATCGTGCGCTCGATCACGCCATTGGCCTGCAGGTTAGGCATGCCCAACTGCGTGTACTGGTTGATCGATGACGTATAGGCAGGGTTGTATGCATTCGCATGCTCGACCAACTGCGCGTGGTGCAGAGCAGAGCGGTTGTCCCAGATCGTGGTCGAGATCGATGCACCGATGCCACCAAACATGATCCGCACGAAATTCGACAGGCCCGATGCCGCCGGAATCCGCTCGGGCGACAGGCCCGACAGGATGATCGACGTGAGCGGGATGAAGAACATCGCCATGGCTGCGCCCTGGATGAGCGTCGGGATCAGCAGCGTCCGCGTATCGATCTGTGTGGTGAAGTGCGAACGCATCCAGAACACCAGCGCGAACGTCAGGAACGCCGCAGTGGCCACCCAGCGCGCGTCCATTTTCGGCAGATTCTTGCCGATGACGGGCGAGAGGATGATGGCGAAAATGCCTACTGGCGCCATGATCAGGCCCGCGTCCGTTGCGGTATAGCCCACGATGGTCTGCAGCCACAGTGGCAGGATCACCAGGTTGCCGAAGAACAGCCCGTACGCCACCGAAATGGCGACGACCCCGGCACTGAAGTTGCGCCCCTTGAACAGCGTCAGATCCACCACCGGGTGGTCTTCGGTCAATTCCCATATCAGGAAGAAGGCGAAGCCCACGATGGCGACGACGGTCAGCACGACGATCTCAGTCGAGTTGAACCAGTCGAGCTCTTTGCCGCGGTCCAGCATCAACTGCAGCGAGCCTACCCAGAGCACAAGCAATGCCAGACCGATCTTGTCGATGGGCAGCGCACGTGTGGGCGATTCACGATCCTTGTAGATGGCCCAGGTTGCATACGCAGCCCCGATGCCCACCGGGATGTTGATGTAGAAGATCCACGGCCAGCTCATGTTGTCCGAGATCCAGCCGCCCAGGATCGGGCCCATGACGGGCGCAACCAGTGTGGTCATGCCCCACAGCGCCAGCGCCATCGAACTCTTGGCCGGTGGATACGTAGACAGCAGCAGTGCCTGCGACAGCGGAATCATCGGGCCGGCAACTGCGCCCTGGATGATCCGTGCGGTAATCAGCATGCCCATGTTGGGCGCCAGCCCGCACGCCCACGACGACAGCACGAACAGGATGATCGACGTAATGAACAGGCGCACCTGTCCGAAACGCTGTGTCAGCCAACCCGTGAGCGGCACCGAGATGGCGTTGGCCACCGCAAACGAGGTGATGACCCATGTGCCTTGGTTCGGCGCCACGCCCAGGTCACCCGAAATGGCCGGGATCGACACGTTGGCAATGGACGAATCCAGCACGTTCATGAAGGTGGCCAGCGACAGTGCCACCGTACCGATCGCCAGTTTGGCGCCGGTCAGTGGTTGTGGCGGCTTGAGCGCGGCGGTTGCCATGCGTGTCAGACCTTGGGTGCGGGTTGCGATGCGCTCGGTGCGGAGGCGGCTGCCGGTGCGGTGGCAGAGGCAGGTGCATTGACCGCACCACGGCCACCGTTGGTAGCGATGATGCTGGCGATGACCTGGTCGGCATCCTTGCCGGCTTGGTCGTACACATTGGTTTCCAGCGGCGACGCGGCCGGCGTGGAGGCCAGGCTCTGGCCGCCTTCGTCATGGATATCGACCTTGGCGATCATCGACAGGCCCACGCGCAGCGGGTGGTCCTTCAGCTCCTTCGGGTCGAGCGACACGCGCACCGGCAGGCGTTGCACCACCTTGATCCAGTTGCCCGTGGCGTTTTGTGCCGGCAGCAGCGAGAACGCCGAGCCCGTGCCCGCCGAGAAGCCGACCACCTTGCCGTGATACGTCACGCTGCTGCCGTATACATCGGCTTCCAGCTCAACCGGCTGGCCCACGCGCATGTGGCGCACCTGCACTTCCTTGAAGTTGGCGTCGACCCAGAGTTGGTCCAGCGGCACGATCGCCATCAGCGGCGTGCCCGGGGCAACGCGCTGGCCAACCTGCACCGAGCGCTTGGCCACATAGCCCGTTACCGTTGCCGGCAGGCTCGTGCGGGCGTACGCCAGATAGGCTTCACGCACCTTGGCGGCGGCCTGCAGTACGTTCGGGTGGCGCTCCAGCGTGGTCTGCTCGGTCAGAACGCGGTTGCCTTGCAGTTGCTCCTTGGCGGTTTCAACGGCGGCCTCGGCGGCTTGCAGGGCAGTTTGCGCGTGCGAGATTTCTTCCTGCGACACCGCACCCGTGCCGGCGATCTGCTTGCGGCGTGCGAGGTCGTCCTTCGCCTTGGCGAGATCTGACTGACGTTGTGCCAGTGCAGACGTATAGGCGCTGGTATTCGAGTACAGCGTGCGTACCTGGCGCACGGTTTGCGCGAGGGCCGCTTCGGACTGCTCCAGCGCGACGCGTGCGTCGGCACGGTCCAGCTCGATCAGCGGTTGGCCGGAGGTGACGAGCTGCGTGTCGTCAGCGCGGATGGCCACCACGGTGCCGGCCACCTGCGGCGTCACCTGGACCACGTTGCCTTGTACGTATGCATCGTCGGTCGACTCGAACCAGCGGCCATACAGGCCCCAGTAGAGGCCATAACCGACGCCGGCGACCACCAATGCGGCGGCCAGCGTGGTCAGCATGCGCTTGCGTTTTCCGTTGCCATTGCCGTTGGGCGCCGCCGCAGGAGCTGCAGCTGGGTTTCCGGAACCTGGGGCTGCGGACGGGGCGGCGGCTTGGGGCTTGTTGTCACTCATGATGTTGGCTCGAAAGAATGCGTTGGAACAGTCGGTTCAATTCAAATCAGCTATGCGACGGGGCTTGTTGGGCAGCCTCGCCGGTCGTCATGTGTTCGGGCTTGGCGCCGGGCAGCTCTTCTGCCGTGTAGCCGCCGCCGAGTGCCTTGATCAGTGCCATCTGCACATCCAGGCGACGTGCCTGCAGATCGGTGGCGAGCTTGCGTTGCTGCAGCACCGTGGTCTCTGCGTTCAGCACGGTGAGCTGCGTGCCCAGTCCGGCGCCATAACGGGTACGGGCCAGGCTGTAGGCACGTTCGGCTTCCGACAGGGCTGTGCGCTGGATCGTGATCTGCGAATCGATACTGTGCAGCGCGGTGATCTGGTCAGCCGTATCGTGCAGGGCTTCGGTCAGCGTCTGGTTGTAGCTGGCGACGGCCGCGTCATAGCTGGCGTACTTGCCGCGCAGGTTGGCGCGCAGCTTGCCGCCCTGGAAGATCGGCAGCTTGAGCGCCGGGCCGATGCCGAGCTGGCGCGAGTTGCCCAGCAGCAGGTTTTCCGGAAGGATCGATGCCACGCCCAGGAAGGCGGTCAGGCTGATGTCCGGCAGGAACTCGGCCTTGGCCACGTCGATGTCCTTCGATGCGGCCTCGACACGCCAGCGCGCGGCCACGAGGTCCGGGCGGCGGCCGATCAGGTCGATGGTCAGGTTGTTCGGCAGCTTGGGCGTGCTTTGTGCCAGCAGCGTCGGGCGGGCAATCGACAGACCGCGATCCGGGCCCTTGCCGAGCAGCGCGGCCAACTGGTTGCGTGCCAGCGCAATCTGTTCGTCGACTTGCTCCAGCTCGGTTTGCGCTGCGGCAACGTTGGCGCGCGCCTGCGTGGTTTCGACTTGCGTATCCAGACCGGCACGCAGGCGCTGGCCGGCGAGGTTGGTCAGGTCCTTGCGCTGGTCGATGGTGCGCTGGGCCACGTCGCGCTGCGCATACAGTGCGGCGAGCTTGGCGTAGGTGCGTGCCACCGAGGTCGAGAGCATCAGCCGGGCCGCCTGGCTTTCGGCTTCCATGGCCTTGTCATCAGACAGTGCGGCTTCCAGTGCGGAGCGGTTCTTGCCCCAGAAGTCCAGGTCGTAGCTCACGCCCAACTGGATCTTCGATTCGGTGAACCAGTTGCCGCCCAGCGGCGTGCCTTCAAACAGGTCGTAAGAAGACAGGCGCTGGCGTGTCATCTCGGCATCCAGGCCCACGCTGGGGTACAGGTTGCCGCGCACCACGTCAGCCATGGCGCGCGATGCGCGCACGCGGGCAAAGGCGACCTGTAGGTTGGGGTTGTCCTTGATTGCCTCGTCCACCAGCGCGTGCAGTTGCGGGTCGTTGAACTGGTCGACCCAGTTCATCGTCGGCCACTGGCCGCCCTGCGAGGGCAGCGTTTTTGCGCTGGCCAATTGCTCGGGCGATGTCAGCGTCTGCGTGCTGTGCGAGTTGCCGAGGTTGGCGCAGCCTGCCAGCGCGGCCAGTGCAATGGCGGAAAGCGCCACACCCAGGCGTGCCGGCCATTGCGCCCGGGTGTAGCCCGTGCGGCCGCGGGAGCCAAGTGCCTGGGGGGCGGAGTTCAAGGCGTTCATGTTGTTTGAGGTGTCAGGCGATCAGGAGAGCGAAAAACGTTTGGTGCAATTCAGGCTGTGCGGCGTCAGTGATCGGCGGTGCGCTGGCGGTTGCCTTCGGTTGCGGTGCCGTTGTCGAGAATGCGCTTGAGAAGACCGCGCAACGTATCGACGTCGGCGCGCGTGAAATCGGCAAAGAAACGGTTCAGCACACGGGTATAGATGGCGGGCATGCGGTCGGCCATTTCACGTCCGGCAACGGTCAATTCCAGGTGCACGACGCGGCGGTCGGATTCGCTGCGCACGCGCTCGATCAGGCCGCGCTTTTCCATGCGGCTCAGCATGCGGGTGAGCGAGCCGATGTCGGTGTTCAGTTCGCGGCCGAGGTCGGTGGCGGTCTGGCAGCGGCCGTTGGCGAGCAGCACCAGGCAACTGGCCTGAGAGTGCGTCACGTCCATCTGCGCAACTTCCTGCTCGATCGCCATGGATAGCGCCGTCTTCGCGCGCCCGACGAGGTAGCCCACGCTTTCACACATGCGGTAGTCCTCCACCCGGAACAGGGTTCCGGTAGCAGCAACTTCGGTGGCGGGTCTTGTCTGTTCGGACATCTTATGTATGCGCAATCATTGTCCGGACAAATATACGAATCGGCGCAGCAAACGGCAAGGTACTGAATGTGTGATTCCAGTTTTAGAAATAATGTGTGATCCAAGTGTCGCTTGCGCAATATCCCTTCATAGATTCGTCAGGGCGTGTCATGTCTTGCGCATCGCAGCATGCTAGAATGTCAGGTTATTCCGCGAGCTGTTTCATGGCTTGCGCCACGTCTTTTCGAGTTCACATCCCATGCGCGCGCTTCGCAACATCGCCATCATTGCCCACGTTGACCACGGCAAAACCACGCTGGTCGACCAGCTCCTCCGCCAGGCCGGTACGTTCCGCGAGAACGAGCAGCTCACCGAACGCGTGATGGACTCGAACGACATCGAAAAAGAGCGCGGCATCACGATCCTGGCCAAGAACTGCGCGGTTGAGTACAACGGCACGCACATCAACATCGTCGACACGCCGGGACACGCGGACTTCGGCGGTGAAGTGGAGCGTGTGCTGTCGATGGTCGACGGCGTGCTGCTGCTGGTGGATGCCCAAGAAGGCCCGATGCCGCAGACGCGCTTTGTGACGCGCAAGGCGCTGGCCCTGGGCCTGAAGCCGATCGTCGTGGTCAACAAGGTGGATCGCCCGGGTGCACGTCCGGACTGGGTGATCAACGAGACCTTCGAGCTGTTCGATAAGCTGGGCGCCACTGACGAGCAGCTCGACTTCCCGATCGTGTACGCCTCGGGCCTGAACGGCTACGCCGGCCTGACCGACGACGTGCGCAGCGGCGACATGAAGCCGCTGTTCGAGACCATTCTCGAGAAGGTGCCGCAGCGTGACGATGACCCGAACGGCCCGCTCCAATTGCAGATCATCTCGCTCGATTACTCCAGCTACGTCGGCAAGATCGGCGTGGGCCGCATCACGCGTGGCCGCGTGCGTCCGCTGCAAGATGTGGTGGTCAAGTTTGGCCCGGAAGGCGCGCCGATCAAGGGCCGCGTCAACCAGGTGCTGAAGTTCCGCGGTCTGGAGCGCGAGATCGTGCCCGAAGCGGAAGCCGGCGACATCGTGCTGATCAACGGTATTGAAGAGCTGGGCATCGGCTGCACGGTGTGCGCGCCGGACGCCCAGGACGCGCTGCCGATGCTGAAGGTGGACGAGCCGACGCTGACGATGAACTTCTGCGTCAACACCTCGCCGCTGGCGGGCCGTGAAGGCAAGTTCGTGACGAGCCGCCAACTGCGCGACCGTCTGGACCGCGAGCTGAAGTCCAACGTGGCACTGCGTGTGAAGGACACCGGCGATGACACGATCTTCGAAGTGTCGGGCCGTGGCGAACTGCACCTGACGATTCTGGTGGAAAACATGCGCCGCGAAGGCTACGAGTTGGCCGTGTCGCGCCCGCGCGTGGTGTTCAAGGAAATCGACGGCGTGAAGTGCGAGCCGTTCGAGCGCCTGACCGTGGACGTGGAAGACGGCCACCAGGGCGGCGTGATGGAAGAACTGGGCCGCCGCAAGGGCGAACTGCTCGACATGGCGTCCGACGGCAAGGGCCGCACCCGCCTGGAATACCGCATTCCGGCGCGTGGCCTGATTGGCTTCCAGGGTGAATTCCTGACGCTGACGCGCGGCACCGGCCTGATCAGCCACATCTTCGACGACTACTCCCCGGTCAAGGAAGGCGACCTGGGCGAGCGCCACAACGGCGTGCTGATCTCGCAGGATGACGGCGCGGCCGTGGCCTACGCACTGTGGAAGCTGCAGGATCGCGGCCGCATGTTTGTGTCGCCGGGCGATGCACTGTACGAAGGCATGATCATCGGCATCCACAGCCGCGATAACGATCTGGTCGTGAACCCGATCAAGGGCAAGCAGCTGACCAACGTGCGCGCGTCGGGTACTGACGAAGCCGTGCGTCTGGTGCCGCCGATCCAGATGTCGCTGGAATATGCGGTGGAATTCATCGCGGATGACGAGCTGGTGGAAGTCACGCCGAAGAGCATCCGTCTGCGCAAGCGCCACCTGAAGGAGCACGAGCGCAAGCGTGCTTCGCGTGAAGAAGCGGTCTGATCGCCAGTCGATCCGCCAAGAAAAACGCCCCGAGGTTTCGGGGCGTTTTGTTTTGGTGCGTTGTGCTCAGGAGGGGGAGCCAATGCTGCTTGGTGCCGCGGTCGCCGTAGACCGCGGGCTGCGCCACTCGGGCGGTTTCCACAGATAGCGGAGGTCCCGATCGCGAAACACATCGGCCCACATATCGCCCCATTCATGAAAGGTGAGGGTGATTGGGTTGTGCGTATGGACTTGCCGCGTGATGCCAAAGGTGGGCGCTTCTTCCTCGGGTACGAAACTGCCGAACATGCGGTCCCAGATGGTCAGCACGCCGGCGTAGTTGCGGTCGATGTATTGCGGGTTCTTGGCGTGGTGCACGCGATGCACGGAAGGCGTATTGACGTACTGCCCCAGCCAGCGCCAGAAACCTGCATAACGCGAATCCAGCGCACCCAGCCGCGTGTGCACGAAGAACTGGAATGCCAGGTTGAGGCCCACCGCCAGGATCACCCAATCCGGCGTAAAGCCGATCCACGCCAGCGGAATCCAGAACAGCCACATCCCCGAAATCGGGTAGGTCAGGCTTTGCCGGAACGCGGTCGAGAAGTTCATGCCCTCCGACGAGTGATGCGTCACATGCGATGCCCACATCCAGCGCACACGGTGGCTGGCGCGGTGGAAGAAGTAGTAGAGAAAGTCCTGCAGCAGCAGAAGGAGGGCGAATGACCACCATGTCTCAGGCACTGCGCGCAGGCCATGGCTGTACGTCCACGAATAGACCGTCTTGACCATCAGCCACAGGAAGAACGCGTCGGATGCCTGGTGCATGAGCGCGAGGCAGGCGTTTGAAACGGTGTCCTTGAGACTGTAGATGGACGGGTCACGTTTGCGCCAATACCAAGCCTCCGCGCCGATCGTCAGCAGGAAGACCGGTGCGAAGGCCAGCAGGATCAGGCCGGGGTCGAAACTGGCCGCGCCGGGGGCGCCGTTGGCAGGGTTCATCTGATTGTTGTGATGTGTGTTGTCTCCAACTTGCAGATATACGCCCAACACCCGGGTCGCGAAAGGGGGCGGGCTAGAGCCCTTCCTCGCTTGAGCGGCACGTCGTGTACAGTGCGACCCGTCATTCCCAAAACACAACACGAGACATATGCAATCCATCGCTTCGACCGCGCCCCAGGCTGATGTCCAACCCAACGTGATCGCCGAGGTATGCGGCGGCATCGGCTGGCTGACGCTGAACCGGCCGCAAGCGCTCAATGCGCTGTCGCTGGAGATGATCCGCGCGATGTCGCATGCGCTGCTGGCCTGGCAGCACGATCCGGCCGTTCACGCCGTCATCCTGCGTGGCGAGGGCGGCAAGGCGCTGTGCGCGGGTGGCGACATCCGCTTCTTCCACCGCGCGGCCACGGCCGGAGACCCGCAGCTCATCACCTTTTTCACCGAGGAATACCGTCTCAACCACCTGATCTTCAGCTATGCCAAGCCCTATATCGCGCTGATGGACGGCGTGGTGATGGGGGGTGGCATGGGCATCTCGCAAGGTGCGTCGCTGCGCGTGGTGACCGAGCGCACGAAAATGGCCATGCCTGAAACCAACATCGGCCTGTTCCCGGATGTGGGCGGCGGTTGGTTTCTGGCGCGTGTGCCGGGCCATGTGGGCGAATACCTGGGCGTGACGGGGCAGATGATCGAGGCGGCGGATGCGCTTTCAGTTAGCCTGGCCGATTGCCATGTCTCGACCGAGGCGCTGGCGGCTGTTGTGCCGCGCCTGCGTGATGGCACATGGCAGAGCGCCGAGCAGATCGTCGCCTGCTTTACCGAAGCCGCAACGGTGCCGGACGCCGCCAAGGCGCTCATTGGCCCGCACCGCGCCGCGATCGATGCATGTTTCGGCCAGGCTACCGTCCCTGCAATTCTGGCGGGGCTGGCCGGCAGCACTGACGCCGAGTGGGCCGAGCAGACCGCCGCGCACATGGCCAAGCGCTCGCCGCTGATGATGGCCGTGACGCTGGAGTTGATCCGCCGCGGCCGTCACACCACGCTGGCCGATGAGCTGCGCCGCGAACTGGGCATGATGACGCACGTGTTTGCTGAGGGCGATGGTATCGAAGGCATCCGCGCACTGGCCGTCGACAAGGACCATTCGCCCAAATGGAAGCACGCGAACATCGACGCCGTGCGCGACGATGAAGTGGCCGCGTTCTTTGTCTCGCCCTGGCGCCGCGAGCAGCATCCGCTGCTGGGGTTGTCGGACTAGAAACCGGTAAACTGCGCGCCTGAATTGACCTGTTGATTTTGCTGTGACTGCTGAACGCCCCACGCCCCGCCCGACGCCGAATGCACGCCGCCTGTCCATCGCCCCGATGATGGATTGGACAGATAGACATTGCCGCTATTTCCATCGCCAGATCAGCCGCCACACGTGGCTCTACACTGAAATGGTGACGACGGGCGCGCTGCTGCATGGGGACGTGCCGCGTCACCTCGATTTCGACGAAGTGGAGCATCCCGTCGCCCTGCAACTCGGTGGTAGCGAGCCCGATGATCTGGCCAAGGCTGCCCGCCTTGGTGAGCAGTGGGGTTACAAAGAGATCAACCTCAATTGTGGCTGCCCGTCCGAGCGCGTGCAGCGTGGCGCGTTCGGCGCGTGCCTGATGGCCGAACCGAAGCTGGTGGCCGAAGGCGTCAAGGCGATGCGCGACGCAGTGTCGATTCCGGTCACGGTCAAGCACCGCATCGGCATCGACGCCATCGAAACCTACGATTTCGTGCGCGATTTCGTCGGCACCATTGCCGAGGCCGGTTGCGAGACGTTCATCGTCCACGCGCGCAACGCCATCCTGAAGGGTTTGAGCCCGAAGGAAAACCGCGAGATTCCGCCGCTGCGCTACGAGGTGGTCTACCAGCTCAAACGCGATTTCCCGCATCTGGAGATATTGCTCAACGGTGGTGTGCAGACGCTGGAGCAGATCGACTCGCATCTTGCACACGTCGACGGTGTGATGATCGGCCGTGAGGCGTATCACCACCCGCACCTGATGGCCGCGTTTGACGCGCGCTACTACGATGCCGGCACGCAAGCGCTCACGCGCGCCGAGGTGGAGGACGTAATGATTGCCTACGTCGGCCGCTGGGTAGAGCGGGGTGGTTATGCTGGCGCGGCGGTACGGCACATGTTGGGGTTGTACCGCGGCGTTGCGGGTGCGCGTGGCTGGCGGCGGGTGCTGTCGGACTCCAAGGCGCTTGGCCGCGTCAAGACGCTGGCCGATGCCCATGCATTGTTTGATGAGGCACGAGCCCACCTGCGGCGCGGCGCGGAATCGGGCGAGGAGGCGGCCACCGCATAAATTGCGGCAACCCCTAGCCACGCCGGAAGAATGTTTGTATAATCTCGTTTTTCGCGAATCAGTCTGTTCTGACTGGTTGCACGATGGTGGCTGTAGCTCAGTTGGTAGAGTCCCAGATTGTGATTCTGGTTGTCGTGGGTTCGAGTCCCATCAGTCACCCCAAAGATTTGTAGAAAAGCCCGCTTCTTGCGGGCTTTTTTGCGTTCAAGCGTCTGCCACTATGGTTCCCTGGTGGTATACGACCTTCCAGCCATCAATCGCGCGTCGCCAAAGTGTTGACCGGCGTGTCGTGCGATTCGATTGCGCCAACGTATACGTCAGCAGATAGTTGTCCGGCGCAATCTCCTGGCAGCGGAAGTCACGCGTTTGCCAGAATTCCTCCCCGATGTGCCCGTGCCGCGCATCCAGCACGCCGAGCACGTAACTGCGGCTGTAGCGCTGGCCTGATGCGCCAACTTCCCAGAAATCCTCAGTCGTCATGCGCTCGAAATCTTCGCGGCGGGTGCCGAACTCCGGGCGGTGGAAGATGGGTTCGCGCTTGCGCAATTCTTCCAGCACATCGAGCAGGGTGGGGGCGGTGTCCAGACACGGTTCCATGCGGCGAGCCTCCTGGGAAAGATCCAAGCATAACCGCATCGCCGCAACGTTCGTGCAGCCAGGGTTGCGGCGCTGCACAATGCGCGCGCCGGGCATCGCCCCTATGATGGCGCCTTCGCCTTTTTCGGAAACGTTTCAATGCAACGCACTGTCCATCTGGGCCTGTCTTCGCTGACGGTCGCTTTGTCGCTCGCGTTTGGTGCTGGCGCTTTTGCTGCCACGCTCCAGAAATCTCAGCTCGACGCGCTGGTTGTGGCCGAGCAATCCAAGGCCTCGGCTGACCTCAACAGTTTCCTTGCTGCCGCTGCCAAGGCCGATCCGCAGGTTGCGGGTAGCGTTGCTGCGTATCAAAAGAAGGCTACGCTAACCGGTGATGATCTCGTCAACATTGGCCGTCTGCTCGGCGTGTACAACCGCCTGCACAACCAGCAGGCCGTGATCGGCTCGATCGAGAAGATGGTCGCGCTGCCCACGGTGCGCGACGACAAGATTCCGCAGCACGAGAACCCCGCCATCGTGGCGTTCGGCAAGCTGGTCGAGGGCATGGCCCGCGACTTCGGCCTGAAATACCGCAACGTCGACAACCGCGTATTTGAAGTCACGCTGCCCGGCACCGGCTCGGACGAGTTCGGCATCCTGACGCATGCCGACGTCGTGCCCGCGAAGGCGGAAGAGTGGGTGCTGCCCGACGGCACCAAACTCGATCCGTTCAAGGTCACGCGCGTGGGCAGCCTGCTGTACGGCCGCGGCACCATTGACGACAAGGGCTCGATTGCCGCTGCGCTGTACGCCATGAAGACGGTCAAGGACAGCGGTGTGCCGCTTGCGCGCACCATCCGCCTGATGATCGAAACCACCGAGGAAACCGGCGGTGACGGCATGAAGTACTACCGTGAGCACACGCAGCTGCCTGCGTACAACATCGTGCTCGATAGCAAGTACCCGGCTGTCGTGGCCGAGAAGGGCACGGGTGCACTGAAGGTGTTCTTCCCCGCCCAGGCTGGGGATGCCGCGCATACGGCGATTGTTTCGATGACCGGAGCGGCATCGGCCAGCTCCATCCCCCAGACGGCCACGGCCACGCTCAAGGGTGGCGATCTGGGTGTGGCCGCCGCCGCGCTCGAAGCCAAGCGCGATGCCTTTGTGAGCAGCTTGGCGGCGCAAGGCAAGTTCTCGATCGACATCACGCGCAATGCGGACAGCATCGTCGTGAAGGTCACCGGTACCTCAGCACACGGCTCGCGTCCGGAAGAGGGCGTCAACCCGCTGCCGCGCCTGGCGCTGTTCCTGCGCGCAGCGGATCTGGGTCTGGCTGACAACGCCTACGCACACGCCGTGCGTTACCTGACCGACCTCTACGGCACCGACTACCTCGGCAGCACTATGGGCCTCGCCTACAAAGACGACTTCATGGGCCCGCTCACCATCTCGCCCACCGTGATCGGCGACAAGAACGGCCGCGTGGAGGTGACCGCCAACGTGCGCATGCCGCGCGGCAAGACGCCCGAGGCGCTGCGCGGCGAGATCGCCGGCAAGATCAATGCATGGGCCAACGCCAACCATGTCGCCCTGGAGATCAACCACGACCAGGGCAACTGGATGGCACGTGATCCGAAGGGGGCCTGGCTGTCGACGCTGCTCAACATCTACGGCGACACGACCGGCCTGGACGCCAAGCCGGTGCCGACCGCCGGCAGCACCACGGCCAAGCTGATGCCGAACGCCATCAACTTTGGCCCGGCCATGCCCGGCAAGAAGTACACCGCGCACAACGCCAACGAGTACAAGGAGGTGCCGGATCTCGACCTGGATATGCAGATGTTCACCGAGATGCTAGTGCGCATCGGCAACCTGCCGTCGATGCAATAAACGTCGCACGATCGCCATGAAGATCATCCGCGCCAAGTCGTTTACCGCCGAGCGTGCCTGGGGTGCGCTCGACATTGCCAATATGGGCGGCATCACCACGCGCCTGCATTGGACCGATCAGCCCTATCGCTGGCACGTGAACGATGGCGAGGAGGTCTTCGTGGTGCTCGACGGTACCGTCGACATGCACTATCGAGAGGGTGGTGCGGAGTTGGTTGCTGTATTGGAGCCGGGCGATATTTTTTTCGCCGGCATGGGGTGTGAGCATGTGGCCCACCCACGCGGTGCCGCGCGCATCCTTGTTGTCGAGAAGGCCGGTAGCGTCTAGCCGAGCCAGCAAGTTGCGACGCAAAAAAAAGCCCGCAATTAGCGGGCTTCGAATTCAGCGATCTCAATTGCCCCTGAGGGCATTAGCAATACTACTGTCACGTACGCCAAACAAAATCCGGGTAAACGTCCGTTTTGCCGGCGGAACATCCTCGGATGTGGCGCTGCAGCAACATGCGGACTGAAAAAACAGCCCGCACAAATGGCGGGCCGAAAATCAGTTGAAGAAAGCCCTGTCCTCAGGGCCCGGCCAGTGTATGAAATCAGTTGCGGCGGCAGCATTGGGGTATGCCCTGATCCGAGTCGCGCCGTGACGCATTGGTGTCAACAACGCTCGGCACCCGCTGGGAGGGCCGCCGCCGGAATTGCGTCCAGCATGCGGCAGATCGCGGCCATGCTGCCGACCATCGTGCGGCGCTGCTCCCCTTGATAGATGCGTACTCCCTGGGTTTGGCGGAAGGGCACCGGATGCACCGGGCGGCGGGAAGACATCGATCCGAGTCGCATGGCAGACCTCGTGAGTTCGGGTGAAAAAGCGGGCGGCAAGACGCCGCCCCGGCGAGCCAACGGCTCACCTCCGGGTAAGGCAAAACAACAAGGGGAAAACGGCGCGTGCGCGCCTGAGACTTACGGGGCGGCTGGCCGGATCAGGCCGACAGCCAAGCCCTCCAGGTGAAATTCGTCGCGATCCAGGTCGACGTGGATTGGCTCGAACTCAGGGTTCTCGGCGATCAGCTCCACATGACGGCCCTTGCGCTGGAAGCGCTTGACCGTAACGTCGTCCCCCAGGCGTGCCACGACAATCTTGCCGTTGGTGGCCTCGGTCGCGCGCTGCACGGCTAGCAGGTCGCCATCGAGAATGCCGGCATCGCGCATGCTCATGCCACGCACTTTCAGCAGGAAGTCCGGTTGGGCGGAGAACAGTGACGGATCGACCTGGTATTGCCGATCAATATGCTCAGCGGCCAGGATTGGACTACCAGCAGCCACACGGCCCACCAGCGGCAACGTCAATTGCATCAACCCCATCGATGGCAGCGAAAACTGGTGCTGACTCGCATCCGTGCCCGTCGCGCGCAGCCGGATGCCGCGGGAGGCGCCGGGCGTCAGCTCGATCACGCCCTTGCGCGCCAGCGCCCGAAGGTGCTCTTCAGCAGCGTTGGGCGACGAGAAGCCAAACTCCGCGGCAATCTCGGCGCGGGTGGGCGGAAAGCCTGTGCGCTGGATCGTCTGGCGGATCAGGTCGTAGATCTGCTGCTGGCGAGCGGTGAGGGTGGCCATTGGTGCACTGTATATCTGAACAGGTGCTGTGATTTTATACAGTGATGCGGGAAGCGCAAGTGATTTCGTTGTGACGTGTTGCGCGGTTGCGCCGCAGCCTCTGACCCAGGTCAAAACCTGTGCGGCTGGTTAGAAGCTTATGCGCAATCCATGCAGGCGCTGCGAAGGGGAATCGCATAAAATCAAGGCCTTGACCGTATTTTGCACTGCCACAAAGCCTCGTTGGGCTGGCCAAACGTCACCATGTCCGCATTCAACCAAGAGACCGTTCTGAGCGTCCATCACTGGAACGACTCCCTGTTCAGCTTCAAGACCACGCGCGATCAGGCGCTGCGCTTCCATAACGGCCACTTCGTCATGATTGGTCTGGAAGTCGAGGGCAAGCCGCTGATGCGTGCTTACAGCATTGCCAGCCCGAACTACGAAGAGCATCTGGAATTCTTCAGCATCAAGGTCCAGAACGGTCCGCTCACCTCGCGCCTGCAGCACCTGAAAGTCGGCGACAAGCTGCTGGTGAGCAAGAAGCCGGTCGGCACGCTCGTGTTGGATGATCTGCTGCCCGGCAAGAATCTGTACCTATTCGGTACCGGCACTGGCCTGGCGCCGTTCATGAGCATCATCCAAGACCCGGACACCTACGAGCGCTTCGAAAAAGTCGTGCTGCTGCACGGCGTGCGCCAGGTGAGCGAATTGGCCTATGCCGACTTCATCACCAGCGAGTTGCCGAACAACGAATTCTTCGGTGACCAAGTGCGTGAGAAGTTGATTTACTACCCGACCGTCACGCGCGAGCCGTTCCGCAACATGGGCCGCCTGACCGATCTCGTGGACAACGGCAAGCTGTCTGCCGACATCGGGCTGCCGCCGCTGGACCCGGCCGTCGATCGCGCCATGATTTGTGGCAGCCCGGCCATGCTGGATGACACCTGCAAGCTGCTTGATGCGCGTGGCTTCAAGATTTCGCCGCGCATGGGCGAGGCCGGTGACTATGTGATCGAGCGCGCTTTCGTCGAGAAGTAAGCACCGCTCTTCTGTTGCAGACGCCGGCCTGAGTGCCGGCGTTTTGCTTTGGCGCTTGCCCAAGGGCAATCCCGCGTCGGCAAAGGCGGGACGCGCGGATACAATGCGCGCCTTGCTCACCACGCATGTCCACAACGATGTCCTTGCCTACCATTGCCATCCTCGCTACCGGTGGCACGATCGCCGGGTCCGCCGATGATGCGGGCTCGGCTGCCCGCTACCGTGCCGGCGCCGTACCCATCGATCAATTGCTTGCGGCCAGCAAACTTGGGCTGGAGCGCATTGCCAATGTGCGTGCCGAGCAGGTCGCTCAGATTGACAGCAAGGACCTGACCTTTGATGTGTGGGAGAAACTGGTCGCGCGCATCCGCCACTGGATCGACGTCGAGCGCGTGGATGGTGTGGTCATCACGCACGGCACGGACACGCTCGAAGAGACGGCCATGCTGTTGCACCTGACGCAGCAGACAGACGCGCCCATCGTTGTGACTGCAGCGATGCGGCCGTCGACCTCGCTGTCGGCGGATGGCCCGCTGAACCTGCTGAATGCTGTGCGACTGGCTGCCAGTCCGGCCTCGCGCGGGCGCGGTGTATTGGTGGCGCTCAATCAGCGCGTGCACGCGGCACGTGATGTGCAGAAAGGACACACCTACGCGGTGGAGGCGTTTGTCTCGCCGGATAATGGTCCGGTGGGCTTTGTCCTCGACACGCAGGTGCAGTTCTCGCGTGCGACCCAGCGCCCGGCCTCGGCCGACATGCTGCCCATGCCGCAGGCGGGCCAATGGCCATGGGTGGAGGTGCTGGCAAGCTACGCGCAACCGGATGCGCGACTGGTCGATGCGCTTGTGGCGGCTGGCGTGAAGGGGCTGGTAATCGCGGCGACTGGCGCGGGCTCCATCCACACAAATCTCGAGACTGCACTGGAGCGCGCCAGCCAGCAAGGCGTGTTTGTGCTGCGTTCGACACGTACCGGCGCCGGCGTCGTGCCCGCGCAACCCAATGGGCAGGGCTGGGCCTCCACGGGCACGCTCAATCCGTATAAGGCGCGCGTACTACTGATGCTGCTTCTCGCGGCCGGGCGTGCCCAGGCAGAAGCTGCCTCCCTACAGCAAGTCATTGATCGGTATTGAAAAAATCGTCAAAGCCTGCGTATAATGGCAGGCTAACCAACCTTGCTGCACCGGAGTGTGACGCCCGGGCGGCTTAATCCACAAGGAGCGTCAATGCGTCATTACGAAATCGTCTTCATCGTCCATCCGGACCAGAGCGAGCAAGTGCCTGCGATGATCGAGCGCTACAAGAGCACGGTCACCACGCAAGGCGGCCAAGTGCATCGCGTCGAGGATTGGGGCCGTCGTCAACTGGCCTACATGATCCAGAAGCTGGCTAAGGCCCACTACGTGTGCATGAACATCGAGTGCGGCAAGGAAACCCTGGCTGAGCTCGAGCACGCGTTCAAGTTCAACGACGCCGTGCTGCGTCACCTCATCGTTCAGACCAAGAAGGCTGAAACGGCTCCGTCGCCGATGATGAAGGAAGTGGCACGCGAAGAGGCCAAGAAGGCCGCCGCTCAGACTGAACAGGCCGCCTAATGCCGCGCGGTGCGGCGTACGTTTGATCACGCGCCGCGAGCATGGACGGAAACCCCGGGGACAACGCCATCAACCGCCTGCAGCTCGTCGCCACATTGGTCGAGCGCGAGGTGATGCGATACACCCCAGCCGGCGTGCCCATCGTCAATTGCCTGTTGACCTACAGCGGGCAGGCGATGGAAGCGCAAACGGCGCGACAGGTCGAGTTTTCGATCGAAGCGCTGGGCGCTGGCAAGATGGCCTCCGTTCTGGACCGCATCGCACCGGGCACCGTCTTGGATTGCGTCGGATTCCTGGCTCGCAAGCACCGCAGCAGCAAGACACTGGTCTTTCACATCTCCGGATGTAACGTATTCGTAAAGGATTGAATCATGGCATTCATGAACAAGAAGCAGCGCGACGCGAAGAACAAGAAGCGCTTCCAGCAGCAAAACCCGCTGTTCAAGCGCAAGAAGTTCTGCCGCTTCACCGTGGCAGGCGTTGAGCAAATCGACTACAAGGATGTCGATCTGCTCAAGGACTTCATCGGCGAGAACGGTAAGATCACTCCGGCCCGCCTGACCGGCACGCGCGCGATCTATCAGCGCCAGCTCGATACGGCCATCAAGCGTGCGCGTTTCCTCGCGCTGATGCCGTACACCGATCAGCACAAGAAGTAATCGGCGCGGATAAGGAGAACAAACGATGCAAGTCATTCTGCTGGAAAAAGTCATCAACCTGGGTAACCTGGGCGACGTGGTGCGTGTGAAGGACGGTTACGCCCGTAACTTCCTGATCCCGCAAAAGCAAGCGCGCCGTGCTACGGCTTCGGCAATCAAGGAATTCGAAGCTCGCCGCGCTGAGCTGGAAAAGCTGGCTGCTGAAAAGCTGGCTGCTGCACAAGCCGAGGGCGAAAAGCTGAACGGCCTGGCGCTGCAACTGTCGCAAAAGGCTGGTGTGGACGGCCGCCTGTTCGGCTCCGTCACGAACCACGACATCGCTGACGCACTGGTTGCTCAAGGCTTCAAGGTCGAGAAGGCGCAAGTGCGTCTGCCGAACGGCCCGCTGAAGACCACGGGCGATCACGCGGTCGTCGTGTCGCTGCACACCGATGTGGCGGTCGACGTGACCGTGTCGGTGCAAGGCGAGACCGTCTAAGCACGTACGCTGCACCTCGCGACGCCCGGATAACCGGCTGGCGCGAGTCAAGAAGGCAGGGACGAAAGTCTCTGCCTTTTTTTGTTGTCATTTGTGTCAGGGGTTCAGATTGAAGACCGAGCAGCGCCGCTATAATCCCGCCATGAACGCGCCCTCCGATCCCCAGCTCGATTCCCTCAAGGTGCCCCCGCATTCCATCGAGGCCGAACAGTCGGTGCTCGGCGGGTTGCTGCTGGATAACGCCGCCTGGGATCGTATTGCCGACTTCATCAACGAAGGCGATTTTTATCGCTACGACCACCGGCTGATTTTCCATCACATCGGCAAGTTGATCTCACAGGCCAAGCCGGCTGACGTGATCACCGTGTATGAGCAGCTGCAGGTCGTCGGCAAGGCGGAAGAGGTGGGCGGCCTGGCCTATCTGAACGCGCTGGCGCAGAACACGCCGAGTGCGGCCAACATCCGCCGCTATGCCGAGATCGTTCGTGACCGTGGTGTGCTCCGTCAGCTGGTGACGATTTCGGATGAGATTTCCGCCGGCGCTTTCAACCCGCAGGGGCGCGACGTTCGCCAACTGCTGGACGAAGCCGAATCCAAGGTGTTTGCGATTGCCGAAGAGGGCGCACGCGGACAGAAGGGCTTCCTTGAAATCCAGCCGCTGCTGACGCAGGTGGTCGAGCGGATCGACGAGCTGTACCACCGTGACAACCAGAGTGACATCACGGGTGTGCCGACGGGTTTTGTGGACCTCGACCGCATGACCAGCGGGATGCAGGGCGGTGATCTGATCATCGTGGCTGGCCGTCCGTCGATGGGTAAGACGGCGTTCTCGCTGAACATTGGCGAACACGTGGCTGTGGAGCAGGGCCTGCCGGTGGCGGTGTTCTCGATGGAAATGGCGGGCACACAGCTCGCCATGCGTATGCTGGGTTCGGTTGGCCGGCTGGATCAGCACCGGTTGCGTACGGGGCGCCTGCTCGATGAGGACTGGCCGCGCTTGACGCACGCGATCCAGAAGATGAATGACGCGCAGCTCTTCATCGATGAAACGCCAGCCTTGAACCCGATGGAATTGCGTGCGCGCTCGCGCCGCCTTGCGCGCCAGTGCGGGCAACTCGGCCTGATCGTTATCGACTACCTGCAGCTGATGTCGGGTTCGGGTAGCGGTGAGAATCGCGCAACCGAAATCTCAGAGATCTCGCGTTCGCTCAAGGGCTTGGCTAAGGAACTCAATTGCCCGGTGATCGCGCTGTCGCAGCTGAACCGAAGCCTGGAGCAGCGCCCGAACAAGCGCCCGGTGATGTCGGACTTGCGAGAGTCCGGCGCTATCGAACAGGATGCCGACGTGATTCTGTTCATCTATCGCGATCAGGTTTACAACCCCGATTCCCCGGACAAGGGCACGGCCGAAATCATCATCGGTAAGCAGCGTAACGGTCCGATCGGTACCGTTCGGCTCACGTTCCTGGGTGAATATACGAAGTTCGATAACTTCACGGGTGGCAACGCCTTCTTTGACAACGACACGTAAAGCATTTTCGTGTCGGTCTGCCACAACGTGCCATGCATGATGGGCGCTCGGTTCCGGTAAAATATTGCGTTTTGATGACAGCGCCCGCGGTGATCCCGTCCGGCGCTGTTTTTACGACGTCAGCATTCCTCCGTTTCCAAGGATCATCATGTTCGGTCGCTTCATGCCCACCGAAGGCAAGTTTTTCGAATACTTCAATCAGCACGCCGAGTGCGCCGTCAAAGCGGCCCACGCGCTCAAGGAGCTGGTCAACGACCTGCCCAATGCAGAAATGCATGCGCGCAACGTGCAGAACTTCGAAAAGAAGGCCGACCGCATCACGCATGACACGGTCGAGCTGCTGCACAAGACCTTCATCACGCCGCTCGATCGCGACGAGATCCACAAGCTGATCACGACGATGGACGACATCCTCGATCTCATGGAGGACGTGTCGCTCACCATCTCGCTGTACGACGTGACCAACGTGACCGACGAATCGCGCCAGCTCGCTACCATCTGCGTGGCCTGCTGCGAGGAAGTCCGCAAGGCCGTGGCGCTGCTCAGCGACATGAACAACGGCCGCCAGATCCTGACCATCGCACAGGAAATCGACCGCCTGGAATCCGAGGCCGACCGTGTGATGCGCGCCGCCATGGCCAAGCTGTTTCGCACCGAGAGCGACATCAAGCTGCTGATCAAGCTCAAGGCGATTTACGAGCAACTGGAGAGCGTCACTGACCGTTGCGAGGATGTCGCCAACATCATCGAAGGCATCGTGCTCGAAAACGCCTGACGAGACGACGCCTCATGCATACGCTTCAGATCAGTCTCTGGGTGGTCGTCCTGCTGGTGGGACTGGCCATCGTGTTCGACTTCATGAACGGCTTTCACGATGCGGCCAACTCCATCGCTACGGTGGTGTCGACTGGCGTGCTCAAGCCGCAGCAGGCAGTGGCGATGGCCGCCGCCTGCAACGTGATCGCCATTTTCATTTTCCACCTCAAGGTGGCAACCACGGTGGGTCGGGACACCATCGATCCATCGATCGTCGACCACTACGTCATCTTCGGGGCGTTGGTGGGGGCCATTGTGTGGAACATCATCACGTGGTACTACGGCATCCCGTCGAGCTCATCGCACGCGCTGATTGGCGGCCTGATTGGCGCGGCTGTAGCCAAGTCCGGTACGGGTTCGCTGGTGGCGAGCGGTCTGCTCAAGACGGTGGCCTTCATCCTGATTTCGCCGCTGCTGGGCTTCATTCTCGGGTCGATCCTGATGGTGGCGGTGTCGTGGTTGTTCTTCCGAACGCCGCCATCCAAGGTGGACCGGTGGTTCCGGCGGCTGCAACTGCTGTCGGCGTCGCTCTATAGCCTGGGTCACGGTGGTAATGATGCGCAGAAGACCATTGGCATCATCTGGATGCTGCTGATCGCCGGTGGCTATGCATCGGCCACGGCGACTGAGCCGCCGGTGTGGGTCATCGTCTGCTGCTATGTGGCGATCGGCCTGGGCACGTTGATGGGCGGCTGGCGCATCGTGCGCACGATGGGGCAAAAGATCACCAAGCTCAAGCCGGTGGGTGGTTTCTGCGCAGAAACCGGCGGTGCGCTGACGCTGTTCTTTGCATCGGCCCTGGGTGTGCCAGTGTCGACCACGCATACGATCACCGGCGCCATTGTCGGTGTGGGCTCGGCGCAGAAGGCCTCGGCCGTGCGTTGGGGCGTGGCGGGCAACATCGTCTGGGCGTGGATTCTGACGATTCCCGCGTCTGCGTTCATGGCTGCGATTGCTTGGTGGATCGGCCGGCATGTGCTGTAAGCCGATTGCCAACGCGTAAAGAGAAACGCCCACCAATTGGTGGGCGTTTTGTTTTGGGATTGCCGGTGCGCTACTGTGTGGCGAAGCGGGCGATGGGGTCGTCGTCCACAGGTATGGTGGTGGACGGTGTGCTGCGTGCACGAGCGAGAGCGCCCAGCGGGTCTTCGTCGATCATCCGTGCTGATGGAGCAGGCGCGGCCTGGACCGGCGTGACGACAGGGGCGGGTGCATCCGGCAGATTGCCGACCGCAACCACGCGGCGTGCACCCATGTAGCGGCTCGCCCAGTAGGACTTGGTCATGTCCTCCAGGCGCACCGTGCCGCCGGTGGCCGGTGCATGCACAAACCGATTCTGGCCAACATAGATGCCAACGTGCGAGTTCGGCTGGCCCGTGGTGTTGAAGAAAACGAGGTCGCCCGACGCCACGTCGCGGCGTTCCAGCGAGGTACCGCGACGGCCCATTTCAGCCGCAGTACGGGGCAGATTCACGGAGGCGGCACGCTGTACGACATAGCGTACGAGCCCACTGCAATCGAAGCCCGTATCAGGCGTATTGCCGCCGTAGCGGTAGGGGGTGCCGACCAGCGCCATGGCTTCGATGGAGATTTCTTCCAGGCCAGCGCTCGGGTCATTGATTGCGGCGCCGCGTGTGCGCAGCCCGGTGGTATCGCGCGAGGCGGTGGAGCGGGTAGGCGTCGATGAGCAGGCCGACAGCAGGCACACCAGCGCCAGCAGGGCGGTGCCTGCCAGTCGGGTGTTGCCATGAGGAGAACGGTGCCGCGTCTGCATGCGCCATCAGGAAAGTCCGGATAGATCGCATGCTATGCGCTCAACGCCCGAAATGCCAAATTCGGGCCGAACTGGGCCAGGCGGCGTGTTGGCGGGGCGCAACGCCAAGCGGGGCGCGGGTCTGTGAAATTTGCTCCGATGGCGTCGCGGTTTGCGGGTAGTGTTACCAGCTCAACTGCACGTTGCGCGTGCTGCCGGTTTGTACCGTGGCACGTTTGGTCGTGCCCTGGTAGGTCGCGATGACGTTGTAGCTGGCTGGCGGAGCCTTGATCAGGCAGCGCGGACCATCGGCGTGGAATTTGGCGACTTCTTTGCCATGCCGGGTAATTTGCACGTCAACATCGGCAAGGTATTCACCACGCGGCCCCTGTGTGAATACCAGGGACAGGTTGTAGTTGCGCGCTTCGGCGTTCAATGCCTGTTGTTCATCCTGGGCAACGCCACCGCAGACGTAACTGATCTGGCCGGCGGTTCGCGGCGTAAGGTCGTTGCCCAGCGCGGTGGACGCGCCGGCGGACAACAGCATTGCCAGCGCGACGCAGGGGAGTGTTGCCGGCGTACGGAACTGCGGATTTCGCTGTGTGAACATCGTCGAGCCTCCTGCAGGTGAATGATCGGTAATGAGCATGTAGCAAGAAAAAGGCCGCGCAACGGCGCGGCCTTGTGGCACAACGATTTGCGGCGATTGGATTTGCCGCAGGATCGTGATGTTGGGGCGGTTACAGCACGTCGGACGCGTGATCTGCGAGTCGGGAACGCTCACCCCGTGCCAGCGTAATGTGACCGCTGTGGCTCCAGCCCTTGAAGCGATCCACCACGTAGGTCAGACCGGACGAGCCTTCCGTCAGGTACGGCGTATCGATCTGCGCGATGTTCCCCAGGCAGATGATCTTGGTGCCCGGACCCGCACGCGTCACCAGCGTCTTCATCTGCTTGGGCGTCAGGTTCTGCGCCTCGTCGATGATGAGGAACTTGTTGACGAAAGTGCGGCCGCGCATGAAGTTCATGCTCTTGACCTTGATACGCGAGCGGATCAGTTCCTGCGTGGCGGCGCGGCCCCATTCGCCGGCGTTGTCGTCCGATTTTTGCAGGACTTCGAGGTTGTCGTCGAAGGCGCCCATCCATGGCTGCATCTTTTCTTCTTCCGTGCCGGGCAGGAAGCCGATGTCTTCACCTACAGGCACCGTGGCGCGCGTGATGATGATCTCGTTGTAGAGCTTCTGGTCCAGCACCTGCTCAAGGCCCGCCGCCAGCGCCAGCAGCGTCTTGCCCGTGCCGGCTTGGCCGAGCAGCGAAACGAAATCCACCTCCGGATGCATCAGCAGGTTCAGCGCGAAGTTCTGCTCGCGGTTACGTGCGGTCACACCCCAGACGTTGTTCTTCTGGTGCGTGTAGTCCTTGAGCGTTTGTAGCACGGCGGTTTTGCCGTTCAACTCCTTGACCTGCGCGTACAGCGGCAGGCTGCCGTCATTCGGCTCCAGGAAGACAAACTGATTGACCAGGAACGACGGCACCAGCGGACCCGACAGGCGATAGAACGTGGTGCCGGTCTTCGGGTCCTGCCAGCTCTCGATGTTCTTGCCGTGCTTCTGCCAGAAATCGGCGGGCAGCGCCATCACACCGCTGTAGAGCAGGTCGGTGTCTTCCAGCACGCGGTCGTTGAAATAATCCTCTGCCGGCAGACCGAGAGCGCGCGCCTTGATCCGCATGTTGATATCTTTCGACACCAGCACGACATTGCGATCCGGACGTTGCTGCTGCAGCGCGGCCACCACGCCCAGAATCTGGTTGTCAGCCTTGCCCTGTGGCAGACCGTCGGGCAGCTTGATGTCGTTCAGGCGCGTCTGGAAGAACAGGCGGCCTTGCGCATCACGGTTGCCGAGTTTTTCGAGCGGCAGCCCCTCGTCCATCACGCCGTCGGTGCCGGCAACCAACTGGTCGAGCGTGCGGCTGACCGTGCGGGCGTTACGCGCGACTTCGCTCATGCCCTTCTTGTGGTTGTCCAACTCCTCCAACGTCATCATCGGCAGATAGACGTCGTGTTCTTCAAAGCGGAAGAGGGACGACGGATCGTGCATCAGCACGTTGGTGTCGAGCACGAACAGCTTGGTCGGACCCTCGTCGCGACGGGCACGGCGGCGGGCAGCGGTTTCGGTCGACTTGTCCGTGGTGGACACCTTGTCGACGGTCTTGGCGACGACGGTCGGGCGCTGACGGGCGTCTTCCTTGGCCATCGGCGAAGCTTCGCCCGAACGGGCGCGGGCCGCGCCGCGCTTGGGTTGTGCACGGCCGGTTTCGGACAGCGCCTCGCGCTCGAGCGCGGGCACCGGTTTTCGAGGTTCCTGACCCGCCTTGGGCTTTCCGGCTTTGCCGAAAGGCTTGAATTCAGCCGGGTCTAGCAATTGGGCTGGCTGGGTGGGCATGGTCGGCAGCGGCATGCTTAGATTACCTCTCTGGAGGGAACAACGACGAAACACCGCACCCGCTCATGGCAGGACGGTGCTGATGGAAAACGCTGAGGGATTGGGGCGCACGTCGCACAGACGACGGCCACAAAAAAGCCGCCATGACCTGCGAGAGGTGGGGCGGCCTAGGTGAGCACCACGAGCGCCACAGCAAGTTGCACGATTCGGACGTTCTGCCCAGCCTTGCTGCTGGGGAAAACGCCGATGCGGTATCAGGCCAACTTGGCCGCCGGTACCGTCGTGGGCAATCGGAATGGCATCCGGATTTCGTACTCATCGGTTCCGACTGTATCGGAAGCTTTTGCGATTTGCAATCTGTCACATGTGACGTGTGGTGTCGCGTTGCGGCGGCGCGAAACTGGCACAAAAGCAAGCGCCGGCGTACCCTGCGCGGCGCTTTCGTGCCTCATGGGTGACACATGCGATTACAGCGCGCGCACCGCCGCCAGAACGTCATCCACATGGTTGGGCACCTTTACGCCGCGCCATTCTTTGCGCAACACGCCTTTGGCATCGATCAGGAAGGTGCTGCGTTCGATACCTCGCACGTCCTTGCCGTACATCTTCTTCATCTTGATGGTGTCGAAGAGATTGCAGACGGCTTCGTCGGTGTCGGAGATCAGCTCGAAGGGCATCTCCAGCTTGGCCTTAAAGTTCTCGTGCGATTTCAGGCTGTCGCGCGAAATGCCGAAGACCACGGCGCCGGCGGCCTCAAAGGCGTCGTACTGGTCGCGGAAATTCATCGCCTCGGTGGTGCAGCCGGGCGTGTTGTCTTTCGGATAAAAATAGAGCACGACGATCTTGCCATGCTGCGACGCCGGCGAGAACGTGATGCCGCTGGTGGCCGGCGCGGAGAAATCGGGAAGAGGCTTGTCGAGAGAGACGGGCATGGTGTGTTCCGGAAAACCGCGGGGGAGAGACGGGAAACTCGTGGACGGGCAATGCTGAAATACGACGCCCGCCGCTGAACCGGAGCCCCGAGGAATCAGGCCGGCTGAACGATCAGGCTGCCGCTGCGACCGGCAACTTCGCCCCACGTGACGGGCTGCACGGGCAGAGTGCTGCGATCCAGCGTCGCATAGTAGTCGCCCATCGATGCCAGCCGATGGCCTTGCGCACGCCAGCCCTGCAGCAACCTGCGGAAGATCGGGGCGAGTTTCTGCCCTTCAAGCTCCGCATGCAAGGTAAACACTTGGTCGCGATCAGATTCGGTCATCTTCAGGATGTGCCGGGCGACGGTTTCTGTCGTCAGATCATCCACACCGATGAGCTCATCCAGCGTCGGGAGTGTGGTCGGCAGCTGCACGTGGTTCAGCGTGTGGCCGTCGATGCTCGGGATGTACGGATGCGTGCCACGGCCGTCCGAGGCGTAGGCCATGCCCCAGGCATCGATCTGGCGGAAGGCATGGTCGTTCATCTGCCAGCCGGCGGCGCCGTGCGTGACGGGGGCGTGACCGAAAATCTCGGCAAAGCGCTTGTGCGAGGCGCCCATCTGACGGGCTGTCCAGGCAGCATCGCGCAGGCGGACGTTGTCTTGCCAGAGCACGTGATCCCACGTGTGGATGCCGGTCTCGAAGCCTGCCTCGGCAATGGCGCGCATTTCGGCAGCGGCTCTGCGGCCGATGTCGGGGCCGGGCAACAGCACGCCGTACATGAGCGTGCGCAGGCCGTAGTGCTCGACCACGGACGTGCGGGAAACCTTCTTCAGAAAACCGGGGCGGAACGCCCGGCGCAGCGCCCAGCCGGTGTGATCCGGGCCGAGGCTGAAGAGGAAGGTCGCGCCTGCCTCGTGCTCACGCAACATGCGCGAGAGATTGGGCACGCCTTCGCGGGTGCCGCGCAGGGTGTCGACGTCGATTTTGAGGACGATGAGGGCCATGAACCTGCGCGGGGTGTTGCTTACTTGTTGCCGTTGCCTTCTTCAACCAGGCTGCGGGCGTCGGCCACGTGCATGCGATACGCCTCGAAGATATTCGCCAGGGCGTCTTGCATCGTGGTGGTCGGCTTCCAGCCCAGTTCGTCCATGGTATTGGCGATCTTCGGTACGCGGTTTTGCACGTCCTGGTAGCCGTTGCCGTAGTAGGCGCCGGAGGTCGTTTCCACCAGCTGAACTTGCTTGGCGGTGTCTTTGTACTCGTCGATCTTGGCGGCTTGCTCCAGCATCATGTTGGCCAGCTCGCGCACCGAATAGTTGTTCGACGGGTTGCCGATGTTGTAGATCTTGCCCGAGGCAACGCCATCCTTGTTGGCGATGATGCGCACCAGTGCGTCGATGCCGTCATCGATGTACGTGAAGGCGCGCTTCTGGCTGCCGCCGTCGACGAGCTTGATGTTCTCACCGCGCACGATGTGGCCGAGGAACTGCGTAACAACGCGCGACGAACCTTCCTTCGGGGTGTAGATCGAGTCCAGGCCCGGGCCGATCCAGTTGAACGGGCGGAACAGCGTGAAGTTCAGGCCTTCCATGCCGTAGCCCCAGATCACGCGGTCCATCAGCTGCTTCGAGCAGGCATAGATCCAACGCGGCTTGTTGATCGGGCCGTAGATCAGCGGCGAGGCTTCCGGATCGAATTCCGCATCGCTGCACATGCCGTAGACCTCGGAGGTCGACGGGAACACCAGGTGCTTCTTGTACTTGGCAGCCGAGCGAACGATCGGCAGGTTGGCTTCAAAGTCCAGCTCGAACACGCGCAACGGGTCCTTGACGTACGTCGACGGCGTGGCGATGGCCACCAGCGGCAGGATCACGTCGCACTTCTTCACGTGATACTCGACCCACTCCTTGTTGATGGTGATGTCACCCTCGAAGAAGTGCATGCGCGGGTGGTTGACCAGATCGCCCAGACGCTCGGTCTGCATGTCCATGCCATAGACCTCCCAGTCGGTGGTCTCCAGGATGCGCTTGGACAGATGGTGGCCGATGAAGCCGTTGACGCCGAGAATCAGTACTTTTTTCATGAAGGCAAACTCAAGATCAGGAGGTGGCGAGCTGGTTGGCGAGCTGCTGCGCGGTCACGACGGACGTACCGCTGGCGGCGTTGGGCTCGACACGCCAGAGCTCGTGGATGGCGATGGCTCCCCCATCGCCGCACACGCCGAACATCGCATTATCCACGACGTGCAAGCCCGGGGGCAAATTCGTGACGGTTTGATGTGCCAGACGGGCACGCGCGACGATGTAACGCTCGCTACCGACATCGGTAAAAGCGCCGGGGTAGGGCGGTGCCACGGCACGGATCAGGTTGTAGACCTGCTGGGCCGGCTTGGACCAGTCGACGCGGCCGTCTTCGGGCTTGCGGCCACCGAAATAGCTGCCGTTGGCCAGCACGTTCGGGTGCTGTGGAATCTGCCCGGCAATCATTGCGGGCAATGCGCGCCACAAGGTTTGTTCGGCGGCCACGGTGGCCTTTTCGAACACTTCGTGTGACGTGTCGTCCGGCAGGATCGGCACGATAGTCTGGTCGACGATGTAGCCGGCATCCGGCTTTTCGACCATCTCGTGCAGGGTGGCGCCGGTTTCGGTCTCGCCGTGCAGGACGGCCCAGTTAATAGGCACGCGGCCACGGTACTTTGGCAGGAGCGACCCGTGCATGTTGAACGCGCCAAACTTGGCAAGGCTCAACAGCGACATCGGGATCATGTGCCGGTAGTAGAACGAAAAGATGAAATCCGGCGCGATGGCGGCGATGCGGGCGCGCAGATCTTCACCGTTCGCGTTTTCTGGCGTGATGAAGGGGATACCCAGTTCCTGTGCTGTGGCGCGCACGCTGCCAAACCAGATGTTCTCAGCGGCGTTGTCTTCATGTGTGACGACAAGTTCGACCTGGATACCGCGCGCCGCCAGCACGCGCAGGCAGCGCACGCCGACGTTGTGATACGCGAAGACGACGGCGCGGCGTGTCATGCAACACCCCGCTGCGAGTTGCCGGCTTTCAGGTCCGCCGGCCCGGCTTCATGCAGGTGAGGGGTGTCTTCCAGTACGCCCTGCACCAGATAGCGCGGGCGCTCGCGCACCTGCTGATAGATGCGGCCGATGTACTCGCCCAAGAGGCCGATGCCGAACAGCAGCACGCCCATCAGGAAGAATGTGATGGCGAACAGCGTAAATACGCCCTGGACTTCTGCACCCAGCAGGAATCGGCGGACTACCAGCAGGATGAACAGTACTGCCGAGGCCAGCGACAGCAGCATGCCGATCGCGGAGAACCACTGCAGCGGCACCACCGAGAAGCCAGTCACCAGATCGAAGTTCAGGCGCACCAGCTTGTACAGCGAGTACTTCGATTCGCCCGCGAAGCGCTCTTCGTGGTCGACTTCGATTTCAGTCGGGTTCTTGCTGAAGGTGTAGGCCAGCGCTGGGATGAAGGTGTTGACTTCGCGGCAGCGGTTGATGGTGTCAACGATGGTCCGGTTGTAGGCGCGCAGCATGCAGCCCTGGTCGGTCATCTTGATGTGCGTGATGCGCTCGCGCAGCGAGTTCATGGCGCGCGACGCGGTACGGCGGAACCACGAGTCCTGGCGGACGCGGCGGATGGTGCCGACGTAGTCGTAGCCTTCGTCGAGCTTTTCAACCAGGCGGCCGATCTCTTCGGGCGGGTTCTGCAGGTCGGCATCGAGCGTGATGACGCGCTCGCCGCGCGCATGCTCAAAGCCGGCCAAGATGGCCATGTGCTGGCCGTAGTTGCCATTGAACAGCACGACGCGGGTGCTGTCCGGGCGGGCGCGGAACTGCTCGGCCAACATGGCGGCGGAGCGGTCCCGGCTGCCATCATTGACGAACACGACTTCGTACGAGATGCCCAACGCATCGAGAGCGGGATACAGGCGCGCAAACAGCGCGGCGAGCCCGTCTTCTTCGTTGTAGACAGGAATGACGACCGAGAGAGCGGGTGTCTTCATTATTGGTATTGGGCGCAAAGTTGGCGGACCGCGTTGGCTACGCGATCCACGTCAGAATCTTCCATGCCGGCAAACATCGGCAGCGTGACGATAGCGCGGCCGATGCGTTCTGCCACCGGGAACATACCCGGCTTCCAGCCGAGTTCGCGATAGAGCTTGAACAGATGGATGGGCGGGTAATGCACGCCCGCGCCGATGCCCAGCGCCTTGAGGCCCGCCATGAAGCCTGCGCGATCGACCTTCAGGCGATCCAGTGGCAGCACGATCTGGAACATGTGCCAGTTGGTGTGCGTGAAGTTTTCCACCGGCAATTCGACGCCAAACGATTCGATGTCAGCCGCGCGCATGGCGGCAAAGTAGCGGCGTGCGAGCGCGGCGCGGCGTGCGGTCACCGCTTCAAGCTGTGCAAACTGGCCCAGGCCGATGGCGGCGTTCACATCGGTCAGGTTGAATTTGCCGCCCACCAAGTCGACTTCCATGCCGTCAAAGCCAGTGCGCACGACGCCTTGCAGGCGGTACTTCTCGGCCAGCACAGCTTCTTCAGGCGTGTTGAGCACGAGCGCGCCACCTTCGATGGTGGTGATGTTCTTGTTGGCCTGGAAGCTGAAGCTGACCAGATCGCCAATTTCGCCGATGCGCTTGTCGCCCCAGCGCGAGCCGATGGCCTGCGCTGCGTCTTCCACCACGCGTAGCTTGTGGCGGCGGGCGATATCGTACAGGCGGTCCATGTCGACAGGCAGGCCGGACAGGTAGACCGGGATGATCGCTTTCGTACGCGGCGTGATGGCGGCTTCGACCTTGTCGAGATCGATATTGCGCGTGACCGGGTCGATATCGACGAAGACCGGCTTGGCGCCGACCGTCAGCACGACGTTGGACGTGGCGACCCACGAGATCGGCGTGGTGATGACCTCATCGCCGGGGCCGATGCCTGCGATGCGCAGCGCGACTTCCATCGTGGCCGTGCCGTTGGCGAACGTGCGCACGATGCGGCCGCCGAAGTATTCCGACAGTGCGGCTTCGAACGCGGCAACCTTGGGGCCCGAGGTAATCCAGCCCGAGCGCAGCACATCGGCCACCGCGGCGATGGTCGCCTCATCAATGGTCGGGCGCACGAAGGGCAGGAACGGCAGTTCGGCAGTGGCGTTGGTTTGCGTCATGACGATGGCTTGAATAAGGAGGTGGGCAGGGTGGGCTCAAGCGTCGCTTAGGAGCGAGCCAGCACGAATACGCCGATGAGGATGATGCCGATACCGATCAGCCGCTGAATCGACAGCACTTCGCCAAACAGATACCACGCCAGGAAGGCATTGACCACGTAGCCTAGCGAGAGCATTGGATACGCAATGGTCACATCCACGCGCGACAGCCCGAGGATCCATACCACCACGGAAATCACGTAGCACGACAGGCCGCCGATGATGGGCAACTGCGTTGCAAGCTTGATGCCGATTGGCACGATGTTCTCGGCCGAAAACGCAAAGCGGCCGATATTGTTGACGCCCGCCTTGAGCAATAGCTGGGCGCAGGCATTGAGCATGACGCCTGTCAGGATCAGCCCGAAAGTGACCAGATTCATGTGTTCTTTTGATGTTTTACCAACAGCGTCGGTTTCCCCGCGACTCTGCCGCCGGGGCGCATGTTACGACAATTCCGCTTGCACGCCCCTTTCGAAGGGGGCCGAACAAAGACAAGCGGGTAGCACCTAGTTGCGCCGCACGATCACGCGGCGGGCATCGCGGGCAATCACAATCATCGGCACACCCTGGGCCACCAGCCGGTCATATGTACCCGGCCCCATCATGGCGACAGCCTGGCCGCCTTCCTTCCAGCGGGCCACGAAGGCCTCGGTGGTCGGGATCCACTTGGTGGGTTCCTGCTCGATGCCGAAAGCCAACTCATCGGGCTGCTGCACCATCGTGGTTGGCGTGCCAAGGTAAAACGGCATTGTATGGTCCAGCCGCTCCACCGCATAGAACGGTACGCCGGGCTTCAACCATGGTTTGACGGCCGGCACGAGATCGATACCCGACATCGAGCGCCCGAACGACTCGTGGCCGAGCAGGGCGGCCGTAAACGTCAGGAACCACGCGCAGGCGAACGCGACGAGGCTCTCAAAGCGCTTGTCCGCACGGCGCAGTGCCAGCCACGTGAACACCGCACCCGCGGCGAAGGCCGCTGCCAGGAACATCGCAAAGCGCGAGAACACCGCATTGGGGTACATGTCCGACGACATCGTCGCCACATAGCCGCTCGCCGCCAGACCGACCACGGCCAGGGCCAGGAAGGCCTTGAGCTGCCAGCGCCAAGCGCGCTCGCTGGTGTTCTCCAGCACCAACGCAGCCAGAACCGCCAGCGCCGGGATGATCGGGAAGATATAGCCCGGCAGCTTCGAGTCGGAAATGCTGAAAAACGCGAAGATCAGGATGGCCCACAAGCCGAGCATGAGCGTTGGCCGGAAGCCATTGGCGGCAGTCTCACTGCGGGCGAAGGAGAGGCGTGCCGCGCCCGGCAGTTGTGCGAGCCACGGCAGGAAGCCCGCCAGCAGCAGCGGCACGAAATACCAAAGCGGCGCGTTGCGGTTGTGCACGGTCGACGTGAAGCGCTGGAAGTGCTCGTGTACGAAGAAGAACCACGCAAACTCCGGGTTGCGCGCAGAAATCAGCACGAACCACGGTGCACCCACGGCAAAGAAGACGATTAGCCCCGTCACCAGGTGCAGTCGTTTCCACAATGCCCAGTCACGTGCGACGAGCGTGTAGACCACCAGTACGAAGCCCGGCAGCACCACGCCGATCAGGCCTTTGCTCAATACGGCCAGCGCCATCGACGCCCAGCAGACCCACATCCAGTTGCGTTGCTGGCTGCGTGTGGCATCCGGATACTGTGCCAGCAGCAGCGCCGCCAGGGCCATCGTCATGCAGCCGGCCACGCCCATGTCGAGCGAATTGAAATGTGCGCCCACGTTCCACATCGGCGCGCTCACCAGGACCAGCCCGGTGATGACGGCGGTTCGCTTGCCCCACCAGCGCGCTGCGGCCAGCATCGTGAAAACGAGGCCGGCGATGCCCGACAACGCCGTGAACAGCCGCGCCTGCCAGTCACCGACGCCGAACAGCGTGTAGGCGAGCGCCGTGCCCCACATCTGTAGCGGGGGCTTCTCGAAATACTTCAGGGCGTTATAGCGGATGGTCACCCAGTCGCCCGTGGTGAACATCTCGCGGGCGATCTCGGCGTAGCGGCCTTCGTCGGTAGGGATCAGGTGGCGGTAGCCCAACGTGCCCAGCCAGACGGCCAGAAAGGCAGCGGCCAGCAGCCACAGGGAGGCGTTGCGCCAGGGCAGGGCGGGCGCGTTGGCAGAGCGGTCGATCGGCATGCAGTCAGGCGCGTTCGATCAGCAATGCGGCCGCCGCTTTGCGGCCTTCCAGCATCAGGATGTTGTAGGTGCGCCCGGCGGCCTGCAGGTCCATTGCTTCCACGCCGATGCGCTTCTCGGTGAGCGGGGCGGTCAGGCGCGGGTGCGGAAAGCGCAGCTTGTTGCCGGTGCCGAATACGACCACCTCCGCCCCCAGCTCCAGCAGGCGGGCGAAGTGCTCGGGCGTGAGGTCTTCAAAGCGCGCGACATCCCACGGCACGACTGCGCCTTCGGGCATGACGAGCACCGAATGCTCGTAGCGTACCTTGTTGATTTCGATATAGCCGTCGCCATAGGCCGTGACGGTATTCAGAATGGTGGACGGATCAGAAGAATGGAGCTTCAAGGCGGAATCCCATCAGGCGCGAAGGCTGCGGCACACGCAGCAGCGGGGGCGCTAGGTTTCAGACTTCCGGGCGATCTCGCTGCGTTGCAAAAATGCCCGCCGAAGTCTGTCATAATGGGCTAAATTATATCTTTTTCTCTCCTTTGCCCGCCGCGCCACAAGCGACGTCCGGCAAGGAAGAGCGCAGCGCTTGCCGCGCAAGTGGCGCCATCCCCGCCGCCTTGCTGCATTACAAAATCATCCGCAATCCAAGCCCGCTCGACATCGCCCGTGAAAACGATCCAGAAATCCGCCAAGCTCAATAACGTCTGCTATGACATTCGCGGCCCCGTGCTCGAGAAGGCCAAGCAGATGGAAGAAGACGGCCACAAGATCATCAAGCTGAACATCGGCAACTTGGCCCCGTTCGGTTTCGATGCCCCGGAAGAGATTCAGCTGGACATGATCCGCAACCTGCCGAACTCGGCCGGCTACTCGGATTCCAAGGGCATCTTTGCGGCGCGCAAGGCGGTGATGCACTACACGCAAGAGCAGGGCATCAAGAACGTCACGCTGGATGACATCTATCTGGGCAACGGTGCGTCGGAGTTGATTTCGCTGGCCACCAACGCGCTGCTCGACCAAGGCGACGAGCTGCTGCTGCCGGCGCCCGACTACCCGCTGTGGACCGCCGTGACCAGCCTCTCGGGCGGCACGCCGGTGCATTACTACTGCGATGAGTCCAACGGCTGGATGCCGGACCTGGACGACATCCGCGCCAAGATCACGCCCAACACCAAGGGCATCGTCGTCATCAACCCGAACAACCCGACCGGCGCGCTGTACTCCGACGACTTGCTGCGCGGCATCATTGCCATTGCGCGCGAGCACGGCCTGGTGATCTTCGCCGATGAGGTGTACGACAAGGTCTTGTTTGACGACAACAAGCACACGGCGCTGGGCTCGCTGTCGGAAGACGTTCTCACCATTACGTTCAACAGCCTGTCGAAGAGCTATCGCTCCTGCGGCTACCGCGCTGGCTGGATGGTGGTCTCGGGCGACAAGCGCCCGGCCAAGGACTACATCGAAGGCCTGAACATGCTGTCGTCGATGCGCCTGTGCGCCAACGTGCCGGGCCAGTGGGCGATCCAGACCGCGCTGGGTGGCTATCAGAGCATTAAAGACCTGGTGGCGCCGGGCGGCCGCATGCGTCGTCAGCGTGACCTAGCGCACGAACTGATCACCGCGATTCCGGGTGTGACCTGCGTGAAGCCCAAGGCTGCGCTGTACATGTTCCCGCGCCTCGATCCGGCTGTGTACCCGATCGAGGACGATCAGCAATTCATCCGCCAGTTGCTGGAAGAGGAGCGTGTGCTGCTGGTGCAGGGCACCGGCTTCAACTGGCACTCGCCGGACCACTTCCGCATTGTCTTCTTGCCGCACGAAGACGATCTTCGCGAAGCGATTGGCCGAATTTCACGCTTCCTGGAGCGGTACCGTCAGCGTCACGGTACTGGCATCCGGGCCGCATAGACTCGGTCTTCCGCCAGACATGTTGTGAGCGGGGCAGACCGAAGTGTCTGCCCTGTCCGTTTTTTGCCTCTCAGTTTCAACGATACGTCCCATGAATCCCATCAAGATCGGCCTGCTCGGGCTCGGTACCGTCGGTGGCGGTACGCTCAAGGTTCTGCAACGGAACCAGGAAGAAATCCGTCGTCGCGCGGGTCGCGGCATTGAAGTCGCCATGATTGCCGTGCGCAACGTCGAAAAGGCGCGCGCCATCGTGCAGGAAGCCGGTGCGACCGTGCCGGTGGTCAACGACCCATTTGCCGTGGTGGATTCGCCCGAGATCGATATCGTGGTGGAACTGATCGGCGGCTATGACCTGACGCGCGAACTGGTGCTGCGCGCCATTGCCAATGGCAAGCACGTCGTCACCGCCAACAAGGCGCTGCTGGCGCTGCATGGCAACGAAATCTTCAAGGCCGCGCAGGACAAAGGCGTGATGGTGGCGTTCGAGGCCGCAGTGGCCGGCGGCATCCCCATCATCAAGGCACTGCGCGAGGGCCTGACGGCCAACCGCATCGAGTGGATCGCCGGCATCATCAACGGCACCACGAACTTCATCCTCTCGGAGATGCGCGACAAGGGCCTGGACTTCGACACGGTGCTCAAGGAAGCCCAGCGCCTGGGCTATGCCGAAGCCGATCCGACGTTCGACATCGAAGGCTTTGACGCCGCGCACAAGCTCACGCTCATGAGCGCCATCGCCTTTGGCGTGCCGGTGCAGTTCGAGCGCGCGTACGTGGAAGGCATCACGAAGCTGGAAGCCGTCGACATCCGCTATGCGGAGGAACTCGGCTACCGCATCAAGCTGCTGGGCCTGACGCGCCGCACCGATGCTGGTATCGAGCTGCGCGTGCACCCGACGTTGGTACCGGCCAAGCGCCTGATCGCCAACGTGGAAGGCGCGATGAACGCCGTGGTCGTCAACGGTGACGCCGTGGGCCCGACGCTGTACTACGGCAAGGGCGCCGGCGCTGAGCCGACCGCTTCGGCCGTCGTCGCCGACCTAGTGGACGTGACGCGCCTGCACACCGCTGACCCGGAACACCGTGTGCCGCACCTGGCGTTCCAGCCGGATGCATTGTCCGACACGCCGGTGCTGCCGATCGACGAGGTGCGTTCGAGCTACTACCTGCGCATTCGCGTGGCCGATCAAACGGGTGTGCTGGCCGATATCACGCAGATCCTGGCCAAGACCGGTATCTCGATCGACGCCATGCTGCAGAAGGAATCGCGTGAGGGTGAGCCGCAGCCGCAGACCGACATCATCATGTTGACGCACACGGCCGTCGAGAAACACGTGAACGGTGCCATTGCCGCCATCGAAGCGCTGCCGACCGTGCTGTCGAAGGTCAAGCGCATTCGCATGGAAGAACTGAACTGAGGCCATGAGCATGCAATACCGATCGACCCGCGGCCACGCAGAGCCGCAGAGCTTCTCTCGCATCCTGCTGGGCGGCTTGGCGCCGGACGGCGGCCTGTACCTGCCCGAGCAGTATCCGCAAGTCAGTGCAGATGAACTGACCCGCTGGCGCGACCTGCCGTATGCGGATCTCGCGTTCGAGATTCTGCGCAAGTTCGCTACCGACATCCCCGAAGACGACCTGCGCGTGCTGGTCCGCCGCACGTACACGCCTGAGGTTTACTGCAACACGCGCCAGGGCGACAACGCGGCCGACATCACGCCGCTGCACACGCTGGGTGAGGAAGGCGGCACGCAACTGTCGCTGCTGTGCCTGTCCAACGGCCCGACCCTGGCCTTCAAGGACATGGCGATGCAGCTGCTGGGCAACCTGTTCGAATACGCGCTCGACCGCGAACACGCCGAGCTGAACATCCTGGGCGCCACCTCTGGCGACACCGGCAGCGCGGCCGAGTACGCCATGCGCGGCAAGCGCGGCGTGCGTGTGTTCATGCTGAGTCCGCACCGCAAGATGAGCGCGTTCCAGACCGCGCAGATGTTCAGCCTGCAAGACGCGAACATCTTCAACATCGCCATTGAGGGTGTGTTTGACGATGCGCAGGACATCGTCAAGGCCGTGTCCAACGACCACGAGTACAAGGCCCGCCAGAAGATCGGCACGGTCAATTCGATCAACTGGGCGCGTGTCGTTGCCCAGGTCGTCTACTACTTCAAGGGCTATCTGCTGGCCGCCCCGAAGATTGGCGACAAGGTGTCGTTCTGCGTGCCGTCGGGCAACTTCGGCAACGTCTGCGCGGGCCACATCGCGCGCATGATGGGCCTGCCGATCGACAAGCTGGTGGTGGCCACCAACGAGAACGACGTGCTCGACGAGTTCTTCCGCACCGGAACGTACCGCGTGCGCTCGGCCGCGCAGACTTACCACACGTCCAGCCCGAGCATGGACATCAGCAAGGCCTCGAACTTCGAGCGCTTCGTGTTCGACCTGCTGGGCCGTGACCCGGCGCGTCTCGCGCAGCTCTTCCGGGACGTGGACGAGAAGGGCGGTTTCTCGATGACCGGCAAGCCGGAGTTTGACCGCATCGCCGAGTTCGGCTTCGTCTCGGGCCGTAGCTCACACGAAGACCGCGTCAACACGATCCGTGACGTCTTTGCCACCTACGGCACGATGATCGACACCCACACCGCCGACGGCGTGAAGGTGGCGCGCGAGAACCTGACGCCGGGTGTGCCGATGGTGGTGCTGGAAACGGCGTTGCCGGCCAAGTTTGGCGACACCATCCGCGAAGCGCTGGACCGTGAGCCGGAGCGCCCGGCAGGCTACGCTGATATCGAATCGCTGCCGCAGCGTTTCGAAGTCATGCCTGCCGATGCCGACCGCATCAAGAGCTACATCGCCCAGCACACCGGTCTGTAAAGGCATGGCAGGCGTGCCGGATGACGTGGCCGAGGCAGCGTTCACACGTTGCCTGCACGACATCCGTGCCTGCCGCGCGTGCAAGGGCGCGCTCGCGCACGAGCCGCGCCCCGTTGTCCTGGCTGACCGCCGTGCCCGCGTGCTGATCGTCGGGCAGGCGCCTGGGCGCATCGTCCACGAAACCGGCATCCCCTGGAACGACCGCTCGGGGGATCGCCTGCGCCAGTGGCTGCAAATCCCGTACGACGATTTCTACGCCGACAGGCGCATCGCCGTGGTGCCGATGGGCTTCTGCTTTCCCGGCACCGGCGCGAACGGCGATCTGCCGCCGCGCCCAGAGTGCGCCCCCAAATGGCATCGCCCTTTGCTGACTGCGATGCCCGAGGTCAAGCTCGCGCTACTGGTCGGGACCTACGCGCAGCGTTACTACCTCGATGGTCCGCGCGACTGGTCGCTCACCGATGTGGTCCGCAATGGGCCTGTGACGGACGGGGAGGGCCGCGTGCTGTTTCCGCTGCCGCACCCGAGCCCGCGCAATCTTGCCTGGTTCAAGCACAACCCGTGGTTCGACGCGCACATCGTGCCGGCGCTGCGGATTGCGCTGGCTGACGCATTCGCGTGATACGCCTGGGCTGATGCATGGCATCGGCCTGGAACCGATACAATCGAAATCTCCCTTTCGAATTCGTTTTCCCATTTCCGCATGTCCGCCAACGATGCTCCCGCCGTCAAACCGTCCTTGCTGACGCTCGAAGCGGCGCTGTCGCAACTGCTTGCGGCCGCCCGCGTTCTACATGACACCGAAACCGTGCCAACGCTGCACGCCAATGGCCGCATCCTCGCGCAAGCTGTACACAGTAGCCTGAATGTACCGTCGGCGGACAATACGTCGATGGATGGCTACGCCGTGCGCGCGGCCGACATCACCGCGCCGGGCACCTGCCTGAAGGTGGCGCAGCGCATTCCTGCGGGCCACGTCGGTCAGCCGCTGAATGCGGGCGAGGCGGCCCGCATCTTTACCGGCGCGTTGATTCCGCCGGGCGCCGATGCGGTGGTCATGCAGGAGCAATGCAAGGCTGATCCGGACACGGGCACCGTCGTCATTGACCACGTGCCGGAATCCGGCGAGTGGATTCGCCGCGCCGGTGAGGATATTGCCGACGGCGCAGAAATCCTGCCGCGCGGCACACGCCTCGGTGCGCAGCAACTGGGCCTGGCCGCTTCTGTCGGTTGTGCCAACCTGCAGGTGGTGCGCCGCCCGCGTGTGGCTGTGTTCTTTACGGGCGATGAACTTGCCATGCCCGGCGAGCCGCTCAAGCTCGGCGCCATCTACAACTCCAATCGCTTCACGCTGCGCGCGCTGCTCGAAAACCTTGGCTGCGACATCACCGATTTCGGCATCGTGCCCGACACGCTGCAGGCCACGCGCGACACGCTGCGCGAAGCCGCCGAGGGGCACGACCTGATCATCACGTCCGGCGGCGTGTCGGTGGGCGAGGAAGACCACATCAAGCCCGCCGTGGAAGCTGAAGGGCGCCTGAACATGTGGCAGATCGCCATCAAGCCGGGCAAGCCGCTGGCCTTTGGCGAGGTGCGCCGCCCCGAAGGCATGGTCGGCGGGCCGACCGCGTTCTTTCTGGGCCTGCCAGGCAACCCGGTGTCTAGCTTCGTGACCTTCCTGCTGTTTGTGCGGCCGTTCATCCTGCACCTGCAAGGCGTGACGGATATTGCCCCGAAACGTATCCCGATGCGTGCGGACTTTGCGTTACCGAAGGGCGATCGCCGCAACGAGTTCCTGCGTGCGCGCATCAACGCCAATGGCGGGCTCGACCTGTTCCCGAATCAAAGTTCGGGTGTGCTGACCTCCACGGTGTGGGGCGATGGCCTGATCGACAACCCGCCCAACCAGCCGATCGCGCAGGGCGACGTGGTGAGCTTCCTGCCGTTCGCAGGTCTGGTGTAAGGAGCGATGGCCATGCAGATCGAGCTTCGTTTCTTTGCCAGCGTGCGTGAACAACTGGGGACCTCGCATGAGGCGGTGACCGTGCCAGACACCTTGCGCACAGCGGGCGATGTGCGCCACTGGTTGATGGCGCGTGGTCCGGTGTGGGCCGATGTCTTGGCTGAGGGCCGCGCCCTGCGCATGGCGGTGGACCACCAGATCGTGCCTGCCGATACCGCGATTCACGAAGGCTGCGAAGTCGCATTCTTCCCGCCCGTCACTGGCGGCTGAGCGAAGGAGAGCGACCATGACCGTCCGTGTGCAGGAAGCCGACTTCGACCTCGGTGCCGAGATTGCCGCACTACGCGCCGGCCGCCCGAACATTGGCGCGGTGGCCAGCTTTATCGGTACCGTGCGCGACATCAACGACGGAACCGGTGTGTCGGAGATGGAGCTGGAGCACTATCCCGGCATGACCGAGAAGGCACTCGCCAACATCGTGAGCGCGGCCAGGCAGCGGTGGGAGCTGATTGACGCGCTGGTCATCCACCGTGTGGGCAAGCTCAGGCCGGAAGACCAGATCGTGCTGGTGGCGGTGGCCTCCAAGCACCGCGGCGAGTCCTTTGCCGCGTGCGAATTCATCATGGATTACCTCAAGAGCGAGGCGCCTTTCTGGAAGAAGGAGCAGACGCCCGAGGGCGCGCGCTGGGTCGACGCGCGCGTGACCGACGACAAGGCACTCGCCCGCTGGGGAGTCACCACCAGCAACGCGGCTGCCGCCTCCACGGCGGCCAGCGTACCGGCCCAACCCAACGATTACGAATAACAAGGACAGGGCCGCATGAGCGGATTGGGCTTTCTGGCAGTCGGGGTAGGAGCTGCGCTGGGGGCCTGGCTGCGCTGGGTATTCGCTGTACTGTGGAATGCGATCAATCCGGCGTTACCGTACGGCACGCTGGCAGCTAATCTGGTAGGGGGCTACCTGATTGGCGTAGCGGTGGGCTTTTTCGATGTGCATGCAGGGCTGTCACCGGAGTGGCGCCTGCTGGTCATCACCGGGTTCCTCGGCGGCCTGACGACGTTCTCGACGTTTTCCAGCGAGGTCATCGCCAACATCCTGGCGGGTGACTATGCGATCGGCGTGCTGCATGTCGTGGCACATCTGGGTGGCTCGCTGTTCCTCACGCTGCTCGGCCTCTGGACGGTGCGTACATTCAGTTGATTCGCGTCGTTAGCATGCGTCGTGGGTTCACATGGCGAACAACGCACGGACCCGCACGGTGGCACGCCTGAAGCGGAAATGACCATCAGCGCGACCAACGTACCGAACTTCACGAATACGCTGACCGCGGGTGATCGCATTTCGGTAACGACTTCGGGTGAGGCGGTGACTGCCTGCGCACTGAATGAGACGAAAGCGGCACATCAAACGGCGACGCGCCGAGATCCGCATCTCCGCTTGATTTTGTTCAAACCTGCATGAAAACCGGCGTTTCCATGCTTGAAATGCCACCGAAGCTCCCAATCTTTCGGAGCAAGTGAATAATTTCCGCAAGGGGTTTTATATGCGTTTGGACAAACTGACCACCCGCTTTCAGGAAGCGCTGGCCGACGCGCAGAGCCTGGCGCTGGGCAACGACAATCCGTACATCGAACCGATCCACCTGCTGCTGGCGATGCTGCGCCAGCCGGATGGAGCCACCAAGAACCTGCTGGCCCGCGCGGGCGTCAACACGGGTGCGCTGGACACGGCGCTGGACCGTGCCATCAAGCACCTGCCGCAGGTGCAGGGGGGCGAACAGGTGCAGGTCGGCCGAGACCTGGGCAACCTGCTGCAGCAGACCGAGAAAGAAGGCATCAAGCGTGGCGACCAATTCATCGCCAGCGAGCTGTTCCTGCTGGCCGCCGCTGACGACAAGGGCGAGGCCGGCCGCATCGCACGCGAACACGGCTTGGCTCGCAAAGCGCTCGAATCGGCCATCGACGCCGTACGCGGCGGCCAGACCGTCGGCAGCGCCGAGGCCGAAAGCCAGCGCGAGGCGCTCAAGAAGTACACGATCGACCTGACCGAGCGTGCCCGAAGCGGCAAGCTCGACCCTGTCATCGGCCGCGATGACGAAATCCGCCGCGCCATCCAGATCCTGCAACGCCGCACCAAAAACAACCCGGTGCTGATTGGCGAGCCGGGCGTGGGCAAGACGGCCATCGTTGAGGGGCTGGCGCAGCGCATCGTCAATGAAGAGGTGCCGGAAAGCCTGAAGGGCAAGCGCGTGCTCGTGCTGGATATGGCGGGCTTGCTGGCCGGTGCCAAGTACCGTGGCGAGTTCGAAGAGCGCCTGAAGGCCGTGCTCAACGACATCGCCAAGGAAGAGGGCCAGACCATCCTCTTCATCGACGAAATCCACACCATGGTGGGCGCGGGCAAGGCCGAAGGTGCGATGGACGCGGGCAACATGCTCAAGCCCGCACTTGCGCGCGGCGAGCTGCATTGCATCGGCGCGACCACGCTGGATGAATACCGCAAGTACATCGAGAAGGATGCCGCGCTGGAGCGCCGCTTCCAGAAGGTGCTCGTGGACGAACCGAGCGTGGAAGCGACCATTGCCATCCTGCGTGGCCTGCAGGAGAAGTACGAACTGCACCACGGCGTGGAGATTACCGACCCGGCCATCGTGGCCGCGGCGGAACTCAGCCACCGCTACATCACGGACCGCTTCTTGCCGGACAAGGCAATTGACCTGATCGACGAAGCGGCCGCGCGCATCAAGATGGAAATCGACTCGAAGCCCGAGGTGATGGACAAGCTGGATCGTCGCCTGATCCAGCTCAAGATCGAGCGCGAAGCGGTGAAGAAGGAAACCGACGAAGCTTCGCAGAAACGCCTGGAGCTGATCGAGCAGGAGATCGAACGCCTGCAGAAGGAATACGCCGATCTGGATGAAATCTGGAAAGCCGAGAAGGGCGCAGCGCAAGGCACGGCCGTGCTCAAGGAGGAGATCGACAAGATCAAACTTGAGATTGCCAAGCTGCAACGCGAAGGCAAGTTCGACAAGGTGGCCGAACTGCAATACGGCAAGCTGCCCGAGTTGGAAGGCAAGCTGAAGGCCGCGACCGACGCGGAGACCGCCAGCCAGAAGCAGCCGAACAAACTGTTGCGCACGCAGGTGGGCGCGGAAGAAATTGCCGAAGTCGTCAGCCGTGCTACGGGCATCCCCGTGTCGAAGATGATGACTGGCGAGCGCGAGAAGCTGCTCAAGATGGAAGACCGTCTGCACGAACGTGTGGTGGGCCAGGACGAGGCCGTGCGCCTGGTGTCGGACGCCATCCGCCGCTCGCGTGCCGGCATTGCGGACGAAAACAAGCCTTACGGTTCGTTCCTGTTCCTGGGCCCGACGGGCGTCGGCAAGACTGAGCTGTGCAAGGCGTTGGCCGGCTTCCTGTTCGATTCGGAAGAGCACTTGATCCGCATCGACATGAGCGAGTTCATGGAGAAGCATTCCGTGAGCCGTCTGATCGGCGCGCCTCCGGGCTATGTCGGCTATGAGGAGGGCGGCTACCTGACCGAAGCCGTGCGCCGTAAGCCGTACAGCGTGGTGCTGCTCGATGAGGTGGAGAAGGCCCACCCGGACGTCTTCAACGTGCTGCTGCAGGTGCTGGACGATGGCCGCCTGACCGATGGCCAGGGTCGCACGGTGGACTTCAAGAACACGGTGATCGTGATGACGTCCAACCTCGGCTCGCAGTTGATCCAGTCGATGACGGGTGAACCGTTCGATGTGGTGAAAGGCGCCGTGTGGCAGGAGGTGAAGACTCATTTCCGCCCCGAGTTCCTGAACCGGATCGATGAGGTGGTGGTGTTCCACTCGCTCGACCAGCGCAATATCGAGTCGATTGCGCGCATCCAGCTCAAGCGTCTGGCGGCACGTCTGGCGCAGATGGACCTGACGCTGGAGATCACGGACGAGGCGGTTGCCAAGCTGGCCTCCGCTGGGTACGACCCGGTGTTTGGTGCGCGGCCGCTGAAGCGCGCCATCCAGCAGCAGATCGAGAACCCGGTCGCGCGGATGATCCTGGAGGGCAAGTTCGCCCCGAAGGATGTGGTGCCGGTGGACTACCGCGACGGCCACTTCACGTTCGAGCGCGTGGTGCACTGAACTGCGCAGCGTGATGTTTGAGAAAGCCCGTCTTTGTGACGGGCTTTTTTTATGTCTTCATCAACGTGCTGTCAGGTGATGCGTGGCAGGCTGATGCGGAAAATCACGCCGCCTTCCTGCGCATTCGCCGCGTCGATTCGACCGCCGTGTGCCTGCACGATGGCCTGCGAAAGCGCCAGCCCAAGACCCGTACCCGGCGTCTCACTCGCCCGCGCACGCGCGCCACGGTAGAAGCGCTCGAAGATGTGCGGCAGCTCGGCAGGGGGAATGCCGGGGCCATGGTCGCTGACTTGCAGGATGGCGTCGCCATGCTCGGCCGACCAGGCAATCTCGACCGTGGTGCCCGCCGGCGAAAACTTGACGGCGTTGTCCAGCAGATTGCTCAGGGCCAGGGTTGCCGGAGCACGGGCGATACGGATGGGCTGATTCGTGCCCGCCTGGGTGGCGAGGACGATGCCGCGATCCTGGGCGGCGGGTGCGATACGCTTGACGCATGCCTGCACGAGCTCAACCACCGGTACGACCTCCTGCATGCCCTGGTCCTGGCCAGCATCCAGGCGCGCGAGCATCAGCAGTTCTTCCACCATCTGCGTGAGCCGTCCGACTTCTTCCACGCACGAGTGCAGGGTCTCGACATACTCTTCGCGGCTGCGCTCGCGCCGCAGCGTCACCTCAAGCTCGGTACGCAGCCGCGATAGCGGTGAGCGCAACTCGTGCGAGGCATCGGCCGTGAAGCGGCGCTGCATGTCGAAGCCGTGTTCAAGGCGATCGAGCATGTCGTTGAGCGTGTCCACGAGCTTGCCGATATCGTCAGACGTACCGGGATGCGGCAGGCGCTCGTCGAGATTGTTGTCGCCGATTCGGCGGGCCTGCTTGACGACGTTGTCGATGGCACGAAAGACGCGCCGTGTGAGCATGGAGCCCGCCGTGCCGACAGCGAGCAGTAGCGCAATGGCCAGCCCGACGAACAGCACCACTGCCGAGTCCAGGAGCCGATTGACGTCGTCCAGCGATCCCGCAACCTGGATGACCCTGGGGGATGCACCGCCGGTGAGTACCGGCAGCGACACCATGCGCAGCGGCTCTTCGCTGAAATCCTGCAGGGTCTCGAAAACCGTTTCGCCTTGCGTGAGACGGCTGAGCAACGTCGGAGATGTCGGCAGACGGGTCGTGCCCAGGTTGGCACTGCGCGCAAGGACATCCCCTTGTGCATCGACGATCTGCACCAGACGGTCCAGGCGCACCAGGGAAGGTGGCGCCGTGCCTGCAGGCTTTTCATGCACGCGGATGGGTTGGTCTTTGCTACCCAGCAGCATGCCGGCCTCGGTTTCTGCCAGTGCCAGCAGCGCGGCGTCCAGTTGCCGATGGGCGATGCGCGAGAGCTCCCACCACGCGGCAAAGGCCACGCCCGTCACAACGATCAGAATCACAGCCCAGTGCGCAAGGATCAGGCGGCGCTGAAAACTAAACATGGTGATCCGATTGTGCGTGTGCCTGTGTGCTCAGGCGAAAGCCTTGTCCGCGTACGGTTTGAATGAGCGCCGGCAGGCCAGGTGGGTCGATCTTGCGGCGCAGGTTCTTCATGTGCACATCGATCAGGTTGTCGATGGCGATGAGGTCGGCATGCCAGATGTGTTCTGCAAGTTGAGCGCGGCTGACCACGCCACCGGCATGGCGCAAGAGCAGCTCCAGGATGGCGTATTCCTTGGGTGTGACGTCGATGGCCGTACTTGCCCGCATGACCGAGCGTGTGGTGGGTTCAAGCTTGAGGTCACCCATGGCCAGCGCGGGCATCGGCACCAGCCTTGCCCGGCGCAGGAGCGCGCGAACGCGGGCCAGCAGTTCGTCAAACACGAAGGGCTTGGTCAGGTAGTCGTCGGCGCCGGTGTTGAGGCCGGTGATGCGGTCGGTGTGCGCGTCCCGTGCGGTCAGCATCAGGATCGGGGTCTGGATGTCACGCCGGCGCAACTCGGCACAAAACGTCACGCCTTCTTTGCCAGGAAGCATCCAGTCGAGGATGACCAGATCGGCGGACCGGATCATCGGCTCGTGTGCCTCTTCCGCCGCGTGCGCAAGCGCCACCGTAAAGCCTTCTTCTTCCAGGCCTCGTGCCAGCAGGCGGGCGGCTTTGCGGTCGTCTTCGATCAGCAGGATGTTCATCGGGTAGCACAGCACGCATGGGGCGGCAGGACGGCGGGATTCTAGCAATGCGACCGGTTGATGTTCCTGAAGAAGAATTCAGGTTGCGCTGCAACATCGTTGCGTAGCATGGCGACCGCGTCCTCATGGAGCGGATGCGCAGAACATCAACACGCATGTATTGGAGCACGCCATGCAAGCCTCCTCGACTTCTTCCAAACGACTTCTCTATAGCGCCATCACGTTAGCCGTGGCGGGCGCTTGCCTGTGGGGCGCGCTGTCCCTGCATGCCAAGGAGCCCAGTGCTCAGGCGGTGGTCGCCGTTCAGCATCAGGATGACCGCATCGTGATTCCGGAGGCCTCGCCGCTGCGCCGCTCGCTGGTGGTGGCGGCCGCGTCGGAAGACGCCGTTTCTGCGGCGTTCGTGCTGCCGGCCTCGGTGGAGGCCGACCCGGGCAAGCTCGTCAAGGTGTTGCCGCCGCTGTCGGGCCGCATCGTGAGTCTGAACAAGCAGTTGGGGGATGAGGTCAAGGCTGGCGACGTGCTGTTCACGCTCGACTCGGCAGACCTGGCCGAGGCGACCAGCACCGCGGCCAAGGCGCAAGCGGCGCTTGTGCTGGCCAAGAAGAATCTGGATCGCCTGGCTGACCTGGACAAGGCCGACATTACGCCCCGACGCGATCTTGAGCAGGCACAGAACGACTATGCACAGGCCATGAGCGAGGCCGAGCGCGCCAACAACAAGCTGGCACAGCTTGGTGCCAAGGGTGGTGGGGCCAAGGTGTCCGGCGGGCACATTCTGTCGGTGCGCTCGCCCATCTCTGGCCGCGTTGTCGAGCTCAATGGTGCCACCGGCGGGTACTGGAACGACAGCAATGCGTCGGTGATGACGGTGGCGGATCTGTCCCGCGTGTTCGTCACGGCCAACGTGCAGGAAAAGGATCTGTCCAAGGTCTACGTTGGCCAAGCGGCTGCCGTCAAGCTCGATGCCTACGCCGAACCGCTGGCGGCCAAGGTGCGCTACGTGGGCGAAATGCTCGACCCCGACACGCGCACTGTGAAGGTGCGCATGGCATTCGACAACAAGGACGGGCACCTGAAGCCCGGCATGTTTGCGCAGGCCACGCTGCAGGGCCAGCCGCATACCGGCGTGATCGTGCCGATGTCGGCGCTGGTGCAGTCGGGCTTCAACACGCGCACGTTTGTCGAGGTGGCGCCGTGGCAGTTCCAGGCACGCGTGGTCAAGACGGGTGCACAGGTTGGCGACAAGATCGAGATCCTCTCGGGCCTGAAGGCCGGTGAGCGCGTGGTGACCAAGGACGGAGTGCTGCTCAATGATTGAACGTCTGGTCACGCTATGCTTCAACCGGCGCGGCATTGTCGTGCTGGTCTTCCTGATGGCCGCGCTATACGGCTGGTACTCGTGGAAGCAGTTGCCGCTTGAAGCCTATCCCGATATTGCCGACACCAGCTCGCAGGTCGTGACGCAGGTCAATGGCTTGGCGGCGGAAGAGGTCGAGCAGCAGATCACCATTCCGCTGGAGCGCGCCATCATGGGCACGCCCGGCATGCATGTGATGCGCTCCAAGAGCACGTTCGGGCTGTCGCTGATTACCGTGGTGTTTCAGGATGGCGCGGAAGACTATTGGTCGCGCCAGCGCCTGCAGGAGAGCATCAACGGTGTCGATCTGCCCTATGGTGCCAAGCCGGGCATGGACCCGCTGACCTCGCCCATTGGCGAGATCTACCGCTACACGCTCGAATCCAAGACACGCGATCTGCGTGAGCTGTCGGAGCTGCAGTTCTGGAAAGTCATCCCGCGCCTGAAGCAGGTGGCCGGCGTGGTGGATGTGGCCAACTTTGGCGGCCTGACCACGCAGTTCATGCTCGAATTCGATCCGGCCAAGATGACCAAGTACAACGTGTCATTGAGCCAGATCTCGCAGGCCATCCAGGCCAACAACGCCAACGCGGGCGGCAGCATCATGCAACGCGGGGAGCAGGGCCTGGTGGTGCGCGGCGTCGGATTGATCCGCAACTTGGATGATCTCGGCAACGTTGTCGTGAGCCAGAAGGGCGGTGTGCCGGTGTTGATCAAGGACATCGGCCAGGTCGTGCTGGGTAACCACGAGCGCAACGGCATTCTCGGCCGGGACAGCAATCCCGACACGATCCAGGGCATCACGCTGCTGCTGCGCGGCCAGAACCCGTCCGTCGTCATGAAAGGGGTGCACGAGGCCGTGCGCGACCTCAACGAGCACATCCTGCCGAAGGACGTGAAGGTGGTGGCGTATATCGACCGCAGCAAGCTGGTGGAGGCCACCGTCCACACCGTCGGCAAGACCTTGATTGAGGGCATGGTGCTGGTGTCGCTGGTGTTGTTGCTGTTCCTGGGCAGCCCGCGTGCGGCGCTGATCGTGGCGGTGACGATTCCGTTTTCGCTGTTGGCCGCGTTCATCCTGATGCACCACTTCAAGATTCCGGCCAACCTGCTGTCGCTGGGTGCGATCGACTTCGGCATCATCGTCGACGGTGCGATCGTGATGATGGAAAACATCCTGCGCAAGCGTGAAGAAGAGGAAGGGCGCGAGCTGGACGGCGCTGACATCATGGCCGCCGCGCGTCAGGTCACGCGCCCGATCTTCTTTGGCATGGTGGTCATTATCGTGGCCTACCTGCCGCTGTTTGCCTTCCAGCGCATTGAGTACAAGCTGTTCTCGCCGATGGCGTTTGCGGTGGGGTTTGCGTTGTTTGGCGCGCTGCTGGTGGCGCTGTTGCTGGTGCCTGGCCTGGCGTACTGGGCGTATCGCAAGCCGGCCAAGATGTTCCACAACCCGGTGTTGCAGTGGCTGACGCCGCGTTATGAGGGGTTGCTCAACCGGGTGGTCGGCAAGTCGCGCGCCATGATTGGCCTGGCTGTGGCCACGCTGGCGGGGGTGGTGATTCTGGGTGCGTCCATCGGGCGGGATTTCCTGCCCTATCTGGATGAGGGCTCGATCTGGCTGCAGGTGACGCTGCCTCCCGGCATTTCGCTGGACAAGGCATCGGAGATGGCCGGCAAGCTGCGCGAGGCTGCACTGGAGTTTCCGGAAGTCGAACATATCGTCACGCAGGTCGGCCGCAATGATGAGGGCACGGACCCGTTCTCGCCGTCACACATTGAAAGCGCGGTGACGCTGCATCCGTACAGCGAATGGAAGACCGGCCGCGACAAGCAGCAGTTGATTGCCAAGATGGCCGAGCGCTTTCAACAGTTGCCCGGCATTCAGGTGGGCTTCTCGCAGCCGATGATCGATGGCGTGCTCGACAAGCTGGCCGGTGCGCACAGCGATCTGGTGGTCAAGGTCTACGGCAACGACTTTGCGCAGACCCGGCAGTTGACCGCGTCGATCGAGCAACTGCTCAAGACCGTGCCCGGTGCGCAGGACGTGATCATCGATCAGGAACCGCCGCTGCCGCAGGTACGTATCGATGTGGACCGCGCAGCGGCCGCCCGCCTGGGCATCAACATTGCCGATGTGATGGACCTGATCCAGACCGGCATTGGCGGCAGCCCGGTCACGAAGGTGTTCGTGGAAGACCGCAGCTACGACGTGGCCGCACGCTTTGTCGGCACCTCGCGCAACAACCCAGAATCCATCGGAAACCTGACGCTGACCACCGCCAACGGCGCACACATTGCCCTGGCGCAGATCGCCAAGGTGGGCTTTGCCGAAGGGGAAACCACCATCACGCGTGAGATGAACAAACGCCACTTGACCGTGCGGCTGAACTTGCGTGGGCGCGATCTCGCCTCGTTCCTGGAGGAAGCCAAACAGCGCATCGACCAGGAGATTCAGTACGACCACACGCGCAACCAGATTGCGTGGGGCGGCCAGTTTGAGAACCAGCAGCGTGCGCAAGCCCGCCTGGCACTGATTCTGCCGATGGTGCTGGCGCTGATGTTCGTGCTGCTGTTTGCCGAGTTCAAGAACCTGCGCCAGCCTGCGTTGATTCTGTGCGCGGTGCCGTTGGCCACGCTGGGCGGGCTGGTGGCGTTGCATTTGCGCGGCATGACGCTGAACGTGTCGTCTGCGGTGGGCTTCATCGCCCTGTTTGGGGTGGCGGTGCTCAACGCCATCATCATGGTCTCCAACCTGAACCGCTGGAGAAAGCAGCCCGGCCTCAGCCTGAAAGACGCCGTGGTGGGCGGCGCGCGTGAGCGCATGCGCCCGGTGCTGATGACGGCAACCGTGGCCGCGCTGGGTTTGATTCCCGCAGCGTTGGCACACGGTCTTGGCAGCGATGTGCAGCGGCCGCTGGCCACCGTGGTGGTGGGCGGTCTGACCAGCGCAACCGTGCTCACGCTGGTGTTGTTGCCCGCACTGTATTACCTGATTGAAGAGCGAGCCGCCCGACGCAAGCGTCCGGAAGGCCCGGTCGCCTATGTTGCAACGGAGGGGGAATCGTAATGCGCCGCATGACATGTATTGCCGCCAGCGTCGTGCTGTTGGTGACTGCCGCGGGTTGTGCCGTGGGGCCAGACTTCAAGCGCCCGGCGGCTCCGGATGTGCCCGGATACACGGCCAATCAACCGGCGACCACCGTAGCGACACCGACGCAGGACGGGCAGCCCCAGCGCCTGAACCAGGGGCAGGCCGTCTCGGCCAAGTGGTGGACGCTGTTCGGCTCCGACGCATTGAATACGCTGGTGGAAGAGGCCCTCAAGGCGAACCCCGACCTGCAGTCGGCCAAGGCCGCACTGCGTGCCGCCCAGGAAAACCTGGCGGCGCAGCGGGCCGACTTTTTCCCAACGCTAGATGGTTCGCACAACTCGTCACGCACACGGAATGCCAAGGCGATCGCCAGCCCGCTCAAGTCCAACGCGGATCTCTATTCGCTACATACGTCGCAGCTCGTGGTGTCCTACATGCCCGACGTGTTCGGTGGGGTCCGGCGGCAGGTTGAGTCGACAGCAGCCCAGACGGAGGCGGTGCGCTTCGAGTACGAGGCCGCCTACCTGACGCTGACTTCCAGCGTGGTCAATGCAGCCATCCAGGAGGCAGCGCTGCGTGCGCAGGTCAGGGCGACGCAGGAGGCCGTGAAGGTCGCCAACCAGTTGCTGGAAGCCACCCGCAAGCAACAGCGCGCAGGGCTGCTGGGCGGCGCCGACGTGGCTGCGCAGGAAGCCGCGCTCGCGCAGATGGAGGCCAGCTTGCCCCCGCTTGAGAAGCAACTGGCGCAGCAGCGCAACCTCATCACCGTGTTGGCTGGCCGCTACCCGAGCGACGAGATCACGCAGCGGTTCGAGTTGGACGCATTGCATCTGCCGGCTGAACTGCCGCTGAGCCTGCCGTCACAACTGGTTGAGCAGCGGCCCGACATTCGGGCGGCACAGGCGCAACTGCATGCGGCCAGTGCGGACATTGGCGTGGCGATTGCAGCACGCCTGCCCAGCGTGACCTTGACCGGCAACGTCGGCAGCTCGGAGGAGTTGCTGCGCATGCTGTTCTCCAGCGGTACGGGCCTGTGGAATCTCTCGGCTGGCTTGGCGGTGCCGATTTTCCATGGCGGCGGCCTGATGCACCAACAACGTGCCGCAGAGGCCCTGTATGACCAGGCAGCCGCGCAATACCGCAGTACGGTACTGACGGCGTTCCAGAACGTGGCGGATACGCTGCACGCCATCCAAGCCGATGCGCGCTCCCTGCAAAGCGCACACAAGGCCGAACTGGCCGCTCGCAAGAGCCTGAATATGGCGCAGCGCCAACTGGCAGCCGGCATGGTCGGCTCGCCCGCCGTCTTGCAGGCGGAGCAGGCGTATCAGCAAGTCCTGGTGAGCGTTGCGCAAGCCCGCGCGGACCGGTTTGTCGATTCCGTGGCGCTGCTGCAGGCGCTGGGCGGTGGCTGGTGGGCGCGTGAAGAGCAAGTCGCAGGCAGCAGTTAAGCCACGCCATCAAGAAAGAAGAGCGCGATCCTCACCCTGCGAGCGGGCCACCCTCGCAGGGTGTTTTCTTTCTGGGGAGGCTACGTGTCAGTCTCTCTTATGCAAAAAACGATGAACATTCCCTGAAACCATTCGTTCCCCGTACAAGGCCCGCTCGGTAGTCTTGCTCCTATCCAAATCCATAAGACGTAAGAAACGGAGCCAGCAAGATGATTCGCAAGTTTGTCTTCAACACCATCGCGGCTGCCATCGTGGCGGGGGGAACTGTAGGTGCGCACGCGGCAACGACGCTGCTGAACGTGTCGTATGACCCGACGCGCGAACTGTACAAAGAGATCAACACCGAATTCGCCAAGAAATGGAAGGCCGAAACAGGTGAAGACATCACCCTGCGTGCCTCGCACGGTGGTTCGGGCAAGCAGGCACGCTCGGTCATCGATGGCCTGGAAGCCGACGTGGTGACACTGGCGCTTGGCTACGACATCGACGCGATTGCCGACAAGGGCCTGACCGCCAAGGACTGGCAGAAGCGTCTGCCGAACAATGCCTCGCCGTACACGTCCACCATCGTGTTCCTGGTGCGCAATGGCAACCCGAAGGGCATCAAGGACTGGAACGACCTCGTCAAGCCGGGCATTGCCGTCATCACGCCCAACCCGAAGACCTCGGGCGGCGCACGCTGGAACTACCTGGCCGCCTGGGCCTATGCGCTCAAGCAGCCGGGCGGTTCGGACGGAGCGGCCCGCGACTTCGTGCAGAAACTCTACAAGAACGTGCCGGTGCTGGATTCGGGCGCACGTGGTGCAACGACCACCTTCACGGAACGCGGGATTGGCGATGTGCTGATCGCGTGGGAAGACGAAGCACTGCTGGCCTCGCGCGTAGAGGGCAAGGACAAATTTGACGTGGTGGTGCCGTCGATCTCCATCCTGGCGGAGCCGCCGGTGGCGGTGGTGGACAAGGTGGCCGACAAGAAGGGCACACGCAAGGCCGCGGAGGCGTACCTCAAGTTCCTGTACACGCCGCAAGGGCAGGAGATTGGCGCGAAGAATTTCTATCGCCCGACCGACCCGGCCGTGGCCAAGAAGCACGAGAGCGAATTCCCGAAGGTGAAGCTGGTGACCATCGACGATACGTTCGGCGGCTGGCAGAAGGCGCAGAAGACGCACTTTGCTGATGGTGGTCAGTTTGACCAGCTCTATCAACCGGGCAAGTAAAACCCACGCAACGTGTAACGACTCCAGGCGATCCGCATCATGAGCATCCTGACCATCTCCGGCAGCCCTTCGGCGCAATCGCGGTCTGCGCGCCTGCTGGGCCACGTGCGTGCACAGCTTGAGCGCGCTGGCGAGTCGGCGGACCACCTGGACCTGCGCGGCCTGCCAGCCGATGCGCTGCTGGGCGCGCAGGTCTCCAACCCCGCCATTGCCGATGCGGTGGCGCGGGTGGAGGGGGCTGCTGTGGTGATTCTCGCCACGCCGGTCTACAAGGCGGCCTACAGCGGCCTGCTCAAAACGTTTCTTGATCTGCTGCCGCAGAGCGGGCTGCGCGACAAGGTCGTGCTGCCGATCGCCACCGGCGGCAGCCTCGCCCACACGCTGGCGATTGACTATGCGCTGCGCCCGGTGCTGACGGCACTCGCGGCGCGTTCGATCCTGCCCGGCATCTTTGCGGTCGATTCGCAGATCGTCGTGGCCGACGATGGCGTGGTGGTTGACCCACAACTGCAACAGCGTCTCGATGACGGTGTGGAGCGTGTGCACCAGGCGCTTGCGCTGGCACGGCATCCCGCTGTTGCGCAGGTGATCGTCTCCAGCCGCAGCGCGGTGCGCGCCACGTTCCAGACCGCCGGCGCGGAACGAATGCGATGTCTGGCCTGATGCGCTGAACGCGCGTCGCTCGCTCTCGACGTTTTCCGTTGTTGTCATGCCGCGCAGCGCCTGCGCGCGGATCGTGCCGCCCCTACATCCCGTATCGACCAAGCCATGAAAAACCATTCGCCCCTGCGCAGGACCCTGACCATCGCCGCCACGCTGCTCGCCACGTTGGGCGCCCCCGCCGCATTTGCCAACAGCGATGCACCACCACCGACGGCTGCAAAGCAACTCCGCATCGGCTATCAGAAATACGGCACGCTGACGGTGCTCAAGGCGCGCGGCACGCTGGAAAAGCGCCTCGCTGCGCAAGGCATCGAAGTGAAGTGGACCGAGTTTCCCGCTGGCCCGCAGTTGCTCGAAGGTCTGAACGTGGGCGCCATCGACTTCGGCACCACTGGTGAAGCGCCGACGATCTTCGCGCTGGCTGCCGGCGCGCATCTCGTCTACGTCGGCAACCAGCCGCCCGCTCCGGCAGGCGAGGCGATCATCGTGCCGAAGAATTCGCCGCTCAAGAGCGTGGCAGACCTGAAAGGCAAGCGCGTCGCCTTCAACAAGGGCTCGAACGTGCATTACCTGCTGGTCAAGCTGCTGGAGAAGGCCAACGTGCCCTACAGCGACATCCAGCCCGTCTACCTGACGCCCGCAGATGCGCGTGCCGCCTTTGAGCGTGGCGCCGTTGATGCCTGGGTGATCTGGGACCCGTTCTTTGCTGCTGCCGAGCATCAACTTGGCGCACGCGTGCTGGCCGACGGCACGGGCGTGGTCAACAACTCGCAGTACTTCCTGGCGTCAAAGGGCTACGCGACTGCGCGGCCCGATGTGCTGAACATCGTGCTCGATGAGTTGAAGAAGACCGACACGTGGGCAGCGGCCAACCCGAAGGACGTGACGACCATTCTCGGTCCGCAACTGGGCCTGGAGCCTGCCGTGGTGGCCCGCTCGGTTTCGCGCATTGCTTACGGCATCCAGCCTGTCGGTGCCGAAGCGCTGGCCGATCAGCAACGTATTGCCGATACCTTCCACGCGCTCAAGCTGATCCCGCGTCCGGTGAAGGTGGCGGACTCCGCCTGGAACCCGCAGCCCGCTACGCAGCAAGCCGCACGTTGATCGCCATGACCATTGATATTCAACGCCGCCGCTTGCTGACAGCCTCTGCCGCTGGTGTATCGCTGGCTGCGCTCGGTTCGGTAGCCCATGCTGCAAACACGACGGGCGCACCCGCGAATCTGCCGAAGATCACGCCGCCCGCACAGTTGCGTATCGGCTTTCAGAAGAGCGCGGTCAACCTCGTCATCGTCAAGGAAACCCGCGCGCTGGAGCAGCGCTTTCCTGACACCAAGGTGAGCTGGCTGGAGTTTCCGGCTGGGCCGCAACAACTGGAAGCGTTGTCCGCTGGCAGCCTGGATCTGGCCATCACCGGCGATACGCCGCCCGTGTTCGCGCAGGCGGCTGGCAAGGACTTGCGCTACGTGGGCGTGGAGCCGCCCAAGCCGGACAGCTCGGCCATCCTCGTGCCGCAGGGCTCGCCGCTCAAGACGCTGGCCGATTTGAAGGGCAAGCGTGTGGCGCTGCAGAAGGGCTCCAGCGCGCATTTCCTGATCGTGCGCGGGCTGCAGAAGGGCGGGCTGACCTTTGCCGACATCCAGCCCGTGTATCTGACGCCTGCCGATGCGCGTGCCGCCTTCGAGCGCGGCGCGGTCGATGCCTGGGGCATCTGGGACCCGTACTACGCCGCCACAGAGCTGGCCATCAAGCCGCGCGTGCTGGCCACGGGGCGCGGGCTGTCGTCCAACAACTCGTTCTACTTTGCGCCGACGGCCTGTACCGAACGGCATGGCGACACGCTTGCCGCAATCTTTGCCGAGCTATCGCGTGCAGACCGTCTCGTCCAGGAAAACCGCAAGGAAGCCGCGCAGCGCCTTGCGGACTTCTCCGGCTTGTCGCTGGCGACGGTGCATCTGTTCCTCTCGCGCCGGCCGCCGTCACCGGTGCGCCCGGTCACACCCGAGGCAATTGCCGAGCAGCAGCGCGTGGCAGATGCCTTCCAGGGGCTCGGGCTGATTCCGCGTGCGGTCAAGCCGGTGGAAATCGTCTGGCATCCGACGCCAGCACAACTGGCCATCGCCCGCGCATAACTGAGCAGAACACATTCCAAGGAGCAGTCATGCAAGTCTTCTGGTTCATCCCCACCCACGGCGACAGCCGCTACCTCGGTACCGCCGAAGGCGCACGCCAGGTGGACCACACCTATCTGCAACAGGTGGCCGTGGCTGCCGATACGCTGGGCTACGAGGGCGTGCTGATCCCTACGGGGCGCTCGTGCGAAGACCCGTGGATCGTTGCGGCCAGCCTGATTCCGGTGACGAAGCGCCTGCGCTTTCTGGTGGCAGTGCGCCCAGGGCTGATGGCACCGACGCTGGCTGCACGCATGGCTGCTACGTACGACCGCCTCTCGCAAGGTCGCCTGCTGGTGAACCTGGTCACTGGCGGTGACCCGGCCGAGTTGGAGGGCGATGGGCTGTTCCTCAATCACGCGGAACGTTACGAAGCCTCCGAAGAATTCATCCGCATCTGGCGCGAGACGCTGGCGGCCAGCCACGAAGGTGCGGCGCTTGACTACACCGGAAAGCACCTCAGCGTGAAGGGTGCCAAGGTGCTGTACCCACCAGTGCAGCGGCCACATCCGCCGGTGTACTTCGGCGGCTCATCGGAAGCCGCGCATGAGTTGGCGGCCGAGCAGGTCGACACGTATCTCACCTGGGGCGAACCGCCTGCCGCCGTGGCCGAGAAGCTGGCCGACGTGCGCAAGCGTGCCGCAAAGCATGGCCGCACGGTGCGCTTTGGCATCCGCCTGCACGTGATCGTGCGCGAGACGGAAGAGGAAGCGTGGGCAGCAGCCGACAAGCTCATCAGCAAGCTGGATGACGACACCGTTGCTCGCGCGCAGGAGGCCTTCCGCAAGATGGATTCGGCCGGCCAGCAGCGCATGGCCGCCCTGCACGCCAACGGCGTCAAACGCACCCGCGCCGATCTGGAGATCAGCCCGAACCTGTGGGCCGGCGTGGGCCTGGTGCGCGGTGGTGCAGGCACCGCACTGGTGGGCGATCCGGAAACCGTGGCCGCCCGCATGAAGGAATACGCTGACCTGGGTATCGACACGTTCGTGCTCTCCGGCTATCCGCATCTGGAAGAGGCATACCGCTTTGCCGAACTGGTGTTCCCGCTGCTGCCGCGCTCGGTGCGCGACAAGCTGCCGGGCAACGTGCTGAACGGGCCGTTTGGCGAGGTGATCGCCACCGGCATCGTGCCGCGCGTGGCGGCAAGCTGAAGGGGTGGGTATGGCATCCAAATCGACAACGAAAGCCAACGCCTTCGTGCGCGCAGCGCGCCAGCGTCTGGCGCCGTGGATCGTGCCGCTTCTGCTGCTGGTGTTGTGGCAGGCGTCGGCGCAATGGGGTTGGCTGTCGAACCGCATCCTGCCGGCGCCGCTGGACGTGGCTAAATCCGCCATTGCACTGGCGCGGTCGGGCGAGCTGTGGACGCACGTGGCTGTGAGCACGTGGCGCGCGCTGCTGGGCTTTGCGATTGGCGGTTCGCTCGGGTTGGCGCTGGGGCTGCTGACCGGCACCTTCCGCACCGCCGAGACACTGCTCGACACCACGCTGCAGATGGTCCGCAACATCCCCGTGCTGGCGCTGATTCCTCTGGTGATCCTGTGGTTCGGCATTGATGAGTCGGCCAAGCTGTTCCTGGTGTCGCTGGGTGTGTTCTTCCCGATCTACCTGAACACGTATCACGGCATCCGATCGGTCGATCCGGCGTTGGTGGAGATGGCGCGCAGCTACGGCCTGTCGCGCGCGCAGCTCTATCGCGAGGTCATCCTGCCCGGCGCGCTGCCGCAGATCCTAGTGGGCGTGCGGTTCTCACTGGGGCTGATGTGGGTGACGCTGATCGTGGCGGAAACGGTGTCCGCGCAAGCCGGCATCGGCTACATGACGATGAATGCGCGCGAGTTTCTGCAGACCGACGTGGTGCTGCTCGGCATCCTGCTCTACGCGCTGCTGGGCAAGCTGGCTGATTTGTTGTCACGGGCGTTGGAGCGCTTCTGGCTGCGCTGGCACCCCGGTTATCAGGTCGTGGCCTGAGGAGAACCCCATGCAAAGCAACGCGACCGAACAGGCAGAGCTGGAACGCGTAGAGCACCACGGCACTGCGCTACATATCGAACAGGTCGTCAAACGCTACGGCGATCGTGAAGTGCTGCACGGCATCGATCTGGAGATCACGCCGGGCGAGTTTGTCGTCATCGTTGGGCGCAGCGGCTGCGGCAAGAGCACGCTGCTGCGGCTGATTGCCGGGCTGGAAGGCATTGATGACGGCCACCTGCGCCGCGACGGCGAAACGGAAGGCGGCTTGCACGACGATGCGCGTGTGATGTTTCAGGATGCACGCCTGCTGCCATGGAAGAAGGTGCTCGACAACGTGGCACTGGGCCTGCCGAAAGCGCAACGTGCACAGGCTGCCGAGGTGCTCGCGCAGGTAGGCCTGGCCGAGCGTGCTGGCGAGTGGCCGGCGCGACTGTCGGGTGGGCAACGCCAGCGTGTGGCCCTGGCCCGCGCACTGGTGCACCGCCCACGCCTGCTGCTGCTCGACGAGCCGCTGGGCGCGCTCGATGCGCTCACCCGCATCGACATGCAGAACCTGATCGAGGGCCTGTGGCAGCGCCTGGGCTTTACCGCGGTATTGGTCACGCACGACGTGGCCGAGGCGGTGGCACTGGCCGACCGCGTGGTGCTGATCGAAGACGGCCGCATCGCGCTGGACGAACGCATCGATCTGCCGCGCCCGCGCCACCGGGGTTCGCCCGCATTTGCACGGCTGGAAGAGGCCATTCTCAACCGTGTGATGCAGCGCAAGATCGACCCGAATGAAGTGACCGATGTGCGTTCGCACACGGCGTGGGCATCACCCTTTGATGTATCGGCCACAGCGGTGCGCTGGGCGGTGTAAGCAAGCGAAACCGGTTCTCCTGAAAACATTCATTGGCACGTAGTGCCGTTGTCATCTAAGAAGGAACATCATGACTATCCAAGCGATTAACGTACGCAACCAGTTTCGCGGGCAGATCAAGGAGATCATCCGGGGCGACGTGCTCTCGGAGATCGACGTGGAGACCCCGGCCGGCATCGTCACTTCGGTCATCACCACGCGCTCGGTCGACAGTCTCGGCCTCAAGATCGGCAGTGAAGTGGTTGCCCTAGTGAAGGCGACAGAAGTGTCGATCGCCAAGCTGTAAGAGCCTGTTCGGCCCTTAAACGGGAGATGCGTTCGTCTCAAAAAGGTTTGCGTGGTAGGCGCGGGCCGCCGCCCTTAGTCTTCTAAGGGCAAGGGCCGCAACGCCCCACGCGGGCCTTTTTGAGACGAACCCTCCGGGAAGCTATCCAAAAAGCCGCATGGCCGCGTTGTGGCTCGCTTATGTGGCAGGCCACACCGCGCTCGCCACGCCTTGCCCTGCGACTTTTTGGATAGCTTCGCACTCCCGTTTAAGGGCCGAACAGGCTCTTGGGGGAGGAGACGGCGACCCACACAAGGAGCCCCATCCCATGAGTCTCATGCACACCACCGCACTCGCACAATTTCTCGGTACCCTGCCGAGCGCGCCGACGCCGGACCGCCAGTTGTGGCGCGACGCCAGCGGCCGCGTGCAGGGCCAGTTCTTCCACAGCTCGCTCACCAGCCTGTTTGAACCGGTCTGGCAGCTTGCCGCTGACGGCACGCTGGCGCTCGCCGGCCACGAAGCGCTCATGCGCACGTGGACACGCGGCGGCGATCTGGGCCTGAACCCCTGGAAGCTGTTCTCGCTGGCGTCGGATGACAGCACGCTGGTGGAACTCGATCGCCTGTGCCGACTGGTGCATACGCTCAACTACTTTGCCCGCACCGATGCGCGGCGGCTGGTCGTCAACGTGCACGGCCGCCTGCTGGCAGCGGTGGCAGCGGACCATGGCAAGGCGTTCCATCGTGCAGTGACGGCGCTGGGGCTGTCGCCGGAGCAGTTCGTCATCCAGGTGCCGTCCACAGCCAATGACGATCTGGGCCTGCTGCTGTTCGTGGTGGACAACTACCGACGCAATGGCTTTGCCGTGGCCGTGCAGGCTTCGGACCCGGCGGAAGCCGGCGCGTTGCTCGTGCATGCCAAGCCCGCGTACCTGAAGCTCGATGCGCGGCGCAATTGGGTGACGCGGCACGTGGTGTCGCTGGCCGATTCGGCGCGCGAGCTGGGTGTCACGCTGACCTTGCGCCGCTGCGAGCGCCCCAGCGACCTGGAACTGGCGCGTGCTGCCGGTATCACCCACGTGCAGGGCAGCGTGTTGCCCGGCGCCGAGTCTGAGCCGGAACCTGCAGCGGTATCCGAACCTTTGGTGGTGTCACCGACGCGTGCCCCGATGGCGCAGGCACCGTTGCTGCAGCAGCAATGCGCCGGTTTTTCTCTCATTGAATAGCCGCCTTGCCGGTCACCCGGAAAGCGGCCCCGAGGATGCATTCATGGCACGCAGTGCATTGGCAACTTCACCTGAACCTTCGCGGGACCAACGCGCGACACACGATTGGCACTGGCCGGCCGACGTGGCAATCGTCACGGTGCCCGGTCTGCATGGCAGCGGCCCCGGACACTGGCAGACACGCTGGGAGGCGCGCTTTCCAGAATGGCGCCGCGTCGAACAGACGGATTGGTCGACCCCCGAGCTGCCGCGCTGGTCTGCGCGCGTGGGTGAAACGGTGCGCGCTACGTTGGCCGAGCGTGCGACATCTCGCCAGAAGCGCCGGGTGATTCTTGTGGCGCATAGCTTCGGCTGCCTGGCGTCGATTCATTGGGCCACCCAGGCGCACGAGGCACGTGAGGCGCGCGATTCGGTCGCCGGCATCCTGCTCGTTGCGCCGGCGGATCCGGACAAATTTGGTGTGCGCGATCTGTTGCCGCAGCGCACCTTGCCGTTTCCCGCCGTGCTCGTTGCCAGCCGCAACGACCCGTGGATGCCGCATTGCTACGCGGTCGACTGGGGCTCGCGCTGGGGCGTCGAGTTGGTCGATGCCGGGGCGGCCGGCCACATCAATGCTGATTCCAACCTGGGTGAATGGGAGGCTGGCCTTGCATTGCTCGATCGTCTGATCGGCCGGGCATGTGCACAAGACACCACCCACGACGGTGCAGACTGGCAAGCCCAGTGGGATGTCTTACCGAGCACTCCTTATATCTAAAACGATGATGTACATGCGCAAATATTCGTTTTCGTCATAAGAACAGTTCGCCACAATAGGTTCATCTGCATATCGGCCGCAGTGTTTTTGCTCTGCGGCCATTTTTATCGGTTGCGCTGATGAGCCTGTCTTCTGCGTTGTCCCTCTCAAAGCGGCGTAAGCCCGCCAACGTGCTCCCCGGTTTCGGGCTGGCGCTGGGCTTTTCGCTGCTGTACCTCGCGCTGATCGTCCTGATCCCGCTGTCGGCGACCGTCCTCAAGACGTTCACCATGACGTGGGATGCGTTCTGGACCACCGTCACCGCGCCGCGTGTGGTGGCGTCGTACAAGCTGACGTTTGGTGCGTCGTTGATTGCAGCGGTGGTCAACCTCGTATTCGGGCTGATCGTCGCCTGGGTGCTGGTGCGCTATCGCTTTCCGGGCAAGCAGGTGATTGATGCCCTGGTCGACCTGCCGTTTGCGCTGCCGACTGCGGTGGCGGGCATCGCGCTCACCGCGCTGTATGCGCCGAACGGCTGGATCGGCTCGCGCCTGGAGCCGCTGGGGCTGAAGGTGGCATTCACGCCGCTGGGCATCGTGGTGGCGCTCACGTTCATCGGGCTGCCGTTTGTGGTGCGCACGGTGCAGCCGGTGCTCGAAGATCTGGAGACCGAGTTGGAAGAGGCTGCCGCCAGCCTGGGCGCCACGCGCTGGCAGACTTTCACGCGGGTGATCCTGCCGACCTTGCTGCCCGCGCTGCTGACCGGTTTTGCGCTGTCTTTTGCCCGCGCCACGGGGGAATACGGCTCGGTCATCTTCATCGCCGGCAACATGCCGATGATCTCCGAGATCACGCCGCTGATGATCTATTCCAAGCTCGAACAGTTTGACTATGCGGGCGCCACGGCCATCGCCGTCGTCATGCTCGGCATCTCGTTCACGCTGCTGCTGGTGATCAACCTGCTGCAAGCCTGGACGCGCCGCCGTGGCAATCGCAGTGACACCATCGAGCGTGCCCCCGAAACCCAGAACATTGCAGGCGCCACCAGCGCGGCAGGAGCCTGACATGGCCGGTACTGTTTCCCGTCAACAAGGCCCGGCACCGGCTGCCGCACGGCGTGGTGCCACGGCGGAATCCGCCTGGGTGCGTGCGACGCTGATCATCGTGTCGTTCGTGTTTCTTGCGCTGTTCCTGTTCGTGCCGCTGGCGAGCGTGTTCTACGAGGCGTTCAAGAAAGGTGTGGACGTCTATCTCGACGCGCTGATCGAACCCGATGCGCTGTCGGCGATTTATCTGACGCTGACGGTCGCGGCGATTGCCGTGCCGCTCAACGTCGTGTTTGGCGTGGCGGCGGCATGGGCCATTGCCAAGTTCGAGTTCCGTGGCAAGAACGTACTGCTCACGCTGATCGACCTGCCGTTCTCGGTATCGCCCGTCATCGCTGGTCTGATCTATGTGCTGCTGTTCGGCGCGCAAGGCTGGTTCGGGCCGTACCTGTCTGACCACGACTTCAAGGTCATCTTTGCCGTACCGGGCATCGTGCTGGCCACCGTGTTCGTCACTTTCCCGTTTGTGGCGCGTGAGTTGATTCCGCTCATGCAGGCGCAGGGCAGCGAAGAAGAAGAGGCCGCCATCGTGCTGGGTGCGTCGGGCTGGCAGACGTTCTTTCGTGTGACGCTGCCTAACATCAAGTGGGGTCTGTTGTACGGCGTGATCCTCTGCAATGCACGGGCGATGGGCGAGTTTGGCGCGGTGTCGGTGGTGTCGGGCCACATTCGCGGGCTGACCAACACGATGCCGTTGCACGTCGAGATCCTCTACAACGAATACAACTTCGCGGCGGCGTTTGCCGTGGCCTCGCTGCTGACGCTGCTGGCACTGGTGACGCTCGGCCTCAAGACACTGGTCGAATGGCGCAGCCGCCGCGAACTGGCCGACGCAGATGCCGGCGTGGGCGAAGGCCCGGGGCATCGCGCCGCACAACAACAGACATCCATTTCGCAGATTCCGCACCCGCACGTCTCCGTGCAATCTCCGCTCGAAGGGAGCGCAGCATGAGCATCCAGGTTCAACACATCACCAAGCGCTTTGGCAATTTCATCGCCCTCAACGATGTCTCGCTCGATTTCAAGCAAGGCGAGCTGACCGCGCTGCTGGGGCCGTCGGGCTGCGGCAAGACCACGCTGCTGCGCATCATCGCGGGGCTGGAGCATGCGGATTCGGGCAGCATCCATCTGAACGGTGAAGATGCATCGGATCAGCATGTGCGCGAGCGTCAGGTGGGCTTCGTGTTCCAGCACTACGCGCTGTTCAAGCACATGACGGTGTTCGAGAACGTGGCCTTCGGCCTGCGCGTGAAACCGCGTTCGCAGCGGCCCGGCGAGGCGCAAATCCGTGCGAAGGTGAAAGAGCTGCTGGAGCTGGTGCAACTGGACTGGCTGGCCGATCGCTACCCGCCGCAACTGTCGGGCGGGCAGCGTCAGCGCATCGCGTTGGCACGTGCACTGGCTGTGGAGCCGCGCGTGCTGTTGCTCGACGAGCCGTTCGGCGCGCTCGATGCCAAGGTGCGCAAGGAGCTGCGCCGCTGGCTGCGCCGCCTGCACGACGATCTGCATGTCACCAGCCTGTTCGTCACGCATGATCAGGAAGAGGCGCTGGAAGTGGCCGACAACGTGGTGCTGATGAACCGCGGCCAGGTGGAGCAGGTCGGCAGCCCCGATGCCGTCTACAACACGCCGGCCACGCCGTTCGTCTACGGCTTCCTCGGCAACGTGAACCTGTTCCACGGCCGCCTGGAAGAAGGCGAGGGCGGCAGCGTGCTGCACGTAGGCGATTCGTCCATCACGGTGACGTCGGGTGGCGTGGATTCGTCGCGTGCCGATCAAGCGGTGGCGTTTGTCCGCCCGCACGAGATTGACCTCGAGCGCTACGCGCCTGGCGCCGAGGGCATCCCCGTGACGCTGCGCCGCGCGCTCACGCTGGGTGCCGTCGCCCAGCTGGAGCTGGAGCGCTCGGATACCGACGACATCATCGAAGTCTCCCTGCCCATCGAACGCTTCCGCGCCGAGCGCTTCCGCGAAGGCGAAACGCTGGTGGTGCGCCCGCGTGCCATTCGCGTGTTTGCACAGGGCGGCGCACAGTCAACCGTGCAAGCCGCCGCTTAACCCCTCACCAATCCGCCGCTCCGACGACAACCATTCGAGAGGACACGAGCATGAACTTTCAGCAACTGCGTTCCATCCGCGAGGCGGTGCGCCGCCAGTTCAACCTGACCGAAGTCGCCAACGCGCTCTATACGTCGCAGCCGGGCGTGTCGCGGCAGATCCGCGAGCTGGAGGACGAGCTTGGCGTGGAGATTTTCGAGCGCTACGGCAAGCGCCTGACCGGCCTGACCGAGCCGGGCCGCGAGATCGTCCGCATTGTCGAGCGCCTGCTGCTCGAAGCCGAAAACCTGCGCCAAGCCGGTGAGGAGTTCTCCGGCCGCCAGTCCGGCCGCCTGACCGTGGCGACCACGCACACGCAGGCGCGCTATGCGTTGCCGAAGGTCGTGCAGTCGTTCCGCAAGGAATACCCGCACGTCACGCTGGCACTGCAGGAGGCATCGCCTTCGCACATCGTCGAACTGCTGCTGACAGGGCAGGCCGACATCGGCATCGCTACCGAGGCTGTGGCCAATGAACCGGGGCTGACCTCGTTCGAGGCCTACCGCTGGCGCCACGTGCTAGTGGTCAGCCCGGACCATCCGCTGACCAAGAATCCGCTGCCCACGCTCGAAGATGTGGCGCAGTATCCGCTCATCACCTACGACGCCGGCTTTACGGGCCGCCGCAACATCGATGCTGCATTTGCCGGCGCCGGCCTGCACCCCGAGATCGTGCTGACGGCCATGGATGCGGACGTGATCAAGACCTACGTCGCGCTGGATGTGGGCGTGGGCATCATCGCGTCGATGGCGTATGACGGCCGCAAGGACGACAACCTCGTCTGCATTGGCGCCGACCATCTGTTCGAGCCGAACACCACGCGTGTGGCGGTGCGGCGTGGTGCGTACCTGCGCGGCTATGCGCACGACTTCATCGGCATGTTCGCCCCGCACTTGTCGCGCGAGACGGTGGCGGAAGCAGTGGCTTCTACGGTGGTTACGCAGGGCGTGCGGGAGGCGCTGGCGGCGTAGGCGCCACACCAGCGGCGCGGGGTGGCAGCCGTTCACCCCTCCAATTCCGCCATTCGTCACACGCCAATGGCGCCTGCCGAGGCGTCATTCCTATACTGCGGACATCTTCGGTTCCACCAGAGACCGCCATGTCCGCCGTCCCCTACAACGCCTCCCCTGAATCTGACGATGCCCTGCTGCGCCGCGCCCGCCACCGCGCCGGCGCACGCATGGGGTTCCGCATCCACCTGCTGTCGTTCCTGGCGGTGAACGCCGTGCTGGCGGCGATTGCGCTCTCACGCGGGCAGTTCTGGTTCGTCTGGCCGCTGCTGGGCTGGGGAGTGGGGCTGGCCGCGCACGGCCTGAGCCTGGCCTGGAGCATGGGCAATGGCTACCAGCGCATGGTCGATCAGGAGCTCGCCCGCTTGAAGCCGCAGGCCGGACAATCGCAATCCGGCCGCCAGTGATGCGGGAAACCCCAAGCTTCAACGCCGGAGAACCCTCCGGTAAGATCGCCCGCATGCTCGCCAATGTGTCGCTTCCTTCGCTTGTCGACTGCCTGCGCTTTGTGCGGCGCTGGCTGATTCGTTACGCCGTCATCATCGTCATCAATACGTTGATCGCGACGGTGCTGGCGTTCGGCATCCGCCCGGAAGAGACGTTCTGGCAGGACTTTGTTTTCAGCCAGTCGATCGGTCTGGCGGTGTTCACATTGATTGGCATTCCGCGCCACGTGTTTTGGGGCGATGGGCCGCCCAGCAAGAAGTTCTTTCCGTGGATTGTGGTCGGCGCGGTGGTGATTGGCGTGCCGTTCGGGCAATGGGTGGCACGCATGATTCTCTGCATGAATGCGCCGATCCCCATGCCGTGGCGTGCCGATAGTCTGCGCATGAGCTTCATCATCACGATGCTGGCCGCGCTGGGGGCAACCTACTACTACTGGTCGCGCGGCAAGTTGGTCGCGCTGGAGCGTCAGGCCGCGCTCGATGCGCTGGACCGTGAAGAGGCCGAGAAGCAGGTCGTGCGTGCGCAGCTCATGGCGCTGCAGGCACAGATCGAGCCGCATTTCCTGTTCAACGTGCTCGCCCATGTGGATGTGCTGATCGCACGGGATCCGGTTGGCGCGCGGCGCTTGCTGCAGCACCTGATTGGCTTCTTGCGTACGTCGCTGTCACATGCCCGCGCCGAGCAATGCACGCTGGCGCAGGAGTTCGCGCTACTCCGCGCGTATCTCGACATTCAGGCGCTGCGTTTCGGCAACCGCCTTCGGTTTTCGCTGACGCTGGACGATGCCATCGCAAACATCGTCATCCCGCCCATGTTGATCCAGCCGCTGGTGGAGAACGCCGTCGTGCACGGCATTGAACCGGCACGCGAAGGCGGGGAGATTGCGCTCTCAGCCCGACGCGATGGCGAGCATCTCGTGCTGCAAGTGCGCGATACCGGCGTCGGCTTCGGCAACGATGGCGGCAAGGGCTCGGGGCTGGGCCTCACGCATGTGCGTGAACGGCTGGCGCGCCTGTTTGATGGTGACGCGCGGCTGACGATTACTGAAACCGTGCCGCATGGCGTGACGATCATCGTTGAGTTGCCGCTTGCACGCGAAACAGCCGGCACGCCCGTCCAGGCCAATGCACCTGAATGGCGCTGCCGTTTTTCCCAGTCCTCACGCCCCGCCGCCAACCCAGCGCTGTCTTCGCGCGCACCCGCCGGAACCTGATCGATGCCGTCTTCCCCCCGCCTGCTGATCGCCGACGACGAACCGGCGCTGGCCGATAACCTGGTCGCCGAACTGGCTGCGCTGTGGCCCGAGGCCACGCTGCTGCCGGCTGTGCACGACGGGCAATCCGTGCTGGACGTGATTGACGATACGCAGGCCGGGCAGGGGCCGGACGTTGTCTTTCTCGACATCCGCATGCCGGGGCTCTCCGGCATCGACGTGGCGCGTGAGCTGTCGGATCGGGAGGACCGCCCACTGGTGGTGTTCGTCACCGCCTACGATCAGTTTGCGTTGGATGCCTTCGAGCAGGCCGCTGTCGACTACGTGCTCAAGCCCGTACAGACCGAGCGCCTGGCCGAGACGGTCAAGCGCCTGAAGCATCGACTGACTGTGCGCCCCAGCAGCAACGGCGCCGCAGACCCGGCACAGACGCTGGCTGAACTCGTCGAACGTCTTGCTGGCTTGCAAGGTGCCGCGCAGACGCGCGTAACGCCACAGGGCGGCTATCTGCGCTTCATCAAGGCGCTGGTCGGGCAAGAGGTGCGCTTCATCCCAGTGGATGATGTACTGTATCTGGAAGCGACCGACAAGTACGTCAACGTGGTCGCCAGCAGCGGTGAATCGCTCATCCGCATGAGCCTGCGTGAGTTGCTGGCCCAGCTCGATCCGGAGCACTTCTGGCAGGTGCACCGTGGCACGGTGGTCAACGTGGCGCATGTGTCAAGCGCCGTGCACCTGTCACTCGGCCGATTGGGCCTGAAGATACGCGGGCGGGCGGAGACGCTGCCGGTGGCGCGGCAGTACGCGCATCTGTTCAGGCAGATGTAGTGCTTTCGGTTGCCCGACACACAGCTTTCGATTTGCCTCGAAAGAGTTACGTCCGGTGTGGGGATTGACGCCCTCGCGTGCCATTGTCTAAATGCTCGTCAACGCAGGTGCGATCAACGTGCCGCATTGGGGGGGATATGGCAATCGGAAGGCGCTGGGGACGCATAGCTGTGCTTGGGGGCGCATTGCTTTGCGCCTGTAACGACATGACCACGTTGCCTGAGGAGTGGGTCAAGACCGTTCGGCAATACAACTACATCGCGGTTTGGCCAGCGCGGCAGGATTTTCAGGTTGGCGATGTCTATGCGATCTGCAACAACCCGTTGGATGGCACTGTCAACAACGCGTTGACCAAAGACGCGTTGCCTACGCTCATTGCCCGGCTGGATATTCGCGAGACGCTGCATAAGAACTACAAAAAATCAGTGACGTTGCCACAACGGCCGATTGATCCGGCATCGGGTGTCCAAGCGGCCGCACCTGCCAGCACGCCCGCGGCAGCCAGCACGCCTGCAGCACATGCCCTGGCGGCGAGCACGCCCGCGGTACTACAAGCCGACGTGCGGCAGATGGCGGTGGCCTTGCCCGACATGGGTTCTGTGCGGGTGGCCGGTGGTCAGTTTGGCGCGACCGTCCCAGGTGGTGCGTTTCTGGCGAGCCTCGGCATTGCATCGCAGTCGTTGAAGTCGGTCTCCATGTCTGTGCCGGCGGCGATTTCCTACGGGTTGCCGCAAAACGACCTGCGTGCATTGGTCAAGAGCGGCAATGCCAACAGTCAAGACAATGTCGCCGTCGCCCGTGAACTGGCCAAGGGCTGTCAGTCGAAATCGGCGTCGCTGGTCGTGATCAGCGAGGTGATTGCTGCGTATGCCATTCGCGTCGATATGGAGTTTTCCGCAGGGACTGAGGCCGGCGCGAAAGCGGCGCTGATGTTGCCAACGGATTCTCGCCGTGCTCTTGTGACCAAGACGCTCGGCAAGTTGTTTGGCGTGGATTTGCCGACTGAGAACGGCGGTACGGGTGGTGACGGAGCCGCGTTGGCCGTAAAAACTGCCAGCGCCCCGGCCGGAGCCAGTGCACCTGCTGCCAGCGCCCCGGCGGCGCAGGGGCCGATTCTGGTGCAGAACGGCAAGTCTCTGTCGGAGTCGACGACGGAGTTGGTCAACGCACTGCGGCAGGCATTTACGATCGACCAACAGGTCGCACCGGATTTTCCAGGTGCAACGGCATCGATCTCATACGCGAGTGACTCCCAGTTGGCGCTCGATACGCGGTTCAAAGAGCCTGTGACGTTTGCCTATCGCTACATGCTGTTGGAGAGCACGGATGTTCCTGTTGCTAGCCAGCAGGTGACCGAAAATCAAAGCGGTAGCAGCGGGAGGAGATCGACGACAGCAAGCGTTGGTAGTCGCACGGAGGCCGCTCCTGCCAGTGCAGAGGAGAAAGTTCGGCTCCAGCCGGCGCCCGCAGCTGTTCCATCGGCAACACGCTAGGCTGGCGCATCGGGCGGTGCGCTCGCATCGCCTTCCGCTATGATCCGTTGTGTCGTCAATGAATCAAGCGCGAGACTACCTGCCATGGAAACAGCAGTTGTAGGCCAACCCCGTCACGGTGGGCAGATTCTCGTCGATGCGTTGGTCGGCCACGGTGTCGACATCGCCTTTGGCGTGCCCGGTGAGAGCTACCTGTCGGTGCTCGAGGGCTTCTATCAGCGCCGCGACCGCGCGCGCTTCATCATCTGCCGGCAGGAAGGCGGCGCCGCCAACATGGCCGACGCCTACGGCAAATTGACCGGTCGCCCCGGCATCGTCTTCTGTACGCGGGGCCCCGGCGCCACCAACGCCAGCATCGGCGTGCACACCGCGTTTCAGGATTCCACGCCGATGATTCTGTTCATCGGCCAGGTCGGCCGCGATTTTGTCGACCGCGAAGCATTTCAGGAAATCGACTACCGCCGCATGTTCGGCCAGATGGCCAAGTGGGTTGCGCAGATCGACAGCGTGGAGCGCATCCCCGAATACATCGCGCGCGCATTCCAAACCGCCACCGCAGGCCGGCCCGGCCCCGTGGTGCTGGCGTTGCCCGAAGACATGCTGACCGAAGTCGCCACCGTGGCCGACGTGCCGCCCGATGTGGCGACGAAAGCGCGCGCCATGGCCTGGCCCGGCCCGCATGACCTCGCGCAACTGAAGGGGCTGCTACAGAACGCAGAGCGCCCGCTGTTGCTGCTGGGCGGCTCTGACTGGACACCGCAGGCCGCCGCCCGCATGCAGGCGTTTGCCGAGCGCTGGAATCTGCCCGCCGGCTGCGTGTTTCGTCGACAGGATCTGTTTGACAACCGCCACCCGAATTACGCGGGCGATGTCGGTATCGCCATCAACCCGAAGCTCGCTGCACGCGTGAAAGAGGCTGATGTGGTGCTCGCCATCGGCCCGCGCCTGGGTGAGATGACAACCTCCGGCTACACGCTGTTCGACGTGCCGCGCCCGAAGCAGACGCTCATCCACGTACATGCGGGCGCGGAAGAACTGGGGCGCGTTTATCAGGCACACCTGATGATCCATGCGTCGATGCCCGCGATGGCTGAAGCGCTGGAAGGCATCTCGCCAGACGCCACGCCACGCTGGTCCGCCTGGACCGAAGCCGCCCATGCCGACTACCTTGTCAACATCGTGCCGCCGCCGTTCACCGGGCAAGGCATCGACATGGCCCGCGCAATGCAATGGCTGCGTGAGCGCCTGCCGCACAACAGCATTCTGACCAACGGTGCTGGCAACTACGCCACGTGGCTGCATCGCTTCTATCAGTATGGCGCGCTGGCCTCGGGCTCGCGCACGCAACTGGCACCGACCAGTGGGGCCATGGGCTACGGCGCACCGGCTGCTGTGGCCGCCAAGATCCTCTGCCCCGACACCCCCGTCATTTGCATGGCGGGCGATGGCTGCTTTCTGATGAACGGCCAGGAACTGGCCACCGCCATGCAATACAACGCGCCGGTCATCTTCATCGTGGTCAACAACAACATGTACGGCACCATTCGCATGCATCAGGAGCGCGAGTACCCTGAGCACGTGAGCGGCACCGAACTGCGCAACCCCGACTTTGCGGCACTGGCCCGCGCCTACGGCGCCGAGGGGCATACGGTACGCTCGCTCGAGGGCTTCCAGTCGGTCATTGAGGCTGCGTTGGTTGCCCCCGTTGCCTCGATCATCGAGGTGCAGACCGATCCGAACATCATCAGCCCGCGTGCGACCATCGATTCGCTGCGAGCACAGTCACGCAGCTAATTTCCTTCTATCAACGCTCAACCCTTCGCCACTGCCATGACGATGACCCCAGTCACTGATCTGTGCGATCTGCACGAAGACAAACTTGTTTACGGAAGCCTGCGTGTGCTCACGCCGGTGTTCCGCAGCTTCGGCAAGCGTGCCGCGTTTGCCGGCCCGGCTTCCACGCTCAAGGTGTTTGAAGACAACGGCCTGGTGCGTGCCGCGCTGGAAGAGCAGGGAGCGGGGCGCGTGCTCGTGATCGATGGCGGGGGCTCGTTGCGCTGCGCGCTGGTGGGCGGCAACCTCGGCAAGCTGGCCGAGGAGAACGGGTGGGAAGGTATCCTGCTCAACGGCTGCGTGCGCGATACGCGCGAGTTGATCGAATGCAACGTCGGCATTCATGCGCTCGCAGTGCACCCGCGCAAGAGCATCAAGAAGAACGTCGGCCAGCGCGAGGTGGGGGTGCAGATGCCGGGCGCCTATATTCAGTCCGGTGAATGGATCTATGCCGATGAAGACGGCGTGCTGGTTTCGCAGGACAAACTCGTATGAGCCCGATCAACGCCATTCACGTGTTCGTCTACGGCACACTGCGCGCTGGCGAGGCCAATGACCTGCGCGTGGCCGCAGCCAAGCGCGGCATTCCCGAACCGGAGTTGTTGGGCACCGCAATGTTGCACGGTCGCCTGTATGACTTTGGCGCATACCCAGGCCTGGTGCTGGACCCGACCGGCACTGCCGTACGTGGTGATGTCTATCGCATCGATGCCGCGCTCGTGCCGGTGCTCGACGAGATCGAAGAGGTGTACCCAGGTGGCGACGCACTCTTCCTGCGCGAGAACCACGCCGTGATGCTGGGCAGCGAGCCCATCGAGTGCATCGTCTATCCAGTCAGCCCGGCGCACATTGCCGGGCGGCACGTTATTACGGGCGGGGACTGGGTCGCGCATCGGCTGGCGCGCGGCTGAAGCTCCACGCTTCTCACCAGGGTTGTCAGAACGCCGCGCTCGCGGCGTTTTTCTTTTGTTCACACAAATCGGTCGGGTCAGGGCGACATACGTCAGGCAACTCTGGGGGGGGGCGGCAGAAAAACGCCTTCTTTATTTAAGACAGCTCTGATATGTCGCCCTAAGGCGCTCTCCTAAGATCGCTCCGCAGATTAGGAATTCTCCCTGGGAATCGTATCGATTTGTCGCACTCGCGGGCTGCGCGGGCGCGACGGTGTCACGCCTTGATCACCTCACGGTGATGTCTGCGGGACGGCCAATATCGGCCTTCTTCATGAGCACTGCGGTGTCTGCGGTATTACGCGCAGCCAGCGCTCTGCGCCTGCTTGCACTGCGTTTGCGTGCGATGTGGTGGGCATCGGTTGCACCGATAAGAAAGAACACCAATGCAGGCTGCCGTTGACCTGCATGGGTATTGCCCACGTGCGTGGGTTTTTTGGGGATGTGAATGATTGGATTGACACCTTCGCCGAGGACAAGCGCGGCCGTGGCTGCACTTCGTGTTTTGGCAGATGGATTGGGCATGGTGTTTGGTGCCGTTGTCGCGCATGAAATGCAGTTGGGCGGCCCTATCGACTGGTCGCGTACGGAAATTCTTGCGAGCGTTTTGGCCGGCTGTCTTGTGCTGGCGGGTCTAGCAATCAGCGGCGTGTATGGCAAGCGTTTCCAGAGCCGGCCGCTGCGCAGCATTCCGAGATTTCTGATCGTCTGGCTGCTGACGCATGGCCTGATTGTCCACCTGTTTCTCGCGGCGCATATGCCGGTGCTCGTGCTCACGCCCTGGGTGGCGGCGTGGACCTTGGCTTCGATCGCCTCGATGCTGGCGTCGCGCGTGTTCAGCGAAATGTTCTGGCGAATCAAGGGTCGCGTTCATGTGGTGATCCGTCGTGTGGTGATCGTTGGGGGGGGCGAACAAACGCAACGTCTGATGGAGCGCGTGCAGAACGACGCGTACATCGTTGTGGGGCAGCTTGACCCGAACAACGCAGCGGAGCAGGCGGATGCCGCTGTGCACAGGCTGGCGTCGATGCAGGACGTCATCGAGTGGGCAGCCGACCAGCAGTTTGATGAGCTATGGCTCGCGCTCCCGCCCTCACAGGAGGAGGAAATCCAGCGCTACCTGCGCGCGATGCAGCATCACTTTGTCGACGTGCGCCTATTCCCTGTCACGAGCGACTTGCCTCTGTTCAATCCGGACGCATCCATGCTGGGTGGGATGCCCGTCATCAACCTGGTGGCATCGTCACGTGACGTGAGTCTGGCGTGGGCCAAGCCCGTGTTTGATCGCCTTTTTGCGCTCGCGGCACTCGTTGGGTTGCTGCCACTGCTGGTGGCGATTGCGCTGCTGGTCAAGGGTACGTCAGCGGGGCCGGTGTTCTTCCGCCAGCGGCGCATGGGGGCAGACGGGCGCGAGTTCACGATCCTCAAGTTCCGGTCGATGCGCGTGCATGTTGAAGAGGCCGGCACGCTGACGCAGGCAAGACAGGGCGACCCCCGTGTCACGCCGATCGGTCGGCTGCTGCGCAAATCGAGCCTGGACGAGTTGCCCCAGTTCATCAACGTATTGCTGGGCCAGATGTCGGTGGTGGGGCCACGCCCGCACGCGTTGGAGCACGACGACTACTACATGCGCCTGGTGGACGGCTACATGTACCGGTATCGCATCAAGCCGGGCATTACCGGCCTGGCCCAGGTCAACGGTTGCCGGGGCGAGACGGCGCGCATCGAATCGATGGCCAAGCGCGTGTCGCTGGACCTCTTCTACATCCAAAACTGGTCGTTCTGGCTGGACCTCAAGATCGTCTGGATGACGGTTTTCAAAGGGTTCAGCGGGCGGAACGCTTACTGATCGGCAGACGCTCATGCGAACTCATTCCTCATTGCTCCCTGCACGTGTGCGTCGCGCGTGCGCTTGCACAGCCGTGCTCGTGCTCGCCGCGCTTGCTGGTTGCAGCATCGTGCCTGGCATGCACTTCCAGGCGAACGAGAACATGCCACCAGTGACCGCCATCACGCCGGCACTGCTTGCCGCGCAAGGCGCAGGTGATGACTTGACCAGCGTGAATGCGGCCGTCGCGCTGCTGGGCACGCCTGAGCGCGCGTACCGCATTGGCGCTGCGGATGTGCTGTCCATCCAGGTATGGAATCACCCCGAACTCGGCATGCAGGGCACGGTGGCTGCGCGCGCGGGCAATGGCGATGCTCCGGTATTCACGGTGGGCGAGGACGGCGACATCGTCTATCCCTACCTTGGTGCGGTGCGGTTGGCGGGCCTCACGATCGGTGATGCGCAGCGCCGTCTCACTGCGGCCATCGCACGCTATGTGCGCGATCCAAAGCTGGCCGTTTCTGTAGCGGCGTATCGGAGCCAGCAGGTCTTTGTAGACGGCGCAGTCAAGAATCCGGGCGCCAAGCCAGTGACGAATGTGCCGATGACGCTGGCGCATGCGTTGGCTGAAGCCGGCGGCGTGCTGCCCGACGGCGATGCCAGCCGCGTGCTGGTGTCGCGCGAAGGGCGGACCGTGCGTGTCGACCTGCCGGCCATGGCCGCCGTCGGCAAACGTGCCGAGACGCTCTATCTGCGTGCTAACGATACGGTGCGTGTTGTTGCGCGCGCGGACAACCCCGTTTTCGTGGCGGGGGAGGTCGGGCGGGCGCAGGCGGTGCCCATGCAGGACGGCCGCCTCTCTCTTGCGCAGGCCATTGCTGCTGCAGGTTCCGTCAATGCCAACACCAGTCAACCCAGCGGCGTGTATGTGGTCCGGCCACAGGCCGATGGAACCCCGCAAGTGTTCAAGCTCGATGCGAAATCGCCCACCGGCCTGGCCATGGCCGCGCGCTTTGCGTTGCAGCCCAATGATCTCGTCTATGTAGAAGCGGCGGGCCTGATGAAGTGGAACCGCGTGGTCAGCCTTCTGCTGCCGACTTCGCAATCGCTTTACAACACCCAACGCGCTGCGAGCGGCAACTGATGCACAGCGTACTTGTGGTCTGTGTTGGCAACGTGTGCCGTAGCCCGATGGCCGAGGAGTTGTTGCGGCGTGCGTTGGCGGCTGGGCCGGCCTTGTCCGTCACAGTGGAATCTGCAGGCACGCACGCGCCAGGTGGGCTGCCGGCCGATGAGCATGCCGTCGAGGTGATGCATCGCCACGGCATGGACATCGACGCGCACCGATCGCGCTTGCTGACGGCACCGCTGTGCGCACAGTTCGACCTGATCCTGACGATGGACCGTTCACAGCGGTCCGAGATCATCCGGCGCTTTCCTAACGCCGGTGGAAAAGTCTTCACCCTTGACGATCACCCGGTGCCTGACCCGTTCGGCCGGCCTGAGCACGTGTTCGTGGAGTGTTTTCATCAGATGGCCCTGGCCGTCGATCGCTGGCAATCCCGTATCCGGATGCTGGCCAAACCGAATCGGGGCATCCAACGATGAGCGCCATCCTGTCGCAACAACGTCGCCGTATCGCCGAGCGAACGCTGCATTTTCTTGATCTCCTGGACCTCCTGCGACGCGAGGTGCGCTGGATCGTCGGCACGCTTGCTGCCGTGGCACTTGTCGGCGCGCTGTATGCGTGGGTGGCCACGCCCATCTATCGGTCCGACCTGCTGATTGAAGTGGAGGAGGGCGGGGGCGGCGCGGCGCAAGGCCTGATGGGGGCGCTGTCTTCCGCGCTGGAGGTGAAATCGTCCGGCGATACCGAAATGGAGGTGCTGCGCTCGCGCATGGTGATTGGCGCAGCGGTCGACCGTGTCCACTACGACATCGATGCCGAGCCGCAGCGCTTGCCGTTGCTGGGCAGCATGCTCGCGCGCGGCAGCGACACGCTGTCTACGCCGGGTCTGCTGGGCTTCGGCGGCTATACGTGGGGCAATGAATCCATCGCGGTGGATCGGTTGAGCGTGCCGCCGGCGATGGTCGGCAAGCCATTCGTTATCACCTTGCTGGAGGGGGAGCGCGTACGCGTCGATGGCCCCGCTGATGCTGGGAGCCGCGAGGGCCGGATCGGCGATCCGATCTCGATGACGTCATCAGAAGGCGGTATCACGCTGGTGGTCCGGGCTGTGCATGCGCGGTCGGGGGCGAAGTTCGTGGTGCGTAGCTTTTCTCGCCAGGACACGATTGCCGAGCTGCAGCGTCGACTGGTGATCTTCCAGAAGGGCAAGCAGAGCAGCGTCATTTCGGTCACGCTGGAAGGGGCGCGTGCGCATCGCATCGCGGCGTTTCTGCAAGCGATGGGGCAGGTGTATCTGCAGCAGAACAGCGAGCGGCGCGCGGTCGAGGCGGAAAGCTCGCTGGCCTTCCTGGAGCGCCAATTGCCGGAGCTCAAACGCCAGCTGGAAAGCTCGGAAGATGCACTGCTGCAGTTTCGACGCAAGTCCGACGCGACGGATTTGAGTGAGCAGGGCAAGCTGATGCTGACGGAATCCGTGACCTTGCAGGGGCGCATCAGTCAGCTCTTGCAGGAACGGCAGGCGCAACTGGTGCACAACACTGCCGCGCACCCGAACGTGGTGGCGCTGGATGCCCAGGCCGCGCAGCTGCAAGGTGAAATGAAGCAGTTGCGCAAGAAGCTCGACACGCTGCCGGCCAATGAGCAGGCCGTAATCCGCCTGACCCGCGACGTGCGCGTTAACAGCGAGCTCTATACCGCCATGCTCAACAGCATCCAGCAACTGCGTATAACGAAGGCCGGCAAGGTGGCTAACGTTCGCCTGCTGGACAACGCCGAACCTGCTGAGACACCTATCAAGCCGCGTCGCGTGCTGGTGCTGCTGGGCGCCGCGCTGCTGGGTGCCGTGTTGGGTCTGTGCGTGGCGCTGCTGCGCGGCTTGGGGCGCCAACCCGTGACGCAGCCTGGGCACGTGGAAGAACTGCTGGGTACGGTGGTGTATGCCGTCATCCCGCAAAGCAAGGCGCAGAAGCGCCGGGATCGGTTGACCCGGCGAGCCCAGGTTTCTGAAGGCGATGTACGTCTGCCGTTGGCGATCAGCGATGCACAGGATGCCGTCGTTGAAAGCCTCCAGAACTTGCGTATGGGGCTGCAGATACGCCTGCTGGAGGCACGCAATCGCGTCGTATTGATCACCGGCGCGACGCCGGGCGTGGGCAAGTCGTTTGTGTCGACCAATCTGGCAGTCGTTCTGGCCACGTCTGGCCTGCGCGTCCTGCTGATCGACGCCGATCTGCGCAAGGGGACATTGCACAACAGCTTTGCATACCCGGTGTGGCCTGATCTCACCTCGCTGCTGCAAGGCAATTCATCGGTGGACGAGGTCATCCACGCCAGTGGTACGCCGGGTCTTGACTTGCTGCTGTCAACACGCAAGCAGGCAACGACCGTGGATCTGAAGCAAACGTCATGCTTCGTGCGGTGCATCGAAGAGATGGCCAGCCGCTACGACGTCGTGCTGATCGACAGTGCACCGGTCTTGCCGGTTGCCGACACCCTGGCGTTGGCCCGCTGCGCTGGAACGATCCTGGCCGTGGCCCGCTATGGCGACACCAGTGAAGGCGAACTGATCGAACTGCAAGCCCGTCTTGCCCGCGTGGGGGCATCGCTCGATGGCGTGCTGATCAACGACATGCAGTACGACCTGCAAAGCACCCGCTATGGGCGCTACGGCATGGACGGCTATGGCAAGACCGCCGCGGCCAACACAACCCCGTCGGTTTGAGCCTGAGCTGCAAGGGCGTACCGACACCGAACACGAGAATCACAGATGCATTTGAAGCAAGAGCAGCAAGAGCGCGGGCACCGTCCCGCCAAGCGCGTGATTACCTTTGGCACGTTCGACGTATTGCACGTCGGCCACCTGCGCCTGCTGGAGCGTGCCAGCCAGTTGGGCGATGCGCTGATCGTGGGCGTGTCCAGCGATGCGCTCAACTACGCCAAAAAGAGCCGCTACCCGGTCTATAACCAGAACGACCGGCTGTCGCTCATCCGCAGCATGCGGTATGTGACCGATGTCTTTGTCGAAGAGTCACTTGAGCTCAAGCGTGACTACATCGTTCAGCATGCGGCTGACGTGCTGGTGATGGGCGACGACTGGGCTGGCAAGTTCGATTTCTGCAATGACCTGTGCGAAGTCGTCTACCTCGGGCGGACGCCGTCGATTTCCACCACGGAGATCATTGAAGTGATCCGCCGGGCCTGATCGATGAGTACGACGGCCAGCACCGCTAGGCGCAAATGGAGCCACCATGCGCTGCTCGGTGCGATGGATCAGGTGCTGCTCGCCGCCATCCACTTTGTGCTGGGCGTGATCGTGGCGCGGCAGGGCGGTGTGGCGGCGCTCGGGGCCTTTGCTTTTGCGTATGCCGTGATTGTGCTGGCCAACATGGTGCATGCCGCCGTGATTGCCGAGTCTTATGCGGTGGCGCCGCTTGAGTCGGGCACCACGGCGTTTGGCGAGGCGACGCCCATCGTCGTCATGACGCTGGGCCTGTGTTTGTTGTTTGCCGGGGCGGCTTGGGCCATGGGTGGGTTTGCGCACGAGGCGCAAGCTTGGCTGCGGCAGCCGTCGTTCTTCCTGGCATTGCTGTTCAGTGGCCTGTATTGGTCGACCAAGCCGTACTACTACCGCGCGGCACGGCCTCTCATGGTGCTGGCGATGACGCTTGCCTATGGGGTGGTGACGTTGGCGCTGGCGTATTTGGGCTACCGGGTATTGGGCCCCTCGATGCAACCTTTGTGGGCGATTGCGGCGGGTGCGGCGGTCGCCTCCGTGCCGCTGCTGTCGTGTTGTGCAAGGCCCTGGGCGGGCGGGTTGGCTCCACTGAAAACCTTTGCGCGCACCAGTTTGCGCTATGCCGCATGGAGCTTGCCAGCCGCGCTGTTGATCTGGGTTAACAGCAACGGGTACGTGTTCGTTTTGCCGCTGCTGGGCACACCGGAGCAGGCGGGTGGGCTGCGTGCCGTGCTCAATCTGGTGGCGCCAGTCAACACGCTGCTGGTGGGGGCCTGTACCGCATTGCTGCCGCTGCTGGCGGAGTTGGCACGCAGCCAGGGCGCAACGGCTTACGCCCAGCGGATTCACTGGCTGGCAGGGCTGATGTTCATCGCGTTGCTGGTGCTCGGGCTGCTGATCGCGCCCTTCAGTGCAACGGCACTTGAGGTGCTGTACGGCGAGCGCTATGCGGCGTTTGGCAACGTGTTGAGGCTTGCCGCGTTTCTGCCGCCGCTGTGGGTGGCCGCATCCATCTACCGCGCTGCCATGCGCGCACGCATGGACACGCGAGGTCTGTTTCTGGTGTATGCCGGCGCGCTGATTCCGGTGGGTCTGACGCTGATGTGGCTGCTGGGCCGACACGGGGCCGCCTCTGCAGTGATTGGCATGCTCGTCACGCAGTGCTTGGTGGTGTTGGGGTTCTGCTACCGCTTCTGGCGGGATACAAAACAAGGGAAAGCGTGAAGGCATTCACTTTTGCACGTGCCAATGGCGCGAAGCTGTTGCGGTTGCCGGCGTATGTGGTGATGGGGTTGATTGCCGTGGTGTTCCCGCGCGATCGATGGCTGTGGGTGTTCGGGCGCCAGACTGGCGTCGGAGACGGCTCGCTCCGGCTGCTGCGCACCGCACAGCAGCGATACCCGCACATGCGGGCCGTGTGGATCGCGCAGAACGCCGATCAATACGCCGAAGCCATGCAACTCGGCCTGGAAGTGGTTCGGAAAACGTCGTGGCGTGCCCGTTGGCTGACGCTGCGGGCGGGCGTGGGGGTGGTCACACACGGCTACGGGGACCTGTGCCGCGCATGTGTTCCCGGCACGTATCTCGTGCAGCTTTGGCATGGCGCGCCCCTGAAGCGAATTCACCTCGACGCGCCCAATGCGCTCGAGGTTGGCGGGCACTCGATGCTCAGTCGGTTCATGGCATCGATCGTGGGCATGATGTTTCGTGCATCGGCGCGGTCGATCCGTTGTTTGCCATCGCCCAGCCTGATCGTCAGCGAGCGGTTTCGTACGGCGTGGGGGTGGCATGATCTCGACCGGATTCGCCTGACGGGCGATCCGCGCTGCGATGTATTGCTCGATAGCGATCCATTGTCCCGACGTGCACAGGCGCGCGCGCTGCTCGGGAAATGTTTGGGCGATACAAACCTGCCATCTCAACTCGTCCTCCTTGCTCCGACCTGGCGCGACGGCAATGCGGATCCGGATTTGCCGGATGCTCACGAGATGCTTCGCTTGAACGCCGTGCTGGAAGCAGTAGATGCGTGGCTGGTCGTTCGCTCGCATCCGTGCGGCATTCCGAGCGCTACCGGTGAGGCGCGTTGCGAGCGTATACGCTTCCTGCCGTCTTCCATGTTGCACGACATCAACCAAGCGCTGAATGCATTCGACGTGCTGGTAACGGATTACTCGGCCATTGCGATCGACTACAGCCTGCTGGCACGCCCCATCGTCTTTCTGGCGCCGGATTTGGAGAGCTACGAACGTAGTCGCGGTCTGTATGAAAGCTATGCCACATTCACCGGTGGAGAGTGGAGTACCAACTGGACCGGGGCAACCGACCGTATCGACGCGATCTTCAATGACGCCGTTGCCAAACAAGCGGCCAGCAAGAACGTGCTCAGGTTGCGAGATCGCTATCACCACTACAAGGATGCCGGCGCTGCAAACCGTGTGCTGGACCAGATCGCGCGCGACTTGGGCCTGCCCGAGCCCACCAAGCCTAGGCAGCCTGAAGCGCCCATCAAGGTGATGCACGTGGCGGGCTGCCTTGGCGGGGTCGAGACCTATTTGCGCTTGCTCGCCAGCTATCACGACGCCACCCGTTTTCACTTTGCATTTGTGTTGCCTCAGCCGTGTGCATTGAGCGAGCAAGTCACTGCCGACCGGATACCTGTCACCATCGTGCCGATGCAGCGTGCGTTATCGCCCACGCACGACCTGCGCGCGGCACTGGCGTTGCGGCGTGCTGTCAAGGCGGCGGCGCCGGACATCGTGCATCTGCATAGCTCCAAGGCGGGCCTGCTCGGTCGCATTGCTTGCATTGGGCTCAAGACGCGGATGGTCTACACGCCGCACGCCTACTTCTATCTTGGCAAGCGCGGGTTGGTGCGACAGGTGTTTCTGATGGCAGAGAAACTGCTGGACCGTTTTGCCAGAAGTGCCACACTGGGCACGTCGCCATCAGAGCACGTGCGGGCCATTACCGATGTTGGTTGCCCGCCCCAACGCGTGTCACACGTGCTCAATGCGGTTGAGGTGGATGTGCTGCAATTGCACCGCATCGATGCTGTCCAGGTACGCAAAGACGTGCTGATGGTGGCGCGTGTGAGTGACCAGAAGAATCTGCCGATGTTTCTGCAGGTGGTGCGTCAGCTCCATGGCACAACCGATGCGGTGTTCCACCTGATCGGTGTCGGGCACTATCCAGACGACATGCGGCGTCTGGAAGCCATGATGGTGGAGGCGGGCGTCACACCCGACATGCTGCGGATTGCGGACTGGATGTCGCGCGAAGACTTGCTGCGCCTGATGGCGAAGGCCGCCGTCGTGGTACTCACCTCGGCGTATGAGAGTTTCGGCTACGTGCTGGCGGAAGCGAATTGCCTGGGTGTGCCCGTGGTGGGGACTGATGTTGACGGCATTCGGGACGTGATCGAGCATGGCCGGAATGGCTACTTGGTGCCGCTCGATGACGCGGGTCTGATGGCCGGCCATGTTGCGCACCTCCTGAGCCATCGCGACACGTGGCAGCGCATGTCGGACGCCGCCATCGACGTGGCGCGCGAACGGTTTGACATGCGTGAGGCAATGGCGCGCATGCAGACGTTCTACGGACGATGGGCTTATGGTCGACGCTAGCGCAAGGGCACTGGCCAGCCGCGTGCTCGTGCTGCTGATGTGCTTTGTCGCATCAGTGGCGTTTGCTGCGGTGATCCCGCTGCTGTGGCACGACAAACTCTACGTCGATGGCCTCACGATCCTCCATACCCAAGGCGCACTGGAGCCGTTCGGCAGCTCATTCGCATCGACGGCCTACCTGCTGTCACCGGTGCTGGAGGGCATGCGAGCGCTCCGCATTGATCTCGATGGCTACGGCGTTGCCTATACCGACGACTTGCTGTTGGCCAACGGCGTTTTCGGTGGTTTGTTTTATATCGGCATGGCGGTATTGGTATTGCAGTGGCGCTTGCGTGCCGACTATCGCAATGTGCTGGTGTTTGCGGCGTGCGTTGTCTTGCTGGCGCCGTTCTACTTCAACATCACCAAAGAGCTGGTCCTGTTTGTCCCGACCCTCTTTGCGCTCGCACTGTTTCGGGCAGGGGTGCTTTCGTTTCGAGGGCTGTTGGTGCTGTGCGTGATCATTCTGGTGGTCTGTGGCATCTATTTCCGCATCTATTACTTGGCCTTCGCCGTGCTGTTGCCGGTGCAATGGCTGCTGCTGAAACGCGGGAAAGCGCTGCTCGCGCTCTACCTCGTTGCGGCGCTGATGGTCGTGCTGTTTCACGATCACCTGCCGCTCGATCTAATCCGCAAAGGGCGGGCACTCTATCTGGAGGGCGTTTCCGCCAGCCGGATCGTGTATCCCTTTGACGATGCGGGCGGCATTGGCTTCTTGCTCAATCGAGCGATTACGTTCGGTTGGATGCTGGCACCGTTGAACCTGCTACTGATTTCGCCGACCTATGCGCCGTTCGTGCTGTTCCAGATGTATCTGACGTGGCGGATGATCGCGGCGTTTCGGCAGCCTGAAAAGAATGTCCAGTCGTTCGCTGCCTGCGCGGTACTGGCGTTCACGATGGTCTCCGCGTTGTTCGAGCCCGACTACGGTTCGTACTTTCGACACAAGATCAGCGTATTGCCGTTCATCTTGCTGTTGATTGCTGATTTTCAATTTGATCGTACCGAGAAGGAGCCCGCTTCATGCGCTGTCTGATGCGGTGGTTGTTGGCCTGCGCCCTGGCGTTGGCCACTTCCGGGGCGGTGGCGGAAACGATTGCAGGCGCCTGCATTCACCCCATCCGCAAGGATGCGGATCTGCTGGCCATCAAGGCGGCCCTGGTTGAGGCTCGGTTGGCTTCTTGGCGCACATCGCTGCCATGGAATGAGCTGGAAAAGCGCAAAGGCGAGTACGCGATCTCTGCACCGTTGGGGCGTGTCGTCGAGATGATCGAGTGGGCATCGGCCACGGGGAGGCAGCCGTTGTTGCTGCTGGGCTATGGCAACAACCTGTACGAGCCGGGTGGGCTGGTGACTACCGATGCCGCCCGGGAGGGCTTCACTCACTATGCGTCTTGGGTTGCCCGCCGCATGAAGGGCAAGGTGCGCTACTACGAAATCTGGAACGAATGGAATATCGGCTTCGGCTCGACCACTAAGCCACGCACCGTCGGTAGCGTTGAAGACTACGCAAAGCTGGTAAGCGTGACGGCTCAGGCTATCCGCGCGGCCGACCCGCAAGCCATCATTCTGGCCGGCGGCGCGACGAACTCGGATACCCGTTGGTTTGAAGCCTTTGCGCGTACCGGTGCCGCAGATGCTGTCGATGGCATCAGCATCCACCCGTACAACTATGGCAAGCCACTGTGGGGGCATTCGCCGGAAGCGGCCATCGCTTGGGTTGACGAGATACACCGTCTCATGCTCGACGCGCATGGCAAGCCGATTGACATGTACGTAACGGAAATGGGCTGGCCAACCCACCGAGGCGGCTACACCGAAGCCGACGCGGCGGACTACCTGCAGCGGTTTATGGCGCTGGCGAAAGCCCGCCCCTATATGAAAGGCGTCTGGTGGTACGACCTGATCGACGACGGCGATGATCCAACGAACCGTGAGCACCGGTTTGGTCTCTTTGGCCGAGACGGGCGCGCCAAGCCGACGGCCCGGCGCTACGAAGAATGCTGTGGTCGGGCGATCGTCGATTCGTATTGACGCGGGTACTACCAGCGGATTCCCAATTTTCACAATGCGGAAGACATTTTTGATCCACAAAACTCCGCACCGCAGAGCACCATCACCCTCTTTCATGATGGGGAAAATCTTTCCGTATCGTGAAACGTTGAATATAAGTTATTGAAAATAAAAGAATAAAAAATTTTCCACGAATTGAGGTTGTCCTTGTTGCGCTGCATCGCGCCTCTCTACACTCTTATATAAGACACATGACTTTGGTCAGCCAACGGCGCCCCAGGGAGGGCGCCCGCGGAGGGCCGCTGGCTTCAAGCGGTGAGTGCGTTACCCCGATTCTTATTGGATGGATGCGATCAAGCAGGAGAGTGTGATGACGACGCGCGAACAACAAGTGCAGCAACTGCAGAAGGAATGGGACACCAACCCGCGTTGGAAGGGCGTCAAGCGCGGTTATACCGCCGAAGACGTCGTGCGCCTGCGCGGCTCGCTGCAGATCCAGCATACGCTGGCCAAGCGCGGTGCTGAAAAGCTGTGGGACCTGATCAACAACGAGCCATTCGTCAACGCGCTGGGTGCGCTGACGGGCAACCAGGCCATGCAGCAGGTCAAGGCCGGCCTGAAGGCCATCTACCTGTCGGGCTGGCAAGTGGCGGGCGACGCCAACAGCAACGGGGAGATGTACCCGGACCAGTCGCTGTACTCGGTGGACTCGGTGCCCAAGGTCGTCAAGAAGATCAACAACACGTTCGCCCGCGCTGACCAGATCCAATGGTCGGAAGGCAAAGACGACATCGATTTCTTCGCCCCGATCGTGGCGGATGCTGAAGCCGGTTTCGGCGGCGTGCTCAACGCGTTCGAACTGATGAAGGCGATGATCGAGGCGGGCGCCGCAGGCGTGCACTTTGAAGATCAGCTTGCCGCCGTGAAGAAGTGCGGTCACATGGGCGGCAAAGTGCTGGTGCCCACGCGTGAAGCCGTGAGCAAGCTGGTTGCCGCTCGCTTGGCTGCCGACGTACTGGGCGTGCCGACCGTGCTGATCGCCCGTACCGATGCGGAAGCCGCTGACCTGCTGACCACCGACGTGGATGATAACGACCGCCCGTTCTGCACCGGCGAGCGTACCGTGGAGGGCTTTTACCGCACGAAGCCGGGTCTGCAGCAAGCCATCTCGCGTGGCCTGGCCTACGCCGAATACGCCGATCTCGTGTGGTGCGAAACTGGCAAGCCGGATCTGGAGTACGCCAAGAAATTCGCCCAGGCCATCCACGCCAAGTTCCCGGGCAAGATGCTGGCGTACAACTGCTCGCCGTCATTCAACTGGAAGAAGAACCTGGACGACGTCACGATTGCCCGATTCCAGAAGGAACTCGGTGCGATGGGCTACAAGTTCCAGTTCATTACGCTGGCCGGCTTCCACGCGCTGAACTACTCGATGTTCAACCTGGCCTACGGCTATGCCCGCAACCAGATGAGCGCCTTTGTCGAGTTGCAGGAGGCCGAGTTCAAGGCGGCGGAGAAGGGTTTCACTGCTGTGAAGCATCAGCGCGAAGTCGGCACGGGCTACTTCGATGCCGTGACGCAGACTATCGAACGCGAAGCGTCCACCACGGCGCTCAAGGGCTCGACGGAAGACGAACAATTCTTCGAAGAAACGGCGCAAGCCAAAAAGGTTGCTTGAGTTGCCGACGCATCCGGCATCCGGGTCACCTGAGCCAGCGTGCTGACCACACGCCGGCCTCTCGAAACCGCGCTTTCCTCAACGGCGCGGTTTTTTTTTTATGCGCGCTTGAAAATCGATTCGAGATCCAGCGCCGACGTTGGCGTGGTATGCAGGTCCAGCGAATGCTCGATGTGCTCAAGGTGCTCGCGCATCAGGTCGTGCGCGCGTGCCGCATCGCCTGCGGTAATGGCTTCCGTGAGGGTGTCGTGCTCGTGCTCGGGGCAGGCGGGCAGGCCGGGGCGGTCGTACAGCGTGATGATCAGGCAGGTGCGCGAGACGGTCTCGCGAATCAGCCGCTCCAAGACGTGGTTGCCGGCCATCTCGGCGACGAGCACGTGGTACTCGCCGGAGAGGCGGATGGTGGCTGCGCGATCTCCGCGCTCGCGTGCGGCATGCTCTGCGGCAATGTGTTTGCGCAGGCGTGTGGCCTGAGCCGGCTTGCATGCGCGTGCCAGCATGGCAGCCAGTTCGGGTTCGATGATGCGGCGGGTCTGAAAGACGTCGCGCGCCTCCTCTACGGAGGGTTGCGCGACGAAGGCGCCCTTGTTGGGCACCAGTGTCACGAGTTGCTCATGCGCCAGCCGCGCCAGCACCTGGCGTATGCGCGGTCGGCCTGCGCCGGTGGCTTCACATAACCGCTCTTCGACCAACTTGGTGCCAGCGGCCAAGCGGTGCTCCATGATGGCCGTCAGCAGGCCTTGGTAGATCGGTTCGGCAGCAGGCTGGGTGTCGGTGGTTTCCCGTTCGGATGCGGGCATGGCGGGTGGCAGAGCGGAAGAAAAGGCGGAAGGATGCATGGTAGCAAATGCACCCTCCCGTGCCGCACTAGGCTAATGCAAACGGTGCAAGCATCCCCGTGTAGGGTTTGGGCAGCGGGCGTGCCCAATCGCCGCGCTTGCTGGTCGATAGCCGCATGCCGACCAGCGCCTCCACCAGCTTCACCGCCGCCACCACTCCGTCGATGACAGGCACGCCCAGTTCGGCGCTCAGGTCTTCGCATAGGTCGGCCATGCCGGCGCAGCCGAGCACGATGCAGTCGCTGCGGTCCTGCGCCAGTGCATCGCGGCAGGCTTGCAGGATGATGCCGCGCGCATTGGAGCCCGGCTTTTCCAGATCCAGCACCGGCAGGTCACTCGCGTGGACGTTGCGGCAGGCATGGCGCATGCCGTAGCGCTCGGCAAGGTGCCAGGCCATGCCGACAGTACGTTCCAGCGTCGTCACCACGCTGAAGCTGTTGCCGATCAGGCTGGCCATGTGCATGGCCGCTTCGGCAATGCCAATCACGGGGCCGTGCGCCAGCTCACGCGCGGCATAGAGGCCCGGATCGCCAAAGCAGGCGATGACGTAGGCATCGGCGCCGTCGCGTTCGCCGTGGCGGATTTCCTCCAGGATGCCGGGTACCGAGAGCGCTTCGTCGTAGTGGCTCTCGATGGAGGCCGGACCCATCTTGGGGCTGACCGCCGTGATGCGTGTGCCCGATGCGGCTGCAGCCTGCGCGCAGCGGCCAATCAGCGCGGTCATGCTGGTGGTTGTATTGGGGTTGATGATGCGGATGTCCATATCGATGCGTCGTGAGGGTCAATGGGCGGAGGCGAGTTGTTTGCGGCTCAGCACGGTGTAGAGCACCAGCGCAATACCCACGCCGATGAACCAGCTGTAGTTGGCCAGCCACTGCAGACGCTCGAACACCACGCACGCCATCGGGACCAGCGCGGACGGGATCATCGTCCAGACGGCTGCCGGGTTGTACCCGTTGCGGAACCAGTAGCGGCCTGTGGGGCGCAGCGTGTAGAGGTCATCCACGTGCACCTGCTGGCGGTGCACGAAGTAGTAGTCGGCAATCAGGATGCCGAACAGCGGACCGATGAAGGCGCCCAGCACGTCGATCGTGTAGTGGATCACCTCGGGGTTGTTGTAGAGGTTCCAGGGCGTGATGAAGATCGATGCCACCGCCGCGATCATGCCGCCCGTGCGCCAGCTGATGTGCTGCGGCGCCACGTTGGAGAAGTCGAAGGCCGGTGAGACGAAGTTGGCGACGATGTTGATGCCGATGGTCGCGATCATGAAGGTCAGCGCGCCGATCACCACTGCTGTCGTGCTGTCGATGCGGGCGATGACTTCCACCGGGTCGGAAATCAATTGGCCAAACACGGGCAGCGTGGCGGAGGTGGTAATGACCACCAGCAGAGCAAAGCCGAGAAAGTTGACCGGCAAGCCCCAGAAGTTGCCGCGCTTGACCGAGCCGAAGTCCTTGCCGTAGCGCGAGAAGTCACCGAAGTTGAGCATTGGGCCTGAGAAGTACGACACCACCAGCGCGATCCCGCCCAGTATCACGGGCACGGCATCCCAGCCTTCGTACTTGAGGAAGGAGAGCGTGAAGTTGATGTTTGTCCAGCCAGCCTTGTGCACCAACCACACTGCCAGCGCAATCATGACCGCATACACCGCCGGGCCAGCCCAGTCGATGAACTTGCGGATCGATTCCATGCCGTGCCAGAACACAAAGGCTTGCAGCACCCACAGCACCATGAAGGCTGACCAACCCAGCGTGGACAGGCCGACAAAGCCGTGTTGCTTCACGTCCGCGTAGGGCGCGAGTTCCGGCATGAATTTCAGTGCCAGCACCAGGAAGGCGTGCGAGGCCAGATAGGTCTGGATGCCGTACCACGCCACCGCGATCAGCCCGCGAATGATGGCCGGAATGTTGGCCCCGAGTACCCCGAACGATGCCCGGCAGATCACCGGGTACGGTGTGCCGGTGGCCTGGCTGGGTTTGGCGACAAGGTTGCAGAAGAACTGCACGATCAGGATGCCCACCAGCAGCGCAAACAACACCTGCAGGCTGGAGAGGCCCAGCGAGAACAGGCTCGCCGCCGTCAGGTAACCGCCCACGCTGTGCACGTCCGACATCCAGAACGCGAAGATGTTGTAGGTGCCCCAGGTTTGCTTGCGCAGCGGGGCGAGGTCTTCGTTGGTGAGCCGTGGGTCGTACCGTGGCTTGATGACGGCGTTGGAATGCGCGTGCGGCGGATCGCCTGCTGATGCCGCCGAAGCGGTGGTGGTGGTCATTCTGTCTTCTCCTTGGTTTATGCCGGCATGAAGTCGTGTCTGGGCCGTGCATTCATTGTGCGCAAACATGTACACAATAATATTTAATTTTGTGTACAAAGTTGTATACGTGGATAAGCCAAGAGTCAAGAACAAAAAGAAAGCCGCCCGGTAAGGGGCGGCTGCATGTCGATGGAATACTGTCTTCTGGAAGCGGCTCAGCGATAGACGATCACTGGAATCTCGGTGTGTGTGAGCACCTTCTGCGTCTCGCTGCCGAGCAGCAGTCCGGCCAGTCCGCGCCGGCCATGCGAGGCCATGAAGATGACATCACAGCCGTGGCGTTCGGCCGCATCGATGATGCCCATGTAGGGCACGGCAAAGCAGCTCATGTCGGTATCGCAGTCGATGCCAGCGCTGCGTGCGGCGTCTTCCACGTCCTTGAGCACCACGCGCGCCTGGGCTTCAACGCGTTCCTTGAATGCCTGAGGGGTCTCCACGACGATCTCGGAGAAGGGCGTGTAGGGGTATTCCTCCAGGCACGTATAGGCCGTCAGGCGCGCGCCAAGCGTTTTGGCAAAGTCGAGCGCGCCCGCCACCGCCTTGCGCGACAGCTCGGAACCATCGGTCGGGATGAGGATGTGCTGGAACATGCGGCCTCCTTGGTTGGGTGGATACGCGTTGTCTTGATTGTAGGCCGCGTGCAATGTTCCACCCATCCGGAGTGATCGCTAGTCCATCCCGATGAGGGCATCGGCCCGGCGCCAGTAGGCCGGGTTACCGTAGGTGTTCTTGAGGAAATCGATGAAGAGCCGCACACGCAGCGGCAGATGCTTGCGCTGCGGAAACACAGCGTGGATCCCGATCGGCGGCGCCTCGAACGCATCCAACACCGTCACCAGCTTGCCCGTGGCGATGTCGTGGCCGACCTCCCACCACGAGCGCCATGCCAGGCCGTAGCCCTGCACGCACCATTCGCGCAGCACGGCGCCGTCGGTGCATTCCATCGTGCCCGATACCTTCACGGTGACGGTCTTGCCGCCTTGCTGGAAGACCCAGCCGCGCTGCACGTTGGCGCTGGCGCCAAAGGCCAGGCAGTTGTGGCCCGAGAGCTGCTCCACCTGGGTTGGCACGCCATGGCGCTCCAGATAGACAGGTGCGGCTACCACGACGCGGCGGTTCTCCCACAGGCGGATCGATACCAGGCTTGAGTCGGGCAGATCACCCAGGCGGATGGCGCAGTCGAACCCTTCATTGACGAGGTCGACGACGCGGTCGCCCAGGTCCAGCGTCATCGACACATCCGGATGTGCTTCGATGAAGTCCGGCACCATCGGCGCGACGTGGCGACGGCCGAAGCCGGCCGGGGCCGTGATCCGCAGGTGGCCGCTGGCCTTCACGCCGCCGGCAGAGACGCTGGCCTCGGCGTTATGCAGGTCGTTGAGGATGCGCTGGCAATCCTCCAGGAATGCCGAGCCTTCAAAGGTGAGGGTGATGCGCCGCGTGGTGCGCACCAGCAGCTTCACGCCCAGGCGCTCCTCCAACGCATCGATGCGGCGCCCGATGATGGCCGGTGCCACACCTTCAGCGGCGGCCGCAGAGGACAGACTGCCGCGCGTGGCCACGGCGACAAAGGTTTCGAGTTGCTTGAAGTGATCCATGGCCAATGCTTATACAGCCCCATAAGAGGGCTGAGGGATTGTGACGAATATAAAGGTTATCACTCGTTATTCGGTGGGTAAAAGTCAAAGATCAAGTGACCATTGCCGTCTTTGTGCGGTGCGTCACCTTTTCTACAATGGCCCTCGTTGCGAAGGTCGGAGAGGCGTTCTGCGTAATAGAACAAGCGGAGCGTGCGACCCTCGGTTACGTGGAGCTTCGTGGGGCTTGTCTATGAGTTCGATTCGCGCGGTGGTCTTCGACGCCTATGGCACGTTGTTCGACGTGTATTCCGTAGCTGCGCGCGCCGAGCAACTCTTTGCCGGCAAGGGCGAGGCGCTGTCGGTGCTCTGGCGTGACAAGCAGATCGACTACACACGCATCCGCTCGCTGGCGGGCCCCTCGGGCGAGCACTACAAGCCTTTCTGGGACATCACCATCGATGCGCTGCGCTATGCGGCGGCACGCCTGGGGCTGCCCCTGTCGGAGCATGACGAAGCCACGCTGATGCGCGAGTATGCGTGTTTGTCGTCGTTTCCCGAGAACGTGCCCGCGCTGCGCCGCCTGCGCGAGATGGGATTGCCGCTGGGCATCCTCTCCAACGGCAATCCGCAGATGTTGGACATCGCCGTCAAGAGTGCGGGCATGTCCGGGCTGTTCGACCACGTGCTCTCGGTCGACGTGGTCAAGCTCTACAAGACCGCGCCGCAAGCTTACGCGCTGGCACCGCAAGCCTTTGGCGTGCCGGCTGAACAGATTCTCTTTGTGTCGTCCAACGGCTGGGATGCCTGCGGGGCGACGTGGTACGGCTTCACGACCTTCTGGATCAATCGCCTGGGGCATCCGCCCGAGGTGCTCGACGTGGCACCCACCGCGGCCGGTCACGACATGCGCGATCTGCTGCAATTTGTACAGGCAAGGCAACTGACGTAAGGCATTTCAAATCGGCCCAGCCATAGGGCCAAAGCAAGACAAAACGCGTTCAACCCTCACATCATCCTCTGGAGAAAACCATGGCGCTCACGCTGCCCCAAGGCATGGAGATCAAGGCCGAGATCCTGCCGGCCTATGAAGACATTCTGACCCCCGAAGCACTGGCGCTGGTTGCCAAGCTGCACCGTGCCTTCCAGCCGCGCCGCAAAGAGCTGCTGGCTGCCCGTGTCGAGCGCGCCAAGCGCCTGGACGCCGGCGAGCGCCCGGACTTCCTGGCTGAAACCAAGGCCATCCGTGAAGGCGATTGGAAGGTCGCGCCGATCCCGCAGGCGCTGCATTGCCGCCGTGTGGAAATCACCGGCCCGGTGGATGCCAAGATGGTCATCAACGCGTTCAACTCGGGCGCGGACAGCTACATGACCGACTTCGAGGATTCGAATTCGCCCAACTGGCACAACCAGATCCAGGGTCAGGTCAACCTGAAGGCCGCCATCCGCCGCACGCTCGCGCTGGAGCAGAACGGCAAGACGTACAAGCTCAACGACAAGATCGCCACCCTGCAGGTGCGTCCGCGCGGCTGGCATCTGGACGAAAAGCACGTGCTGATCGACGGTGAACGCGTCTCCGGCGGCATCTTCGACTTCGCACTGTTCCTGTTCCACAACGCCCGCGAGCAGATCGCCCGCGGCGCCGGCCCGTTCTTCTACCTGCCGAAGATGGAAAGCCATCTGGAAGCACGCCTGTGGAACGACATCTTTGTGATGGCCCAGAACGAGATCGGCCTGCCGCAAGGCACGATCAAGGCCACCGTGCTGATCGAAACCATCCTCGCCGCGTTCGAGATGGAAGAAATCCTGTACGAATTGCGCGAGCACAGCGCGGGCCTGAACGCCGGCCGTTGGGACTACATCTTCTCGTGCATCAAGAAGTTCAAGGTCGACAAGAACTTTTGCCTGGCCGACCGCGCCAAGGTGACGATGACCTCGCCGTTCATGCGCGCCTACGCGTTGCTGCTGCTCAAGACCTGCCACAAGCGCGGCGCGCCCGCCATCGGCGGCATGAGCGCGCTGATCCCGATCAAGAACGATCCGGAGAAGAACGCCATCGCCATGGCCGGCATCATCAACGACAAGAAGCGCGACGCGACCGACGGCTACGACGGCGGCTGGGTGGCTCACCCGGGTCTGGTCGAACCGGCGATGAAGGAATTCGTGGCTGTGCTGGGCGACAAGTTGAACCAGTTCGAGAAGCAACGCCCGGACGTGGAAGTGAAGGCCGCTGACCTGCTGGACTTCCAGCCGGAAACGCCGATCACCGAAGCTGGCCTGCGCATGAACATCAACGTGGGTATCCACTATCTGGGTGCCTGGCTGGCTGGTAACGGCTGCGTGCCCATCCACAACCTGATGGAAGATGCCGCCACGGCGGAAATCTCCCGCTCGCAGGTGTGGCAGTGGATCCGCTCGCCCAAGGGCAAGCTGGAAGACGGCACGAAGGTCACGGCTGACCTCGTGCGCAAGCTGATCCCGGAAGAACTGGCCAAGGTGAAGGAGACGGGCGCGGTAGGCCACTTTGACCGCGCTGCAGTGATCTTCGAACAAATGTCGACGTCGGAAAACTTTGAAGAATTCCTGACGCTGCCGCTGTACGAAGAGATCTGACGCTAAGCGACGCTTGGGTCGCAATGGAAACGCCGGTTGGGGCAACCCGCCGGCGTTTTTTCATTTTTCCGCTGCCGCGCGATAATGTCAGGAAATTTTGCGGAGGCCGCTTTGCGCTTTGAACACCTGGTGGAAGTCAACGATCCACTGAACCCCCTCATCGACACGCTGACCCTGAACCAGATCTGGCAAGGCTTGGTGCTGCGCGTGCGGGAACAGACTGAATTTGTCGAAAGCCTGGACGAATGCATCATCACTGCGGAAGGCGATGGCTGGATCGAGCGAGAGCTGCGTTTCGGCAAGGCGCGCATTCAGGATCGCGTGACCCTCGAACCGCACAAGCGCGTGACCTATACGACCGCAGCCACGGGCGAGCACGCTGGCGGCTCGCTCACCATGACGATCGAGACAAACGACGCCAATGCGACGTTCATCCGCTTCGTCTACGACACCACGCTGCCCAGCGCCGATGAAACGGGCGACACGCGCTATTCCGAGATCGTCAAATCGGCCTATCGCGAGAGCGATATCGATACCGTGCGCCGCATTCGTGAGATTGCCGCCACTGGCCGCCTCGGCTGATTGCTTCACCGCCCGCCCGATGCGTGGAGGACGCACCGGGCAGGGTTTGTCCCCCAAGTCGTCTCACATCACTAGAACGAGACCATGACGACATTCACGCCCACCCTGGAGGCCCTGCGTGCCCGCTACGGCGAGCGCTTCAAGTGGCTCGTATTGTTCACGCTGATGGTGGGCGCGGTGTCGTCCGTTATCTCGGCCACCATCGTCAATGTGGCGATTCCCGATCTGAGCCGGCATTTTGTGCTCGGGCAGGAGCGCGCGCAGTGGGTGTCCGCCAGCTTCATGGTGGCGATGACGCTGGCGATGCTGCTCACGCCGTGGCTGCTATTGCGCTTCGGCCTGCGACGTACTTTCGTCGGGGCGTTGTTGCTGCTCGGGCTGGGCGGATTGGCCGGGGGGCTGTCGCCCAACTACGAGGTGATGATCGCCATGCGGGTGGTGGAAGGCATTGCCGCTGGCGTCATGCAGCCGTTGCCCAATATCCTGATCCTGCGCGTGTTTCCTGAGCGGGAGCAGGGCAAGGCGTTCGGTCTGTTCGGTTTTGGTGTGGTGCTGGCGCCAGCGGTGGGCCCAAGCGTGGGCGGCTTTCTGGTGGAGCTGTTCGGCTGGCGCTCGATCTTTTTCGTGGTGGTGCCGTTCACGCTGTTGGGCTGGATGATGGCGCGGCGCTTCATGGCGCTCAATTCATCCATGGCGGGGGAGCCCAAGCCGCTCGATTGGCGAGGTCTGCTGCTGATCGGCGCGGCCACGGTGTCGCTGCTCAACGGGCTTGTGGCGCTGCATTCCGATGCCGTACATGGTGTCATGCTGATGGCCGTGGCGGCCGCATGTGTGGTGGGTTTCATCTTCTGGCAGCGGCGGGTGGAGTCGCCATTGCTGGATCTGCGGCTGTTCAGCTACCGGCAGTTTGCGATGGGGGCGGTGGTCGCCTTTATCTACGGAGCGGGGTTGTACGGCTCGACGTATCTGGTGCCGGTGTATATGCAGGTGGCACTGGCCTATGCGCCGTCGCGTGCGGGGCTGGTCTTGCTGCCGGCCGGGTTGGTGCTGGCCGTGACCATCGTGCTGGCGGGGCGCCTGACCAACCGTATCGAGCCGTTCCGGCTAGTGTCGTTCGGGTTGGCTGCGCTGGCAGTGTCCTTCTTCCTGATGGCCACCAATACCCGCGCGACGAGCTATTTGCTGCTGATCGCCATTGCCGTTGTTGGCCGGATCGGGCTGGGTTTCGTGCTGCCATCATTGAGCCTGGGTGCCATGCGCGGTGTGGATTTCACACTGATCCCGCAGGGTTCCAGCGCCGTCAATTTCCTGCGCCAGCTCGGCGGGGCGATTGGCGTGTCGGCCACGGGCATCTTCCTGCAATGGCGGCTCGCGTCACGCGGCATTGAGACCATCCATGGCGCCGCGGTTGATCCGGAAGCACGCATTCTCGCCTTCGATGAGACCTTCATCTTCCTTGGCACACTGTGCGCACTGGCGGTGCTGGCTGCGTGGCGCATGCGGCGGCGCGAGGTGGCATTCGCCATTCCCGCCGCGCAATAAAAAACCGGGCACAAGGCCCGGTTTTTCGTCTGACGAGGCAACGATCAGGTCGTCGCGCCGCTCTTCAGCTCTTCGACGAGGTCGATGTACTTCTGCTTGGCGTCGTCTTGCGAGGTGCCCTTCAGGCCTTCCCACGCTTCAAACTTGTAGCGGCCGACGATGTCGGTGAAGCCCGGCTTGTCGCCGTGCGCATCGCCTTCGCTGCCTTGCTTGAAGAGGGCGTACAGACGCAGCAGCGTCATGTTGGCGGGGCGCTCGGAGAGGCCCTTGACGTCGATCTGGGCTTGGTCGAAACGGGCTTGCAAGTCGCTCATGATGATTCCCGGCTGAAAACAATGGTCCGGCGATGATAGCGCCGGGGTCGCGCGGTCGGGCCGTTTGAATTCGAGGATGCCTTCGGTTTTCCGCGCACGTTTGCCCATAAGGTGGTGTCGGTTTGCGCATTCAGCCGTCACACCAGCCGGTACAATGCCGCCATGCCCTGGATTCTTGCTTTCGATACCTCCACCGAGTTCTGTTCCGTCGCCCTTGGTGACGGCACGCGCACGCTGTTCCGCCATGAGCACACCGGCGCGCGCTCCAGCAGCCGTGTGCTGCCGGCCGCCGGCGAATTGCTGGCCGAGGCCGGCATCGCCCTGGCCGATTGTGCAGCGATTGCCTTTGGCGCAGGGCCCGGCTCCTTTACTGGGCTGCGTACTGCTTGCGGTGTCGCGCAGGGTCTGGCGTTTGGCGCCGACTTGCCAGTGGTGCCGGTCAACTCCCTGGTGGCATGCGCGGAGCAGACACGAACAACATTGCCAGCCGGTACGGCGGTGACGGTTGCACTCGATGCGCGGATGGACGAGTGCTACTGGGCCAGCTTCGTCCCCGCCGATGCTGCACAGGATGCTTCGGGCTGGCATGCGCTTTCGGCCATCCAGGTGGGCGCCCCCCAGACCGTGATCGCGCCGTCGCAGCCATATTGGCTGGTCGGCAATGCTGCCACGGTATTCGGCGATCAACTGGCCGCTGCGACCGGCGCGGCCGCCGTGCTGCCCGAGGTGGCGCCGCATGCGCGCGAGATCGTCATGCTCGGGTTGCGCCTGCTGGCTGCCGGCCACACGGTCCGCCCCGAGGATGCCGCTCCGCTGTATGTGCGTGACAAGGTTGCACTCACCATCGAAGAGCGCCAGGCCGTACAGCAGGCCAAGGCTACGGCAGGACTCCGCGCATGAGCCTGATCGACAACGCATTGGCCAGTGTGACTGCGCAAACGCCGCTGCCGGCTGGCTGGCGTACCGAACGCATGACGGCGCTGGACCTGAGCGGCGTGGCTGCCATCGAGCAAGTCGCGTTTGCGTTTCCCTGGTCGCGCGGTAACTTCGAGGACTCGCTCAAGTCGGGTCACGTTGGCATCGTGCTGCGTGATGGTGGCAACGAAGTCGCGGGCTATCTGATCCTGATGCCGGTAGTTGACGAGATGCACCTGCTGAACGTGACGGTGGCCCCCGTTTGGCAGCGGCAGGGGCTGGGGCGTTGGCTACTGCGTCTGGCAGTGGCGCTGACGCTTGCACATGGTTTCGGCAGCCTGCTACTGGAAGTGCGGCCGTCCAATACCGGCGCGATTGCGCTGTATCGCCGTGTCGGGTTTGCCGAGATTGGCCGCCGCAAGCGCTATTACCCGGCCGAGAACAACACGCGCGAAGATGCGCTCGTCATGCGCATCGTCTGTGAAGCAAGCGGGGTGGAGGCAGAATGAATCGTCGATCTCGCATGCTGGAGGCGCTGGGCGTTTCCAGCGAATGGGTACTGCGCGGCGCCGAGCCGGCCGGGGTGGAGGTTGCTGAGATCGTCGAGGTTGCCGTTACTGAACCGGTTGCCGCTGAGGTTGCGGTGGCGGCCCAGGAACTCGCTGTCGCGCGCGCCGAGGTGCATGAAGTGGCTCATGCAACCGATGCGCCGAACGACGCTGCCGCGCCCCGCGCGCAACGCATTGCAGCGTTTGACTGGGCACAGCTGGAAGACGCCGTTTCCAACTGCACATCGTGCAAGTTGTGCGAGCGTCGCACCAACACGGTCTTTGGTGTCGGTGACCGCCAGGCCGAGTGGATGCTGATCGGCGAGGCCCCAGGCGAGAACGAAGATAAGCAAGGTGAGCCCTTTGTCGGTCAGGCCGGCAAGCTGCTCGACAGCATGCTGCGCGCTGTGGGCCTCTCGCGTGAGAAAGGCGTGTTCATCGCCAATGTGCTCAAGTGCCGTCCGCCCGGCAACCGTGATCCGGAACCGGATGAGGCGGCGATGTGCGATCCGTATCTCAAGCGCCAGATTGCGCTGGTCAAGCCCCGCATCATCGTTGTGCTGGGCCGCGTTGCCGCGCAGAACCTGCTGCAGACACAGACGGCTGTGAGCAAGCTGCGCGGCAAGGTGCACGAGGTGGAAGGCGTGCCCGTGGTGGTGACGTATCACCCGGCTTACCTGTTGCGCACGCTCACTGACAAGGCCCGCGCGTGGGAAGACCTGTGCCTCGCGCGCAAGGTCTATGCAGAGCACGGTGGCCAATAGCATCGCACTCAGGTGAGGGCGACATACGTTGCCACGCCGAGCATGCACAGCCCGAATATCCATCCCTGAATGCGCAGCGCCCGCGGTGAGCGCAAGCGCTGCAGCACGACCTTGCCGCCCGCAATCCACGGAAAGTGGCACGCCACGCAAACGACCAAGAAGGCCGCCGTGAGCAGCATCACCTGCGTTGCCATGCCCGCACCAGGCTTGAGGAACTGCGCGAACATCACGACGATCATCGAGTGGATCTTCGGGTTGACCATGACGCAGAAGAAGCCCGCACCGAAACCCAGGCACGAGGTATCGCGCTCTTCCGCAGTGCCCTTGGCCGACGGCATCAGGAAGCCCTTGGCGAGATAGAGCAGATACAGCACGCCTACCCATTTCAACGCTTGTTCGATGGCCGGATAGTCGTGCAGCACGCGGCCGAGCCCGAGGCCGTAGATCAGACACAGCACCAGGTTGGCGGCTTCAAAGCCTAGCCAGAACGGTACCGAGCCGCGAATGCCGAGGCGCCCGCCAGTGGTCGCCAGCAATGTGTTGCCCGGGCCAGGGCTGATGACCATCGGAATGGCGTAGCCAAAAAAGGCGGCCCACAGTTCCCAAGCGAGCATGGTGTCGATCTCCAATGGCGATGGCGCGGTGTGCGCCGAAACCGTCATTAGACGGGCCACGCGATGTGGTGCAAAACGATCTATCCTCATGGCTTCGATCAACCTGGGTTATCGAGCAAACACGATGCGACGACTGCCGCCGTTGGGGGCGCTGCGGGCTTTCGAGGCAGCCGCGCGCCACCTGAGCTTCACCCGCGCTGCTGCGGAGCTCTGCGTTACGCAAGCGGCTATCAGCCATCAGGTGCGGCAGTTGGAGGACTGGCTTGGCTTGAAACTGTTTGCCCGACGCGGTCATGCGCTGACGTTGACGGTGGAAGGGGGCAGTTATCTATCCGAGCTGACGCATCTGTTCGACGGTCTGGCGGAGGCGACTGCGCGCTTGAGCGGGCGCTCGGAAGATACGCTGCGCATCACCGCGTTGCCGTCGTTTGCGTCACGCTGGTTGCTGCCGAGGCTGGGCGGCTTCCGCGCGCAGCATCCGGAGATCGAACTGAAACTGACTACCTCCACCACGCTGTGGGCCCACACCGACGACAGCTTCGACATTGGCATCCGCTCGGGGCTGGGCCGCTGGCCCGGCCTGAAAGCCGATCTCATCGCACGTGAGTACCTGAGCCCAGTGTGCAGCCCGGCGTTGCGAGAGCCATTGGAAGCGCCGACCGACCTGCGCCATGCCACGCTGCTGCACGACGAGCCCAAGGGCGCTTGGCGCGCGTGGTTCGAGCACGCTGGTGCGGCACCTCCCCGGCGGACATCGGGCGTGGTCTTCAACGATGCGGGGATGGTCCTGCAGGCGGCCGTAGAGGGCCAGGGCGTGGCGTTGGGCCGGTTGCTGCTTGCTGCGGATGATCTGGCGGCCGGGCGGCTGGTGCAGCCGTTCGACGTGAGCATGCCGAACGACTTCAGCTACTGGCTGGTGTATCCGCGTGCCTCGGCTGGGCGGCCTGAGGTGGCGGCGTTTCGCGCGTGGCTGCTGGCGGAGGCGCGCGGCAACGCTTAGTGGTGCTTATCCTCGCCGATGAGGGCAGCGGTGTGGAACAGCTTCTCGTTGATGCGATGCCGGCGCATCACCAGCGCCATCGTGATGCATACGAAGATGCCGAACGATACGATCACGATGCTCACCGGCACGTTGAACTTGATGAGCAGTGCGTACAGGCACAGCATCAGCAGCACCGAAACGTTCTCGTTGAAGTTCTGCACGGCGATCGAGTGGCCCGCCGAGAGCAGCACGTGCCCACGGTGCTGCAGCAGCGCATTCATCGGCACCACGAAGAAGCCCGACATCGCGCCCACGATCATCAAGAACAGGTAGGCGATCAGCATGTACAGCGGCAACTTGAACTCGCCGATGTGGAACGTGACTTCGGGAACCGTGTGCTTGGTGTAGAACGCCATCAGCATGACGACCGCGCCCATCGCCACGCCCACCGGCAACACATCGAGCGAGCGGCGCAGCGGGATCTTCACCGCAGCCGCCATGGCGCCGGCGGCCACGCCCACGGCCACCACGGCCTGCAGGATGGCGCCCTGCGACAGGTTCAACTCAAGCGATTGCTCCGCCCACTTCAGCACGATGAACTGCAACGTGGCGCCTGCGCCCCAGAACAGTGTCGTCACCGCCAGCGAGATCTGGCCCAGTCGGTCGCGCCACAGCGCGTTGAAGCAGTCGGCAAATTCGGAGATCAGGCGTACCGGGTTCTTCTCTTGCTGCGGGTAGCGCGCACCCGTGTCGGGAATGCGCAGATTGAACAGCGCCGCGATCAGGTAGATTGCCATGATGACGAGCATGGCCGCTTCCGCGGGCGTGTCGATGGCTTCCAAGCCGGGAATATCAAACGCCAACAGCCACGTCGACACATGCTTGGAGATCAGCGCACCGCCCAGCACCGTGCCAAGGATGATCGAACTGACCGTAAGGCCTTCGATCCAGCCGTTGGCGGCAACCAGTTTTTCTGGGGGAAGCAGCTCGGTGAGGATGCCGTACTTGGCCGGAGAATATGCCGCCGCGCCAAAGCCCACGACGCCATATGCAAGCAGCGGATGCACGCCGGTGAGCATGACGCCGCAGCCGATAAGTTTGATGGCATTGGTGATGAGCATCACGCGGCCCTTGGGCCGGGAGTCTGCAAAGGCGCCCACGAAGGCGGCAAGCAGAACGTAAGAGAGCACGAAGAACAGTTTGAGCAGCGGGGTCATCCACTGCGGCGCATGCATCTCTGTCAGAAGGGCGATGGCGGCGATGAGCAGCGCATTGTCGGCGAGCGACGAAAAAAACTGCGCCGCCATGATGGTGTAAAAGCCCTTCTTCATACCTTCGAATTCGTCCCCGTAGAGCGCGGTGCCAATCCCGTCTTCACGACGCGCAGGCGCGGTGCCGGCGTGCGGAAGCTTCCCTCCCGGGCAGCCGGCTGCGCGATGCATCGGCTGACCGGCCGTGCAGCGCACAGGTGCGCGAGTGCGGCATGCATGCCGCCGCCCGCGCAGGCTCCCCTGGCTGTGGTTCCCTTTACCGGGCCGGTTCGGTGCTGCAAGACATGCATCGCCGGGCAACGGTGGGAATCTTCACTGACAGGCGTCCGAGGCATGCGTTCCGCTCGGTGCGTCTTTTGGTCTCGCCTGCGCACATGGTCAAACCGGGTGCGATGCAGTCACGCAAAAAGAAGTGGCTGTTGCCCAACTTTCCTTATGCATCCAATGCATCACGTATGTTTTCCCATGCCTAAATTGAACGGCTTTATAACATGAAACTTGTGCGCTTCCGGTGACGGCGGCGCACTTTCTTTTTGGCCGATCGGCCCTCGGGCGCGAACCAGTTGGCGTCCTGTGGTCAAATAGAACGCTGATCGCTCGGGGCTGGCCGCTGCGCGTTTGCCAGCCTCGCGCTATTTATTGCATTGCAACATCGATGCCGCGCCACAAGCGCGCCATCGCTCCAACGTTCTGCAGGTTTGCCGTCATGCCAAGACCCATTCAGGCCGTCATCCACGGCCCCGCACTTGCCAACAATCTCCAGGTTGCCCGCCGTTATGCCCCGAATTCGCGCGTGTGGGCTGTCGTCAAGGCCAATGCTTACGGTCACGGTATCGAGCGCGCCTACGAAGGCCTGCGCCAGGCCGATGGTTTCGGGCTGCTCGATCTCGATGAGGCCGTCCGTGTGCGCCAGCTTGGCTGGCAGGGGCCGGTTCTACTGTTGGAGGGCTTCTTCAAGCCTGAAGACCTCGCCATCGTCGAGCAATATCGTCTGACCACCACCGTCCACAGCGAAGACCAGTTGCGCATGCTGGAGTTGGCCCGTCTGAAAGGGCCCATCAGCGTGCAGCTCAAGATCAACACCGGCATGAGCCGCCTCGGCTTCATGCCTGCGGCTTACCGTGCCGCGTGGGAACGTGCCCGCGCCATCTCCGGCGTCGGCACCATCGTCCACATGACGCATTTTTCCGATGCGGATGGCCCGCGCGGCATTGAGCACCAGCTCGCTGCCTTCGAGCTGGCTACGCAAGGGTTGCCGGGCGAGGCCTCGCTGTCGAACTCCGCCGCCACGCTGTGGCACCCGAAAGCGCACCGCGAGTGGGTGCGCCCAGGCGTGATCATGTACGGCGCCTCCCCGACGGGCCTGGCCAGCGACATTGACGGCACGGGCCTCATGCCGGCCATGTCGCTCAAGAGTGAACTGATCGCCATTCAGGATCTGCTGCCCGGCGACACCATTGGCTATGGCTCGCGCTTTGTCGTAGAGCGCCCGATGCGCATCGGCGTAGTGGCATGCGGCTATGCAGACGGCTACCCGCGCCATGCTCCGGGTTGGGGTGGCCAGTTCACGCCGGTGCTGGTTGACGGCGTGCGCACGCACACTGTGGGGCGTGTGTCGATGGACATGATTACCGTCGATCTGTCGGGTCTGCCGAACGCCCGCGTTGGCACGCCCGTCACGCTGTGGGGCGAAGGTCTGCCCATCGATGATGTGGCACATGCCGCAGGCACCGTCGGTTATGAGCTGATGTGCGCGGTGGCTCCACGCGTGCCCGTTACCGTTGAGCCGGTTGAAACGGCTGACGCAGGCGAGCTCGGCAAGGCAGCCTGAGCGCCGCACCAGGTTACACGAATACGAAGATCAAGCGGCCGCCCAGCAGGCGTAGCGGCCGCAAGCAGGGGGTTGTTTGGCCAAAAGCAAGACGGTCTATACGTGCACCGAGTGCGGTGGCACGGCGCCGAAATGGGCGGGACAGTGCCCGCATTGCCAGCAATGGAACACGCTGGTGGAAACCGTAGCGCAGCCGACGTCCGGCGCGGGTGCGCGTTTTCAGTCGTTGGCATCGAGCGCGACGGTACGCAAGCTGTCGGAGATCGACGCAGAAGACGTACCGCGCTTCTCCAGCGGTATCGATGAGTTTGACCGCGTGCTGGGCGGCGGCCTAGTAGGCGGCGGCGTGGTGCTGATCGGCGGCGATCCGGGCATCGGCAAGTCGACGCTCCTGCTGCAGGCGCTGTCCAACCTGTCGGCCTCGCGCCGTGTGCTGTATGTGAGCGGTGAAGAGTCTGGTTCGCAGATTGCACTGCGTGCGCACCGTCTCGGCATCGATAGCCAGAATCTGGCGTTGCTGGCAGAGATTCAACTTGAACGCATCCAGGCGACCATCGAGACGGAAAAGCCCGAAGTCGTCGTTATCGATTCCATTCAGACGCTGTATTCGGAGGCGTTGACCTCCGCGCCGGGCTCCGTGGCGCAGGTGCGCGAATGCGCGGCGCAACTCACGCGCATTGCCAAGCGGCTGGACGTGACCACCATCCTCGTCGGCCACGTGACCAAGGAAGGCGCGCTGGCGGGCCCGCGCGTGCTGGAGCACATCGTCGATACGGTGCTGTATTTCGAGGGCGATACGCACTCGTCCTACCGGCTGGTACGCGCGTTCAAGAACCGCTTTGGGGCCGTCAACGAGCTGGGCGTGTTTGCGATGACGGAGAAGGGCTTGCGCGGCGTGGCGAATCCGTCGGCGCTGTTTCTGTCGCAGCATGAACAGGTGGTGCCAGGCTCATGCGTGCTGGTAACGCAAGAGGGCACGCGGCCGCTGCTGGTGGAAATCCAGGCGCTGGTAGATACAGCCAATGTGCCGAACCCGCGCCGCTTGGCGGTGGGTCTGGAACAGAACCGTCTGGCGATGCTGCTGGCGGTTCTGCATCGCCACGCGGGCATCGCGTGCTTTGATCAGGACGTGTTCCTCAATGCCGTGGGCGGGGTAAAGATCACCGAGCCGGCGGCGGATTTGGCGGTGCTGCTGGCGATCCATTCGTCGATGCGCAACAAGCCGCTGCCGCGTGGGCTGGTGGTGTTTGGTGAGATCGGTCTGGCGGGTGAGATTCGTCCCACACCGCGCGGCCAGGAGCGGTTGAAGGAGGCGGCCAAACTGGGTTTTTCGATTGCTGTCATCCCAAAATCGAATGCACCCAAGCAGCCGATCGACGGGCTGGAGGTGATTGCCGTCGAGCGCATTGAACAGGCGATTGATCGTGTGCGTGCGCTGGAGGCTTGATACTTCAAAATTTCGCAACAATGTCGCTTGCACCATTTGAAAACGCAGGTGCTGTTGCAATGCGATAATCCGCCAACTTTTCTCTACGATCTTTCTCCTGATCTGACGCCGCCATGCAAGCCAATTCGCGTGCCTTTTTCCTGCTGATTGCCGTGATCTCCTTCGGGTTGGTCGGCTATGCGCTGTACCTGCAGCACGTGGAGGGCCTGCAGCCGTGTCCGCTGTGCATCCTGCAGCGGTTTGCGTTCCTCGGCATTGGGGTGTTTTCGCTGCTGGCGGCGTTGTCGTCTGCCACGCGGCTGCTGTGGCACGGGCTGGGAATGCTGTCCGGGCTGGCCGGCCTCTGCGTGGCGGGGTACCACGTGTCGCTGCTGCTGAATCCGAAGGCGACGTGCGGTATCGACCCGATCGAAAACTGGGTCAACGCGCTGCCCACAGCCAAATGGCTGCCGCAGGTGTTCGAAGCAGATGGCCTGTGCGTCGGGCCGATGCCGCCGGTCTTTGGCGTGTCGGTGCCGGTGTGGTCGCTGATCTGGCTAGTGATTCTGTCGCTGACGCTGGTCGTGACGATGATTCGTCGCGAGCGTCGCTAAACCGGAGCGATCGACCGTGCAACGCGTCCTCGTCAGTGCATGTCTGCTGGGCCAGCCGGTGCGCTATGACGGCGGCACGGTTGTCACCGAAGGCGGCATCCTGGCACGTTGGCAGATGGAAGGGCGCATCGTGCCGATGTGCCCAGAGATGGCCGGCGGTTTGCCAGTGCCGCGATTGCCGGCGGAAATCCATGGCGAGGGTGGCGGCGCTGCGGTTCTACGCGGGGCCGCCCGCGTGGTCGAGCACCACGGCCATGATGTGACGGATGCCTTTGTGCAGGGCGCGCAACGAGCCCTGGAGGCGGCGCGGGAAGCTGGCGTGCAGGTCGCCGTGCTGACCGAGCGCAGCCCTTCCTGCGGCTCCACGTTTCTCTACGACGGTACGTTCTCCAGCCAACTGCAGCCCGGCGAGGGCGTGACCGCGGCGCTGCTGCGCCAGCACGGTATCCGCGTGTTCAGTCAACACCAGTTGGAAGAGGCAGCGCATCTGCTCGATGCGCTGGACCGTGCCGATTCAGTCGGCAAATCGTAGCGGCAAGGCGAGCTGCACAGGCTCGCCGTTCTCCTTCACCACGCTGTTGCGCTCGGTAAAGAGCGGGTGCTGCAGGGCTTCTTCCATGCGCAGCACGGGCGTGACACAGCAATCGGCATCGGCAAAACGCGCAGTCCATTCAGCCTGTGTGGCGCTCAGGAACAGTGCGGCGAGTTCATCGCGCAGGGCGCGTGCATCCTCACCGCCGACGCGCTGGCCGAGGGCCCAGTGCTTGTCTTTCCATTCGGGCTTGCCGAGTACGTCGCACATCGTCTGCCAGAACTTCAGTTCGAGCGCGCCAACGGCCATGAGGCGGTCATCTGCCGTGCGATAGACGCCGTAGCACGGCACGCCGCCGTTGAGCAGGTCAGCACCGGCCCGGCTCGCCTTGCCGCGCGTGCCAACGGCAAAGAACGCCATCAGGTTGTGCGCGAACACCGAGTCCGTCATCGACACGTCGACATAGCGGCCACGGCCAGTGGCGCGCGCATCCACGAGCGCGGCCAGGATGCCGACCACCGCCGTCAACGCGCCGCCCAGCAGGTCGCCGATCTGCACGTTCGGGACGATGGGCGTGCCGTCCGCGCTGGCCAACTGGTCCAGCATGCCCGCATAGCCGACGTAGTTGATGTCATGGCCCGCTGCCTGTGCGAGCGGGCCGCCCTGGCCGTAGCCGCTGATGGAGCACATCACCAGCGCCGGGTTGGCGGCGCGCAGCGTCTCCCAGCCGACGCCGAGGCGCGCCATGACGCCGGGGCGGAAGCTCTCGATCAGTACATCGGCATGGCGCACGAGTTCGATGAGGGATTCGCGGTCTTCGGCAAGCTTCAGGTCGAGCCGCATTTCGGTCTTACCGCGATTGAGTGAGCGGAAGAACAGGCTCGGGCGTTCGGCTGCGCGGTCGGCGGGCGAGCGCATCATGTCGCGGGCGTAGTCGCCGGGGCCGGGGTCCTCGATCTTGATGATCTCGGCACCGAGATCGGCCAAGTGGCGCGTGGCGGCAGGGCCCGGCAGCAGGCGCGTGAGATCGAGCACGCGCACGCCGGCCAGCGGCTGGCGGGTGGAGCTGGCGGTGGCGGTGTCCGGCGACGGGGTTCTCATCAACAAGGTCTCCTAGGCCGGACGCCAGCGCGGACGTGCCGGATTTAACTGATCTGTTCGAGTTGTTCGTGCAGTTCGAGCCAGCGTTCTTCCAGCTGGTCGAGTTCGTTGTTGATCTCAGCCTGGCGGCGCAGGCTTTCCATCATGCGCGTCTTATTGGCGTCTTCATAGGCTGCGCCATCGGCCAGGAAGGCTTCGAGTTCGGCCTTTTCCTTCTGCAGCGGTGCCATGCGCTTTTCGATCGCATCGACGTTCTTCTGCAGCGGCTTGCGCAGCGCATTCAGGCGTTGGCGTTCAGCGGCTTCTTCGCGCTTCTGATCACGGCGGTTGGCGGCGGGCGCGCCATCTGCATCGGCCGACGCCGTTGGCGCACTGGCCGCCGCACGCTTGGCCGCGGCCTGCTTGAGCAGCCAGTCGCGGTAGTCGTCCAGATCGCCGTCGAATGGGGCGACGGTGCCTTGGCCCACCAGCAGGAACTGGTCGGTCGTGGCGCGCAGCAGGTGCCGATCGTGCGAGACGAGGATCAGCGTGCCGTCAAACTGGGCGAGCGCCATCGTCAGTGCCTCGCGCGTGTCGAGGTCCAGGTGGTTGGTTGGTTCGTCGAGCAGCAGCAGGTTGGGGCGCTGCCAGACGATGAGCGCGAGCGCCAGGCGTGCCTTTTCGCCGCCGGAGAACGGCTCAATGGGCGCGGTCGCCATGTCGCCGCGGAAGTTGAAGCTGCCGAGAAAGTCGCGCAGTTCCTGCTCGCGCACATCCGGCGCCAGGCGTGCCAGATGCAGCAGCGGCGAGGCGTGGTCGTCCAGCGTTTCCAGTTGGTGCTGCGCGAAGTAGCCGATCTGCAGGCCCTTGCCGCGGCGGATCGTGCCAGACAGCGGCGCGAGCGTCTCGGCCAGCGTTTTCACCAGCGTCGACTTGCCCTGGCCGTTGGCGCCCAGCAGGCCAATGCGCTGGCCGGTCTGGATCGAGAACGTCAGGTGCTTGAGGATGGTGATGGGCTGATCTTCGCTCGGCCCCGGGTAGCCGCAATCGACGCCTTCAAACGTGAGCATCGGGTTCGGCGCCGCATCAGGCTCGCGGAACTCGAACGAGAAGCCGGCCGCCGCATGCACGGGCGCGAGGCGCTCCATGCGCTCCAGCGCCTTGACACGGCTCTGTGCCTGCTTGGCCTTGCTGGCTTTGGCCTTGAAGCGCGTGATGAACGATTCCAGATGCGCGATCTGCTTCTGCTGGCGTGCGTAAGACGCTTCCTGCAGCGCCATCTGCTGCAGGCGCTGCGTCTCGAATTGCGTGTAGTTGCCGCCGTAGCGCTTGAGCTTCTGGTGCTCGATATGCAGCGTGACGTTGCATACGCCGTCGAGAAATTCGCGGTCGTGCGAGATCATCACCAGCGTGCCGGCATAGCGTGAGAGCCAGTCTTCCAGCCAGACCACGGCGTCCAAGTCCAGGTGGTTGGTCGGCTCATCGAGCAGCAGCAGGTCGGACGGGCACATCAGCGCCTGCGCCAGGTTCAGGCGCATGCGCCAGCCGCCGGAGAAGCTCGCCACCGGCTGCGTGGTCTGCGCCATCGTGAAGCCGAGGCCCAGCAGCAGGGACTGCGCGCGCGCCGGGGCGGTGTAGCCGTCGGCGTCAGCAAAGGCGGTGTGGGCTTCGGCCTGGGCATGACCGTCATGCGCGGCTTCTGCGGCGGCGAGGCGGCGTTCGATGTCGCGCAGGCGGGTGTCGCCGTCGAGCGTGTAGTCCAGCGCGCTGCGGTCGACCGCCGGCGTTTCCTGCGCCACGTGGGCGACTTGCCAGGTGGGCGGGATGGCGACCTCGCCGCCGTCGGCATGCAGTTCGCCGCGCAGCATCGAGAACAGCGTGGACTTGCCGCTGCCGTTGACGCCGACAAGGCCGACCCGTTCACCGGGGTTGAGTGTGGCGGTGGCATGGTCGAACAGCACCTTGGTGCCGCGCTGGAGGACGAGGTCGTCGAATCGGATCACGAAAAACTGCGCTTAGGACAATCGAAGAAGGGAGGGATTGTAGCGTGCTGCGGCGCACGATTCTGGCGCACCCTGCGCGTTTGGACCGGTGCATCGCACCATGAGGCAGCGGTGCCGGCCCGCAATCTGTGCACGCACTTTCGACCTAGGGAAAACCATAGGCCTTCGTGAAAGTTTTTTTCTTTACATGGTCGATTCGTGAAAATACATTTACACAAAATTTTCACGGCCCAGAACGATGGCGAAATCCACCAGCAAGCGTACGGATGTGTCGAAAGGCGCATTTGCTGCCGAAGCGACGGTCTCCGACCGCATTGCGGCCACGCTTGCCACGCTTACGCCCGCGCACCAGCGCATGGCGGAATATGTGCTGGCGAACCCGTTTCGTGCTGCCACCATGCGTATCGACGAGTTTGCCGCCGCGGTGGAGATGTCGATTGCTACGGCCAACCGCTTTGCGCTGGCGCTGGGTTTTGACGGCTATCCGCAGTTCCGTGCCGGGTTGCTGCGTGGTTTCGAGGCAACGCTTGCACCGGTAGAGAAGCTGCGCCATGAACTGGCGCGTCCGGCCACCAGCGCGGAGATCTTTGCCGCGTCGCTTAACGAAGACATTGCCAACCTGGATGCCACGCGCCGCATGCTCGACCCCGCGGCCTGTGAGCGTGCGGTGGACGCCATTCTGGGCGCCCAGCGCATCTACGTGATGGGCTTTGGTGCGAGTGGCTATCTGGCGGGCTTGCTGCGCCACGGGCTGGATCTGTATTGCGACACGGTGATCTCCGTTTCGCAGCCGGGTGGGGCGTCGGATGCGGCGCGCCAACTGCGCAAGATCGGGCAGAAGGATCTGCTGATCGCCATCGCTTTCCCGCGCTATGCGGCGGACACGATCACCCTGGCCAAGCAGGCCGGCGATCAGGGGTGCCAGGTGCTGGCACTGACGGACGGTCCCACCTCGCCACTGGCACCGTTGGCCGACATCGCGCTGTATGCGCGTCCGGAGCGGCAGTTCTCGGCCACGTCCGACACGGCGGCTGTGGCGCTGTTCGAAGCGCTGTGCGGGGCGGTGGCACACCGGTCTGCGCATTCGCTGGAATCGGCCGAGCGCCTGACTGAATTTGTGCTGCCGTGGCTGCATACCGGCCAGGCTCCGCGCGCCAATGCTGCGCAAGGCAACGACGCGGCCAACGCCCCCACCACTCGACGCGGCCGCAAGCGCGCCGCTGAAAACTGATTTTCACCGAGCCACGCATGACCACGCCCATTCTTGCCATCCACGGTGGCGCCGGCACCATCACCCGCACGGCCATGAGCGCCGATAAGGAAGCCGCTTACCAGCAAGCACTCAACGACATCCTGGCAGCCGGCCAGCGCATCCTCGTTGATGGCGGCAGCGCGCTCGACGCCGTGACCGAAGCCGTGCGCCTGCTCGAAGAGTGCCCGCTGTTCAATGCCGGCAAGGGCGCCGTGCTTACCAGCGCCGGTACGTATGAACTCGATGCGTCGATCATGGACGGCGCCACGCTGGCCGCTGGCGCAGTGACATGCGTCAAGCGCCTGCGCAACCCGATCCTCGCGGCACGTGCGGTGATGGAGCGCAGCGAACACGTGCTGCTCACCTCCGAGGGCGCCGAAGCCTTCGCGCAGGCGCAGGGCCTCGAGTTCGTTGAGCCCGACTACTACTACACCGAAGCGCGCTATGCCCAATGGCAGCGCGCCCGGCAGCAAGACGGCATGGCGCTGCTCGACCACGATGCAGCATCGCTCATGGCCAAGGAAAACGCGCCTATCGACCCAGACAACAAGTTCGGTACCGTGGGCGCCGTGGCGTGTGACGCGCAGGGCCGGCTGGCAGCCGCCACCTCCACCGGTGGTGTCACCAACAAGAAAGTTGGCCGCGTGGGCGATACGCCCATCGTCGGCGCGGGTTGTTTCGCCAACAACGTGGCCGCTGTGTCGTGCACCGGCACGGGCGAGATGTTCATCCGCGCCGTGGCCGCTTACGACGTGGCCGCACAGATGGAATACGCCGGCAAGTCGCTGGCCGACGCGAGCGACGACGTGGTCATGCGCAAGCTGATGGCCATCAACGGCCGCGGCGGGCTGATTGCTGTGGATGCGCAGGGCAACGTCGCCTTGCCGTTCAATACCGAAGGGATGTACCGCGGGTTCGCACGCGGCGCGCAAGCGCCTGTCGTGTCGATCTATCGGTAAGAAGCAGCTAAGCAGGTCAAGCAGGAGATTTGTCGTGACAGCAGCCAAACAGCACAGCGCCATTGCGATGCCGGATCAGCGCATCGTGCAGGTGCAGGACCTGAGCGTGCGCTTTGCCACCTCCGAGCGCGTGGTCGACGCGGTGCGCAACCTGTCGTTCCATGTGGACCGCGGCGAGACGCTGGCCGTGGTGGGTGAATCGGGTTCGGGCAAGTCGGTCACATCGCTGGCGCTGATGCGGCTGGTGGAGCACGGTGGCGGCAAGATCGTTGGCGGGCAGATGCACCTGCGCCGCCGCAGCGGCGAGGTGCTGGACCTGGCGAACGCCAGCCAGTCAGCCATGCGCGGCGTGCGCGGTGCCGATATCGCGATGATCTTCCAGGAGCCGATGACCTCGCTCAACCCGGTGTTTACCGTGGGCGAGCAGATTGCCGAGTCGATCCGCCTGCACCAGGGCAAGCCCGCCGGCGAGGCCAAGGCCGAGGCGCTGCGCATGCTTGAGCTGGTGCGCATTCCGGAAGCGCGCAACGTGCTGGGGCGTTATCCGCATCAACTGTCGGGTGGCATGCGCCAGCGTGTGATGATTGCGATGGCGCTGTCGTGCAAGCCGTCGTTGCTGATTGCAGATGAGCCGACCACCGCGCTGGACGTGACCATCCAGGCCGAAATCCTGCAACTGATCCGCGCGCTGCAGCAGGAGCTGCACATGGCCGTGGTGTTCATCACGCACGACATGGGTGTGGTGGCCGAAGTCGCCGACCGCGTGCTCGTCATGTACAAGGGCGACCGCGTGGAAGAAGGCCCGTCGGCCACCGTGTTTGCGCAGCCTGCGCATCCATACACGCGTGCGCTGTTGTCGGCCGTGCCGCGTTTGGGCTCGATGGCGGGCACGGATGGTCCGGCGCGTTTTCCGCTGATGCGCGTGGATGGCACTGACATGGCGGTCGACACCACGCCGCAGCCGGCCGCGTCGCATGACGTACAACCCATTCTGCGCGTGCGAGACTTGGTCACGCGCTTTGACGTGCCCACGGGCATCTTCGGCCGCGTCACGCGCCGGGTGCATGCGGTGGAACAGGTCAGTTTTGATCTCTACCCTGGTGAGACGCTGGCGCTGGTCGGCGAATCGGGCTGCGGCAAGTCGACGACGGGACGGTCGCTCTTGCGTCTGGTGGACAGCCAGAGCGGCAGCATCGAATTTGCCGGCCAGAACATCGGCGAGTTGAAGGGGCACGCGCTCCAGACGCTTCGCCGAAACATCCAGTTCATCTTCCAGGACCCATTCGCCTCGCTGGACCCGCGCGTGCCGGTCGGCTACTCCATCATGGAGCCGCTGCTGGTGCACAAGGTGGCCTCCGGCAAGGAGGCACAGCAACGTGTGGAGTGGCTGCTCGACAAGGTGGGCCTGCAGGCCGCGCACGCCTCGCGCTATCCGCACGAGTTCTCGGGCGGGCAGCGTCAGCGCATCTGCATTGCGCGCGCGCTGGCGTTGAACCCGAAGGTGGTGATTGCCGATGAGTCGGTGTCCGCGCTGGATGTGTCCATTCAAGCGCAGATCGTCAACCTGATGCTCGATTTGCAGAAGGAATTTGGCGTCGCCTTCCTGTTCATCTCACACGACATGGCGGTGGTGGAGCGCATCAGCCACCGCGTGGCGGTGATGTACCTGGGCCAGATCGTCGAGATCGGCCCGCGCCGCGCGATCTTCGAGAACCCGCAGCACCCGTACACCAAGAAGCTGATGTCAGCCGTGCCGATTGCGGACCCGGCACGCCGCCATCTGAAGCGCGAGCTCTCCACGCACGAAATCCCCAGCCCTATCCGTGCCATTGGCGATATGCCGGTGGTGCAACCGTTGGTGCAAGTGGCGCCAGACCACTTTGTTGCCCGCCATTCGATTGGCGGCGCGTATTGAAAGCAGTGACGAACGCAGTGAAGTCAGAAACTTCTTTGAGGAGGAAGGACATGTTCAATCGATTTGCATTCGCTCCACGCGCAGCGATGGTTGCCAGCGGCCTGGCCCTGGCGGCATTCACCATGCCGGCCTTTGCCGCCAAGGACGCCGTGATGGCGGTCTACTCGACCTTCACCACGATGGACCCGTACGACGCCAACGACACGCTGTCGTTCAGCGCGGCCAAGTCGTTCTATCAAGGCCTGTTCGGCTTCGACAAGGACATGAAGCTGGTCAACGTGCTGTGCGACAGCTACGAAGTCAGCAAGGACGGTTTGGTCTACACGTTCAAGCTGCACAAGGGCGTGAAGTTCCACGACGGCACCACGTTTGACGCCAACGCCGTCAAGGCCAACCTTGACCGCGTGACCGACCCGGCCAACAAGCTCAAGCGCTTCGTGCTGTTCAACCGCGTGGCCAAGACCGAGGTGGTGGACCCGTACACCGCGCGCGTGACGCTCAAGGAGCCGTTCTCGCCGTTCATCAACGTGCTGGCGCACCCGTCGGCGGCGATGATCTCGCCCACCGCGCTTAAAAAATATGGCAAGGACATCGCTTTCCATCCGGTCGGCACCGGCCCGTTCGAGTTTGTCGAGTGGAAGCAGACCGACTACCTGAAGGGCAAGAAGTTTGACGGCTACTGGAAGCACGGCCTGCCGAAGATCGACACCATCACCTGGAAGCCGGTGGTCGACAACAACACCCGCGCCACCGTCATGCAGACGGGCGAAGCGGACTTCGCCTTCACCATTCCGTTTGAGCAGGCAGCCGTGCTCAAGGGCAACGCGAAGGTGGACCTGATTGCCGCGCCGTCGATCATCCAGCGTTATGTCAGCTTCAACACCCACGTGAAGCCGTTCGACAACCCGAAGGTGCGTCAGGCCATCAACTACGCCATCAACAAGGACGCGCTGACCAAGGTGGCCTTCTCGGGCTATGCCGTGCCGGCTGAAGGCGTGGTGCCTTCGGGCGTGGATTACGCCGTCAAGCTGGGCCCGTGGCCTTACAACCCGGCCAAGGCGAAAGAGCTGCTGAAGGAAGCGGGCTACCCGAACGGCTTTGAGACGCAACTGTGGTCGGCATACAACCACACCACTGCGCAGAAGATCATCCAGTTCGTGCAGCAGCAGCTTGCGCAAGTCGGCATCAAGGCGTCGGTGCTGGCGCTGGAAGCCGGCCAGCGCGTCGAGCGCGTGGAAAGCGTGCCGACCCCGGATCAGGCAGGCGTGCGCATGTACTACACGGGCTGGTCGTCGTCGACGGGCGAATCCGACTGGGCGCTGCGTCCGCTGCTGGCTTCCGAAGCCATGCCGCCCAAGTCGTTCAACACCGCGTACTACAAGAACGACCAGGTCGACGCCGACATCGCCGGTGCCCTGCGCACGACCGACCGCGCCGAGAAGTCCAAGCTCTACACCGATGCACAGAAGCGTATCTGGGAAGACGCACCCTGGGCCTTCCTGGTGACGGAAAAGATCGTCTACGCACGTTCCAAGCGCCTGTCGGGCGCCTACGTGGCACCGGACGGCTCGTTCAGCTTCGACGACATCGACATCAAGCAGTAAGCCTTATTGCTGTACCGGCCCGCGCAGCAGTTGCGCGGGCTGCTGAATTTCCGCCTGCGGTGGATTTGCCATGCTGAACTACTTCATTAAACGTGTGCTGGGCGTGATCCCGACACTGCTGATCGTGGCAGTGCTGGTGTTCCTGTTCGTGCACCTGTTGCCGGGTGACCCGGCGCGACTGGCCGCTGGCCCCGAGGCCGACGAGGTGACGATCGACCTGGTGCGCAAGGACCTGGGCCTGGACAAGCCAATGCCCGAGCAGTTCGTGCGCTTCTTCACCAATGCGCTGCGTGGCGAGTTCGGCAACTCGATCCGCACCAAGCGCCCGGTGAGCGAAGAAATTGGCGAACGCTTCTGGCCGACGCTCAATCTGACGATCGCCAGCATGGTGTGGGCGGTGATCTTTGGCATGGTGATCGGTATCACGTCCGCCGTGTGGCGCAACAAGTGGCCCGACCGCCTTGGCATGACACTGGCCGTTTCGGGCATTTCGTTTCCTGCCTTTGCGCTGGGCATGCTGCTGATGGAGGTGTTCTCGGTGCAGCTCGGCTGGCTGCCGTCCATCGGGGCGGATAGCTGGAAGCACTACATCCTGCCGTCGCTCACGCTGGGCGCTGCGGTGGCCGCCGTGATGGCGCGTTTTACCCGCGCATCGTTTGTCGAAGTGCTGCAGGAAGATTTCGTGCGTACTGCCCGCGCCAAGGGCGTGCGTGAGACGGTGGTGGTCATCAAGCATTGCCTGCGCAACGCGATGATTCCGGTGGTGACCATGATGGGCCTGCAGTTCGGCTTCCTGCTGGGCGGCTCGATCGTGGTGGAAAAGGTGTTCAACTGGCCGGGCCTTGGGCGCTTGCTGGTGGATGCGGTGGAAATGCGCGACTACCCGGTCATCCAGGCCGAGGTGCTGCTGTTCTCGCTGGAGTTCATCCTGATCAACCTGGTGGTGGACATGCTGTACACCGTGATCAACCCGACCATCCGCTACAAGAAGTAAGGGGCCATCATGACGCAGGCATCCAATCCGGCAATCGCCGCACAAGCCGCCACTGAACCTGTCCGCACCCCGTGGACAGAGTTCTGGCGCAAGTTCCGCAAACAGCATCTGGCGATGGGTGCCGGTGTGTTCGTGATCGCGTTGGTGTTGATCGCCATCCTCGCGCCGCACATCGTGCCGTTCGATCCGGAAAACTATTTCGACTACGACGCGCTCAACGCTGGGCCGTCGGCGCAGCATTGGTTTGGCGTCGATTCGCTGGGCCGTGACATCTTCAGCCGCATCCTGATGGGCACGCGCATCTCGCTGGAAGCGGGCTTCGTGTCGGTCATCATCGGCGCCATCATTGGCACCGTGCTTGGCCTGCTGGCCGGTTATTACGAAGGGTGGTGGGATCGCATCGTCATGCGCATCTCCGACGTGCTGTTCGCCTTCCCTGGCATTCTGCTGGCCATCGGTATTGTGGCCATCCTGGGCAACGGCATGATCAACGTGATCTTTGCCGTGGCGGTGTTCAGCATTCCTGCGTTTGCGCGGCTGGTGCGCGGCAACACGCTCATGCTTAAGCACCTGACCTATGTGGAAGCCGCTCGCAGCATCGGCGCATCGGACTGGACCATCATCATGCGGCACATCCTGCCGGGCACGATCTCGTCCATCGTCGTGTATTTCTCAATGCGGATCGGCACGTCGATCATCACCGCCGCTAGCCTGTCGTTCCTGGGGCTGGGTGCACAGCCGCCCACGCCGGAGTGGGGCGCGATGCTCAACGAAGCGCGCGCCGACATGGTGACGGCACCGCACGTGGCGATCTTCCCGAGCCTGGCCATCTTCCTGACCGTGCTGGCGTTCAACCTGCTGGGCGACGGCCTGCGCGATGCGCTGGACCCGAAGATCGACCGCCGCTGATCGTTGACGTGCTGCTATGCCCCTGAGCCTTCCGCACATCGGCGCGCTGCCGACTGGCGCACGCAACAACATCTCCGACGTGGCTGGCGTGACCGTGGGTCATGCCACGCTTGCCGGCGGCGACATCCAGACCGGCGTGACCGTGGTACGCCCGCATGCCCGTGACCCGTTCGTCGACAAGGTGCCCGCGGCATGCGCCGTCATCAACGGCTTTGGCAAGAGCGTCGGCCTCGTGCAGGTGGAAGAGCTGGGTGTGCTGGAAACCCCGATCGCGCTGACCAACACGTTTGCCGTGGGAGCCGTGGCGCAGGCGCAGATCCGCCAGGCCGTTGCGGCCAATCCGCAGATCGGGCGCGCGTGGTCTACCGTCAATCCGCTCGTTTTCGAATGCAACGACGGCTACCTGAACGACCTGCAGGCGTTTGCCGTGCAAGACGTGCATTACGACGTGGCCTACGCTGCGGCAGGCGAGACATTCGAGCAGGGCGCAGTTGGTGCGGGGCGCGGGATGTCGTCGTTCGGCGTGAAGGGCGGCATTGGCTCTGCCTCGCGCGTGGCGACGCTGGCCGACGGCACGCAACGCACGGTCGGTGCGCTGGTGCTCTCCAACTTTGGCGTGACGGAAAACTTGACGCTGGCGGGGCGCCATGTCGGCTCAGATCTGGCAAAGGCGATCGCTGCTGCCGCACCCGAGCCCGAGAAGGGCTCGATCATCATGCTGCTGGCCACCGACGCGCCGCTCGACGCGCGTCAGTTGCGCCGCCTTGCCTTGCGCGCGGGCGCGGGGCTGGCACGTACCGGCTCGGTGTTCGGCCATGGCAGTGGTGATATCGCGCTGGCGTTCTCCACGGCCTACACGGTGCCGCACCAAGGTACGCGTGCCATGCCCGCCATCGCCATGACGCACGAATCGCACCTCGACCCGCTGTTCCAGGCTGCCGCCGACAGCGTAGAGCAGGCCATCGTGCACGCGCTCTTCCATGCAGAAGCTGTAACCGGCCGCGACGGTCATACCCGTCGCGCCCTGACCGATTTACTCTGACCTCATGCGCATCCTGATTTCCGCCGACATCGAAGGCGTGGCTAACGTGTTCCACCCCGAGCAGACGCGTGCCGGCAATGGCGAATACGAGCGCGCCCGCCGCTGGATGACCGCCGAGGCCGATGCGGCAGTGCGCGGCGCCTTTGATGGCGGTGCCACCGACGTGCTCGTCAACGACTCGCATGGCGGTTTCCGCAACCTGATCCCCGATTCGATCGACCGCCGCGCACGCTTCGTGCTCGGCAAGCCGCGCTACCTGAGCATGATGGCCGGCGTGGACGGCTGCGACGCCGTCTGCATGATCGGCTACCACGCCCGTGCCGGCAGCCGTGGCGTGCTGGCGCATACCATCAATAGCTTCGCGTTCACGCGGGTCTGGTTCAACGAACAGGAACTGGGCGAGGCGGGCATCTACGGTGCACTCGCCGGAGAGCGTGGTGTGCCCGTGGCCGTGGCCAGCGGTGACAATGTCTTCATCCAGGAGACCCAGCCGCTGTTACCGCACACGATCTTTGTCGAAACCAAGCGAGCCGAGGGGCAGAATGCCGGCACATCACTGTCGCCCGAGCAGTCGTGCGATGCGATTTACGCAGCAGTGAAGGCCTCGGTGCAGCGTGGTCACTTCGGCATGCCGTTCCGCATCGCACAGCCCGTCGTTTGCCGCCTGCAGACGCAGACGCCCGCATTGGCCGATCTGTTCTGCCAATGGCCCGCTATGGAACGACTGGACGGCACGATGCTGCGTTTCGCAGCGGACTCTGTTGAGCACGCAGTGCGCATGCTCAACAGCCTGTCTGCCATGTCAGCCATGCTGCGCTAAAAGGAAGCATTGCGACCGGACGCTGGCAGCGTCAAACTTCAGGAATGAGGTTCCCGAAGGAGATTGCCATGACCCGTGCGCTCACGCTTTGCACGTTGCTGTGCGCGTTTGCGCTGGCGGCCTGCGACCGTCACCCGTCCAGCCCGCCTACGCCACAGACGACGCAGACCGAGCAGCCCACAAAGGCCGCCCTGGACGCAGCCGCGTTGACCAAAGCGGCGTCCGAGTTCAAATGCCCCGCACCGTCTCGCCGCTTCCTGGTGGACGACGGCACCAACCGTGGCCCCAACCAGCCCGTGCGCAACAATTGCACGCGGGCCTATGCCACCTGCGATGCCCAATCGCAAGCCACCCTCGACCACTGCCCGAGCGGTCAAGTGTTCGACAAGCGTTTCGGCATCTGCGTCGTGAAAGACGCCTGTGATGAGGTGTCGTCCTAGCCGAGTTACAGCGCCTCGCGGGTGACCAGGAATACCTGGTCCTCGCCCGCGCTTGTCGGCAGCCAGACCAGGTCCAGATCGGGGAAGGCGCGCTCGACGTTCTCGCGCTCATTGCCAATCTCCACCACCAGCACGCCGTGCGGCTTCAGGTGGCGAGGCGCGTCGGCCAGGATGCGACGTACGATATCCATGCCATCGTTGCCGCCGGCCAGGGCCATGTGCGGCTCGGCGCGGTACTCGGGCGGCAGCGCCTGCATCGAGGTTTCGTTCACATACGGCGGATTGGTCAGGATCACGTCGTAGTGCACGCCCGGGGGCAGCGGTGCATACAGGTCGCCTTCATGCAGGCGGATGCGGTCTTCCAGCTTGTAATCGTCGACGTTGCGGTTGGCCACCACCAGCGCGTCTGGCGATAGGTCCACCGCGTCGATCGTTGCATTCGGCCATTGCAGCGCCGCCAGGATCGACAGGCAGCCGGAACCGGTGCACAGCTCCAGCACATCGGTCGGGCCGTCTTCCTGGTCGATCCATGGCTCCAGGCCGTCTTCCAGCAGTTCGCCGATGAAGCTGCGCGGTACGATCACGCGTTCATCCACGTAGAAGCGCATGCCGTGCATGAACGCTTCGTGCGTAATGTAGGCGGCGGGCACGCGGTCGACGGCGCGGCGCTCGATCACCTTCAGCACGGCGGCCACTTCTTCGGGCAGCAGGCGTGCGTCCAGGAACGGCTCCAGCGTGTCGATCGGCAGGTGCAGCGTGTGCAGGATCAGGTAGGCCGCTTCGTCGTAGGCGTTCTCGCTGCCGTGGCCGAAGACGAGGCCGGCGGCGGTGAAGCGCGATACGGCGTAGCGCAGCAGGTCGCGCACCGTGGTGAACGGGTGGGAAGCGGGCAGGGTGTGGGCGGTCATGTTCGGCTCAATGTGGTTTGGCGGCGAGCAGGTCGACGTAGGCAACGTCGAGCAAGTCGGTTTCGGCAATGCCGAGAGATTGCATCAGTTGGTGGGCGATGGCCACGCCGTCATCTTCAGATTGGTCATCGCGCAGCACGACTTCGAGTTCGACGAAATCGCCGAGATTTTTGACGGCATCGACATGGATGCGCGTCTGCCCGGCGAGATACAACTGACGCACCTTGATGACGCGGCCGGCGGTGCCGATGGCGGCGGCCAGCGTGTCGCGCAAGGCATCGGGCGCGGTGGTTGGCACGATGTGGTAGCTCGACACGCGCGGCCCGGCGCTGTTGGCGCGGAAGTAGTGGATCAGCTCACCGCGCTCGGCCGAGAACTGCCGCAGCTTCAGGCGCCCGTTCGCGCAGGCGAAGAACGTGTCGTCCTGATCGATGCGCTCGGGGCCGGAATCGGCAATGGCGGCGGCGCGTTCCAGCAGCGCCGCCACGTCGCGCACGCGTGCCTTGATCTCGACGTTGCGGGCCATGGGTGGTGACTCAGGCGATCAGCGTTTCCAGCACGCGGCGATACACGTTCTTCAGGGGCTCGATGAAGGCCACTTCCACGTGTTCGTCGATCTTGTGGATGCTCGCGTTCGGCGGGCCGAATTCGATCACCTGCGGACAGATCTTGGCGATGAAGCGGCCGTCGGAGGTGCCGCCAGTGGTCGACAGTTCGGTCGTCACGCCGCACTCGGCCTGGATGGCGGAGGCGAGTGCTTCGGACAGCTCGCCGCGCTCGGTCAGGAAGGGCTCGCCGCCCAGCGTCCAGTCGATTTTGTAGTCGAGGCCATGCGCATCGAGGAAGCCGTGCACGCGCGCCTTCAGGCCGTCCGGCGTGCTGGCGGTCGAGAAGCGGAAGTTGAAGTCGATGGTGACGTGACCCGGGATCACGTTGGTCGCGCCCGTGCCGCCGTGGATGTTCGACATCTGCCACGTGGTCGGCGGGAAGTACGCATTGCCGTCGTCCCACTTGGCGGCGGCCAGTTCGGCCAGTGCGGGGGCGGCCAGGTGGATCGGGTTCTTGGCCAGATGCGGATACGCGATGTGGCCCTGCACGCCATTCACCGTGAGCTTGCCCGACAGCGAGCCGCGTCGCCCGTTCTTGACCATGTCGCCGAGTGTGGACACCGAAGTCGGCTCCCCGACCACGCAGTAGTCCAGGCGCTCGCCGCGTGTGCGCAGCAGGTCGCACACTTTGACGGTGCCGTCGTGCGCCGGGCCTTCTTCGTCGCTGGTGATCAGGAAGCCGATCGAGCCAGCATGGTCCGGATGCTTGGCGACGAATTCTTCCGAAGCGACCACGAAGCCCGCGATGGACGTCTTCATGTCCGCCGCACCGCGCGCGTAGAGCTTGCCGTCACGATGCGTGGGCTCGAACGGGTCGGAGTGCCATTGCTCGACGGGGCCAGTGGGTACCACGTCAGTGTGGCCTGCAAAGACGAGCAGCTTGCCCTCGGTGCCTGCGCGGCCGCGCTTGATGGCCCACAGGTTGGTCACGCGAAAGTGGTCCGGGCCGCTGACCACGGTTTCGCATGTAAAGCCGGCGGCGGTCAGGCGTTCGATCAGCACGTCCTGGCAGCCTTTGTCTTCGGGCGTGACGGAGCGGCGGCGGATCAGGTCTTCAGTGAGGGCAAGCGTAGGCTGCATGACAGTGACGGTGTTGTCGTTATTGTTAGAACAGGTTGGCGTACTGATCAGCCGAGAACCCGACGTTGACGCTTTTGCCGTGCACCAGCACCGGCCGCTTGATCAGCGACGGGTTGGCCTGCATCAGTGCAATCGCGCCGGTTTCATCTTCAGCGCGGGCCTTGTCGGCATCCGACAGTGCGCGCCACGTGGTGCCCTTGCGGTTGAGCAGCGTCGTGAGCGGCACGTGCTTGAGCCAGCCGGCCAGCATGTCGGCGCTCACGCCTTGCTTCTTGAAATCGTGGAAGGTGTAGGCAACGCCGTTCGATTCGAGCCACGTGCGGGCTTTCTTCACGGTGTCGCAGTTGGGAATGCCGTGCAGGGTCGTCATGGTGGGGTTCGAAATCAGTGTCGGGAGGCTTGCTGTGCGATGACGAGTGCAGCGATTGCCAGCGCAAAGCCGATGGACGCCAGCCACGTCATGCGCTTGAGACGGCGTTCGAGCCGCGCGGCTTCATCGCGCAGGGCGTCGATGGTGATGGCGTGCTGTTCGGCCAGCAGTTTGACGGACTCGGCTTGCTGCAGGATCGCGGCTTCCAGCTCGGCAATCCGGGTATTGGGGTCGGGCGCGGCACCATCCGCACGAGCGGGTTCGGTGCCGGCTTTCTTGCGGTTCTTGAACTTGTCGATGGTCTTGTTGGCCTGCTCCAGGATGGTGGGCAGCAAGGACAAGACGGTACCGATGGTGTTCGGATCAAGACCCATGATGCGTTGGCGCAGTTTGCCGAAGCGATTCGGTTCAGACATGCTGCGTTCAGGTTGGTTGGCGTGCCGGTGAGACTACACGACACGCCCACCGTTCCGGCTTAGTCCCCCTTAGTCACCGCGGAGCAGCTCGTTCAGGCCAACCTTGGCGCGCGTCTTGGCGTCGACCTTCTTGACGATCACGGCGCAGTACAGGCTGTGCGTGCCATCCTTGCTCGGCAGGTTGCCGGCCACCACCACCGAGCCCGCCGGGATGCGGCCGTAGCTGACTTCACCGGTTTCGCGGTCGTAGATCTTGGTCGATTGGCCCAGGTACACGCCCATCGAGATCACCGAGTTCTCTTCAACGATCACGCCTTCCACCACTTCCGAACGTGCGCCGATGAAGCAGTTGTCTTCAATGATGACCGGGTTGGCCTGCAGCGGCTCCAGCACGCCGCCGATGCCCACGCCGCCCGACAGGTGAACGTTCTTGCCGATCTGCGCGCACGAACCGACGGTTGCCCACGTGTCGACCATCGTGCCTTCATCCACATAGGCGCCGATGTTCACGTACGACGGCATCAGCACGGCGTTCTTGGCGATGAACGAGCCACGGCGTGCCACGGCCGGCGGCACCACACGGAAGCCACCAGCAGCGAAATCTTCGGCCGTGTAGTTGGCGAACTTGCTCGGCACCTTGTCGTAGAACTGCGTGAAGCCGCCTGCAGCCATCGGCGCGTTGTCTTCCAGGCGGAACGACAGCAGCACGGCCTTCTTGATCCACTGGTTGACGACCCACTCGCCATCCTTCTTTTCGGCCACGCGCAGCGCGCCACGATCGAGCTGGCCGATCACATTGGCCACAGCTTCACGGATATCGGCCGGAGCGGCCTTGGGCGACAGGTTGGCGCGGTCTTCCCACGCTTGGTCGATCAGGGATTGCAGTTGTTGCGACATGGTCTTGTTGGCTCTCGAAGAGGAAACAGAAAACGGAAAAAAGGATCAGCGTTGCTGGCAGAACTCGACAATGCGGCGTGCGCCTTCCAGGCATTCGTCCACACCGGCCACCAGCGCGATACGCACGTAATCCTGGCCCGGGTTCGTGCCGTGCGCCTCGCGGGCGAGGTAGCTGCCCGGCAGCACGGCGACGTTCTTGGCGGCAAGCAATTGGCGCGCGAATTCGGTGTCCGACAGGCCCGTGCGCTTGACGTTGGCCCACAGGTAGAAGGCCGCGTCGGGCAGGGCCACGTCCAGTACTTCGGCCAGCATCGGCGTGACCTGCTGGAACTTCTTGACGTATTGCGCGCGGTTGTCGCGCACGTGGGTCTCGTCGTTCCACGCCGCGATGCTAGCGGATTGCACCGACGGGCTCATCGCGCTGCCGTGATACGTGCGATACAGCAGATAGGCCTTGAGCAGCTTGGCGTCCCCCGCCACGAAACCGGAGCGCATGCCCGGCACGTTGGAGCGCTTGGACAGGCTGGAGAACATCACCAACCGGTTGAAGCCACGGCCGAGTTGATGCGCGGCCTGCAATGCGCCCAGCGGCGGGTTGGCCTCGTCGAAATAGATTTCGGAATAGCACTCGTCCGACGCGATGACGAAGCCGTATTCATCCGACAGCGCGAAGAGTTGCTTCCAGTCTTCCAGCGTGAGCACGGCACCGGTCGGGTTGCCGGGGCTGCACACGAAGACGAGCTGCACGTTGCGCCATTCTTCGGGCGTGATCGAATCGAAGTCGGGGGCGTAGTTGCGCGCCGGGTTGCTGTTGGCGAACAGCGGCGTTGCGCCCGCCAACAGTGCCGATCCTTCGTAGATCTGATAGAACGGGTTCGGGCACAGCACACGTGCACCGGGCTTGCTGCCGTCGATGACGGTCTGGGCGAACGAGAACAGCGCCTCGCGTGAGCCGTTGACGGGGATGACTTCCGTGGCCGGGTCGACCTTCGGGAGCCCGTAGCGGCGCTCCAGCCACGCGGCGATGCACTGTCGCAGTGCATCGGAACCGAGGGTCGTGGGATAATTCGCCAGCCCGCCGAGCGCGGCAACCAGCGCATCTTTCACCAATGCCGGCGTCGGGTGCTTGGGCTCGCCGATGCCGAAGCTGATTGGCGTATGGACGGCGCTAGGCGTCACGTCCTTGACGAGCGCTTTCAGTTTCTCGAACGGATACGGCTGCAGGGCAGACAGGCGCGGATTCACAGTGCTGGGCGGGTTAGGTGGGCAAGCTCGGCGCTTGCGGGCGGAGCCCGAAATTATACGGCCAACGTGTGTTGGTCGCGTGATTGGTCGCAGCGGACATTGCAGGACACGGCGGTTTTCCGCCGTTTTTATTGGATTCATGACAACGATTGCCTCTTCGGCGCCCTCAGCAGACGGCGCCACCCATTACGAGCCGCAATGGACGGCGGCACTGTTCATCCTTGTGGGCGCCTCTGTCTGGGGGATTTCCTGGTATCCGTACCGCCTGCTCGCCGGGTGGGGGCTGGGCAGCATGCTGGCCTCGTCGGTCACGGGCGCGGTGGCGGCCGTGCTTGCAGCCGTGGTGCTGCGGCGCCACTTTCCGACCTTCCAGTGGTCTTGGCTGATTCCGGCATTGGGGCTGGCGGCAGGTATCACCAACGCCGGTTTTGTCTGGGGTACGGTACACGGCACAGTCATGCGGGTGCTGCTGCTGTTCTATCTCACCCCGGTGTGGACGGCCCTGTTGGCGCGCTTTTGGCTGCATGAGCGCTTGGGGCTGCGCGGCGGTGTTTTGCTCGCATTGGCCTTGTCGGGTGCCGTGCTGATGCTGTGGTCGGGGCAGGCCGGTACGCCGTGGCCGGGTTCGGCTGCGGAATGGGCGGGGTTGATTGCCGGCTTGGCTTTCGCGTGCAACAACGTGCTCTCGCGCTTGGCCGGGCAGCGTCATCCGACCATGCGACCGGAAATGCGTACGGTCGTCGTCTTCACGGGTTGCGCCCTGGTGGGCTTGCCCGCGGCGGTTTTGCTCGATGGTGTGCAAACGGTACCTGCGGCCATCACGCAAACCAACACATGGATGCTGCTGCTGGGCATGGCGTGCGTGCTGGTGGGCGGCAATGCGATGGTGCAACGTGGTCTGCAGCGGCTGCCGGCCAATCGCGCCGCGCTGCTGATGCTGTTTGAGATCGTGGTGGCGGCCGTATCGTCGGCACTGCTCACGTCGGAGCGCTTGTCGATGCCGGAGATGGTGGGCGGTGCCTGCATCATCCTGGCGGGCGCACTGTCGGGGCTGTCGCGGCGCAAGTAACGCTGGCGTTTCACGAGTCCATCAAGGAGTGTGCTGATGTTGCTTCGCTCGATTTCCGTTGCGCTGGTTGCCGCCGTGGCAATGGCGGGTGTGTCCGCCCAAGCCGCACCTGCTGAGAGTGGCCCTGCATATGGCCCTCGGCTGGAGGGTTTCGACTATCCGGCACCTGTGCACCTGTTCAAGTTCGAATCCCAGGGCAATGCGCTGGAGATGGCCTATCTGGACGTCAAGCCCGAGCAGGCCAACGGCCAGGTTGCGGTGCTGATGCACGGCAAGAACTTCTGCGCGGCGACTTGGGAAGACACCATCAAGGCGTTGACGGGTGCCGGTTACCGCGTGATCGCGCCCGACCAGATCGGCTTCTGCAAGTCGAGCAAGCCGCGCGCCTATCAGTATTCGTTCCAGCAACTGGCCAGCAACACGCACGCGTTGCTGGCTTCGCTCGGCGTCCAGCAAGCTATCCTGATCGGCCATTCGACCGGTGGCATGCTTGCCACGCGCTATGCGCTGATGTATCCGACCGAAGTGTCGCGGCTGGTGATGATCAACCCGATCGGCCTGGAAGACTGGAAGGCCAAGGGCGTGCCATCCATGACGGTCGACCAGTGGTTTGCGCGCGAGAAACAGACCAGCGCCGAGCGCATCCGGGCGTACGAGCAATCCACGTACTACGCGGGCCAATGGCGTACCGACTACGAGCCCTGGGTGCAGATGCTGGCGGGCATGTATCGCGGCCCGGGGCGTGACCTGGTGGCCTGGAACTCGGCGCTGCTGTACGACATGATCTACACGCAGCCTGTGGTGTACGAATTCGGACAGGTGCGCCCCTGGACACTGCTGCTGATCGGCCAGAAGGACACCACTGCCATCGCCAAGGACACCGCGCCGCAGGAAGTGCGCGCCCGTCTGGGCAACTACCCGGAACTGGGGCGGGCCGCTGCCAAGGCCATTCCGCACGCGACGCTGGTGGAGTTTCCGGATGCGGGCCATGCGCCACAAATTCAGGACGCTGTTGCGCTGCACAAGGCATTGCTGGAGTGGCTGGCCAGCCCGGATGTTTCCCGCACGCGCCGGCCGGATTGATGCAGACGTGTCCGAAAGGTGAAATTGCTGACAAATCCTCAGCAATTTGCCTTCTGCGATCGCAAATTTCGTCCATTTTTGTGCCGATCGGATTGGCTGGAGCCGGGGTGCCCGATGGTATGATGACGCCATCCGCGCCCCCGGCGCGCGCCTTGCAATCCCGCGCCCCGTGGCGTTGGCGCGATTGCAGGGCGCATGTCTCGGGCGCCCGCTTCATCACTCTTACTGATCCCTTCGAGACGACCTCAACGTGCGCCTCTCCTCGATCAAGCTCGCAGGCTTCAAGTCTTTCGTCGATCCGACCAATTTCCATGTTCCGGGCCAGCTCGTCGGCATCGTCGGCCCGAACGGTTGCGGTAAATCCAACATCATCGACGCCGTGCGCTGGGTGCTCGGCGAATCACGCGCTGCGGAACTCCGTGGCGAGTCGATGCAGGACGTCATCTTCAACGGCTCCACGCAGCGCAAGCCGGCGGGCCGCGCCAGCGTCGAACTCGTATTCGACAACGCCGAAGGCCGCGCTGCCGGCCAGTGGAGCCAGTACGCCGAAGTGGCGGTCAAGCGCGTCCTGAGCCGCGACGGTACGTCGTCGTACTTCATCAACAACCAGGCGGTGCGCCGCCGCGACATCCAGGACATCTTCCTTGGCACGGGCCTGGGCCCGCGCGCTTACGCCATCATCGGGCAGGGGATGATCTCGCGCATCATCGAGGCCAAGCCCGATGACATGCGCATCTTTCTGGAAGAAGCCGCTGGCGTGTCCAAGTACAAGGAGCGCCGCCGCGAAACCGAAAACCGCCTGTCCGACACGCGCGAAAACCTCACGCGCGTGGAAGACATTCTGCGTGAACTCGGCACCAACCTCGAAAAGCTCGAAGGCCAGGCCGAAGTCGCACAACGCTTTCAGGCCCTGCAGGCCGATGGCGAAGAGAAGCAGCATCTGCTGTGGCTGTTGCGCAAGCGCGAAGCACAGGGCGAGCAGGAACGCCACCAGCGTGCCATCGAACAGGCGCAGATCGACCTCGAAGCACAGACCGCGCAGTTGCGCCACATCGAAGCCGAATTGGAAACGATGCGGGTTGCGCACTACGCGTCGTCCGACGCAATGCATGCCGCACAGGGCGCGCTATACGAGGCCAACGCCGAGGTCAGCCGCCTGGAAGCCGAGATCCGCTACGTGGTGGAATCGCGCAACCGCATCCAGCAGCAGATCGCCACACTGACGGCGCAGCAGGACCAATGGCACACGCAGGGCGATCAGGCGCAGGAAGATCTCGCCGCGGCTGAGGAAGAACTCGCCATGGCCGAGGAGCGTGCCGCTCAGGCCGCCGAGGACGTCGCTCGCAAGTCCGATGAGCTGCCTGGCATGGAAGCGCAATGGCGCGATGCCCAGGCTGCGCTGAATGATCAGCGGGCAGCCATTCTGCAGTCGGAACAGGCACTCAAGCTGGAGGCCGCGCACCAACGCAATGCCGATCAGGCACTGCAACAGCTCGACCAGCGCCGCGAACGCCTGACCCAGGAGTCCAGCGGCCTCGACAAGCCGGACGATGTGCAGCTCGAAACACTGCGTGCCGAACTGGCCGAACAAGAAGAGGTCCTGGTCGAAGCGCAAGCCGCGCTGGAAGACGCCGAAACGCAACTGCCGCAGCTCGACGAGGCCCGCCGCGCAGCGCAAGACCGCGTGCAATCCGAAGCGGCCGCCATTGCCACCCTGGAAGCGCGCCTTGCCGCGCTCAAGCAACTGCAGGAAAACGTGCAGACCGACGGCAAGGTCCAGCCGTGGTTGGCCAAGCATGAACTGAGCGAACTGCCGCGCTTCTGGAAGAAGCTGCAGATCGAACAAGGTTGGGAGCCAGCGTTGGAGTCGGTGCTGCGCGAGAAGCTCGGCGCGCTGGAAGTCTCCAACCTCGATTGGATCAAGGCGTTTGCCGCTGACGCACCGCCCGCCAAGCTGGCGTTCTATTCGCCACCACCGGCAGCGCGCCCGGTGGAAGCGCCGCCTGGGCTGCGTCCGCTGATGTCGCTGGTGCAAGTGACCGAGCCGGGCATTCGTGCGGTGCTGCAGGACTGGCTGGCCGACGTCTATATCGCCGACGACATGCAGGCCGCGCTGGCTGCGCGCCAGACGTTGCCTGAGGGTGGCACGTTTGTCGTCAAGGCTGGGCACCTGATCGGCCGGTCGTCGGTGCAGCTGTATGCGCCGGACTCCGAGCAGGCCGGCATGCTGGCCCGCGCGCAGGAAATCGAGAACCTGCACAAGCAGGTGCGCGCGCAGATGCTGCTGTCGGACGAGGCCAAGAGCGCTGCCGTGCGTGCAGATGCGGCCTACACCCAAGCCAGCCAGGCATTGCTGCATGTGCGAGCCCGCGCTGATCAGGCGACGCGCCGCGTGCACGTGCTGCAGATGGACGTGCTCAAACTCTCGCAGGCGATGGAGCGCTACAACGCCCGTAGCGGCCAGATCGATAGCGAGCTGGAGGAGATCCGCGCGCAGATCGAAGAGCAACGCGCTATCCGCGCTGAGTCAGAAGCCACTTTTGAGCAGCACGATGCGGCCCTCGCCGACATGCAGGCGCGCTTTGAAGACAACCAGCAGGCATTCGAGGCACTCGAAGCCAGCCTGGGCGACGCCCGCAATGCGCTGCGCGAACTGGAACGCGGCGCGCAGGAAGCGCACTTTGCCGAGCGTAATCTGCAGAATCGCATCGCTGAGTTGAAGCGCAACATCCAAGTGGCAACCGACCAGGCACAGCAGATCGTGCTGACGCTGGAAAACGCCCGCGCAGAACTCGAAACCATCAACGAGCAGACCGCCCACACCGGCCTGCAAGAAGCGCTGGAACGCCGCGCCGAGAAGGAAGAAAAGCTCGGCGCCGCGCGTATCGAACTGGATGCGCTGACTGCCCAGTTGCGCACCTTCGACGAGCAGCGGTTGACCGCCGAACGCGCCCAGCAGCCGCTGCGCGACCGCATCACCGAGCTGCAGTTGAAGGAGCAGGCAGCACGTCTGAACCAGGAGCAGTTCTCCGAGCAGCTCACCACGGCCAACGTGGACGAAGCCGCGCTGGCCGAACGCCTGACTGGCGACCTCAAGCCTTCCTACTTGCAAGGCGAAGTGACGCGCATCAACAACGCCATCAACGCGCTGGGCCCGGTCAACATGGCCGCGCTGGATGAGTTGGCTGCGGCGCGCGAGCGCAAGGGTTTTCTCGATGCGCAGTCGGCAGATTTGAACGACGCCATCACCACGCTGGAAGACGCCATCCACAAGATTGACCAGGAAACGCGTTCGCTGCTGCAAGGCACGTTCGACCAGGTCAACCATCACTTCGGCGAGCTGTTCCCGACGCTGTTCGGCGGCGGCCAAGCCAAGCTGATTATGACCGGCGAAGAGATTCTCGACGCCGGTGTGCAGGTGATGGCGCAGCCGCCGGGCAAGAAGAACTCGACGATTCACCTGCTGTCAGGCGGCGAGAAGGCGCTGACCGCGATTGCATTGGTGTTCGCGATGTTCCAGTTGAACCCGGCGCCGTTCTGCTTGCTGGACGAGGTGGACGCGCCGCTGGACGACGCCAACACCGAGCGCTACGCCAACATGGTCAAACGCATGTCGGACAAGACCCAATTCGTTTTTATTTCTCACAACAAGATTGCGATGGAAATGGCGCAACAGCTCATCGGTGTGACCATGCAGGAACAAGGCGTGTCCCGGATCGTGGCGGTGGATATGGATGCCGCACTGACCATGGCGGAGGCCGCGTAAATGCAAGACAACAACCTGGTCATGGCGCTGCTGGGCGCCGGCGTTGTTTTCGTACTGGTGATCGTGGTCTACAACCAGTGGCAGATTCGCAAGGCACGCCGCCCGGAAGCCTACAACCCGCCGGTTGACGAGGCCCCGCGCGGTGAAGGCTGGACAGGGAACGAGCGCCACGAGCCGGCGCTGGGTGGTGAGCGAGATGAGGTCGGTCGCGTCGAGCCTCGCCTGGAGCCCGGCCTTGCGCCGCAACCGCATGCGCCGTCCACCGGCAGCGCGGAAACCGAAGCCGGCGTGATCGGCGCCGAACTCACACCCACCAGCGAAGAGGCTGCGCGGGAAGCTGCCGAAACTGATCAAGCGCAAGAGGCTGTTGAGCCCGCCCCCGGCTCGCTGGAGCCGGCCAATGGCGTGATCGACCCGCTGATCGATTGCATCGTTTCGCTGCACCCCGAGCGTGAAGTGTCGGGGGATCGCCTGTTGCCAGCGCTGTCCAAGCTACGCCGCGCAGGGACCAAGCAGATCCACGTGGAAGGCCTGAATCCGGCGGCAAACGCCTGGGAAGCCATCCGCGCCGGTCAGCGCTACCTCGATCTGCAGGTGGCTGTGCAACTGGCTAACCGCACTGGCCCGCTCAACGCGCTGGAGTTCTCTGAGTTCATCAACGCGATCGACCCGCTGTCGGACGCAGCGGATGCCGTGCCCGAGTTGCCCGACATGAACGAGACCATCGCCAATGCGCGCGAGCTCGACGCGTTTGCGGCTGAATGCGACGTGCAGCTTGGCGTAAGCGTGATCTCTGATGGCGCGCCTTGGTCGGCCGCCTATGTGCAGACCGTGGCCACGCAGGATGGCCTGGTGCTTTCGCGTGACGGCACGCGCTTCACGCGCTACCACGCCGGCACCGACGGTGTGCAGCGAGCACTGTTCACGCTGCAGTTTGGCGACACCAACTTCCTGCGCGATGACCTGACCGTCAAAGCTGGCCGCCAGATCACGCTGCTGCTGGACGTGCCGGTGGCTGAAGAGGCATCCAAGCCGTTCAAGCTGGTCTGCGAATACGCCTACACGCTGTCGCAGCGCATGGGCGCGCAGGTGGTGGACGACAACCTGCGTCCGCTGACGGAGCAGTCCTTCGTCGCCATTCAGAAGCATCTGCGGGTGCTGTATGACAAGCTTGAATCGCGCGGCGTGCCCGCCGGTTCCAGCACCGCTGTGCGCTTGTTCAGCCACTGACGCGATTCCCAATTCCCATGAGCAAGACCGCAGAACCCGCGCTCGGTCCGACATCGAAAGATCGGCCTGAGACGCGGGCAGCGTGGCTGCGCGCCACGCTCAACCGCTACGCCCACGAGTACTACGTGCTTGACCAGCCCAGCGTGCCGGACGCCGAATACGACCGGCTGTACCGCGAGCTGGAGGCGCTGGAAGCTGAACATCCCGAACTGAAGACGCCCGATTCGCCCACGTTACGTGTGGGCGGAGGGATCCTGCCGGAGTTCGCGCAGGTCAGGCATGTCATTCCGATGCTGTCGATCCGCACGGAGACTGACACTACCGCCAACGGTGCCCGTGCGTTTGACGCCAGCGTGCGCCGCGAGCTGGGCCTCGATGAGACCGATCCGCCCGTCGAATACGCTGCCGAGTTGAAGTTCGACGGCCTTGCGATCAACCTGCGCTACGAGCGCGGCTTCCTCGTACAGGCAGCCACACGCGGCGATGGCACCACAGGCGAAGACGTCACGCAGAACATCCGCACGATCCGCCAGATTCCCCTGGGGCTGACGCCTGTGGATGGGGCTGTGCCCGAGGTGTTGGAAGTACGCGGCGAGGTTTATATGCGCCGCGACGATTTCGAGAAGCTCAATGCCCGTCAGCGTGAGCGTGGCGACAAGACGTTCGTCAACCCGCGCAACACCGCAGCGGGCGCCGTGCGCCAGCTTGACCCGAAGATCGCCGCCGAGCGTCCACTGTCGTTTTTTGCTTATGGCCTGGGTGAAGTCTTGGGCTGGAATAGCCAGCCCAAGACGCACTCCAGCATGCTCGATGCACTGCAGGCGTTTGGCTTCCCGGTCAGCAAGGAGCGCGCGGCAGTGAAGGGCGGCGAGGGCTTGGTCGAATTCCATGCCGCCATTGGTGCCAAGCGCGATAGCCTGCCGTTCGATATCGATGGCGTTGTCTACAAGGTCAACGATCTGGCATTGCAGCGCGAGCTGGGGTTCCGCACGCGCGAGCCGCGCTGGGCGGTGGCGCACAAGTATCCGGCGCAGGAAGCCCTGACCACGGTCGAGTCGATTGGCGTGCAGGTCGGCCGCACGGGCGCCATCACACCGGTGGCGCGGCTGGTGCCGGTATTCGTTGGCGGCGTGACGGTGACCAACGCGACCCTGCACAACGAAGACGAAGTCCGCCGCAAGGACGTGCGCGTGGGCGATACCGTGATCGTGCGGCGCGCGGGGGATGTGATTCCCGAGGTGGTGAGTGTGGTGCTCGATCGTCGCCCAATGGACGACGTGCCGGGCAGCGACCTGTTCAACCCGCAACAGCAGCCAAAGTACTCGCCGTTCGAACTGCCGAAGAACTGCCCGGTATGCGGCTCGCACGTCGTGCGCGAAGAGGGCGAGGCGGTGGCTCGCTGCTCGGGCGGTCTGTTCTGCTCCGCGCAGCGCAAGGAGGCGATCCGCCACTTTGCCGGCCGCCGCATGATGGACATCGAAGGCCTGGGCGAGCGCTACATCGACAACCTGGTCGAGCTGGACTACGTGCATGGCATCGCCGATCTGTACAAGCTCAAGCTCGACGATTTTCTCGAGATGAAGCGCCGCGCCGACGAGCGTGACGGCGTGACTCCCGAGACCGTTGCCGCCGGCAAAATCGCCACCAAGTGGGCGGAAAACCTGCTTGAAGGTATCCAGGCCAGCAAGACGCCGCCGCTGGCGCGCTTCCTGTTTGCGCTGGGTATCCGCCACGTGGGTGAATCGACCGCCAAGACACTCGCCGATTGGCTGGGCAGTTTGGCCATGATTCGGCGTGCGCCGGCGCCGTTGCTGTTGGCGTTGCCAGACGTGGGGGCAACGGTGGCGGAAGCCATCGCCGATTTCTTTGCCGAACCGAAGAATCAGCAGGCATTGGATGCGCTGCTCGAAGCGGGTGTCACCCCCCAAGGCGAGCATGCGCCCAACGCCAAGCTACGCGAGAAACTGGAGCCGGCCGATCTGTATGCCACGCTCGGCGTGCCCAAGCTGACGGCCACGCGCGCCAGGCAACTGGCGGCGGTGGCACCCACGCTCACGCAACTGGCAGAAGTGCAAGCCGGGCAGCTGGCCGGCCTGCCGGCTGACGTGTCCGCATCGCTGCTCGAGTGGCTGGGCGCGCACGACCATCGTGCACAACTCGTGCAGCTTGATGCGCTGCGCAACGAACTGCTCGCTGCCATGCCGGCCGAGGCTGCAGAAGAGGGCGTCCTTGCCGGCAAGACCGTGGTGCTGACCGGTACGCTGCCCAACCTCACGCGCGACGATGCCAAGGCCATGCTGGAAGCTGCCGGTGCCAAGGTGTCGGGCTCGGTATCGAAGAAGACCGACTACGTCATCGCTGGTGAAGAGGCCGGCAGCAAGCTCGTCAAGGCGGAAGAACTGGGGGTGAAGGTTCTGGACGAAGCAGGTATGCTCGCGCTGTTGCAGAAATAGCCAGAAATCGGCGGGAGACTCGGCATGATCCGAAACATCCTCAAAATGGGCGACAGCCGCCTGCTGCGCGTAGCAAAACGGGTTGAGCGCTTTAACACGCCCGAGCTGACCGCGCTGATCGAAGACATGTTCGACACGATGGACGCCGCGCGGGGTGCCGGTCTGGCGGCTCCGCAGATCGGCGTGGACCTGCAGGTCGTCATCTTCGGGTTCGATCGTAGCGAGCGCTACCCGGATGCGCCGGCCGTGCCCAAGACGGTGCTCATCAACCCAACCATCGAGCCGCTTACCGAAGAGACGGAAGAGGGCTGGGAGGGCTGCCTGTCGGTGCCCGGCCTGCGTGGTGTGGTGCCGCGTTACACGCGCCTGCGCTACACCGGCTTTGATCAGCACGGCCACACCATCGACCGCATTGCAGAAGGCTTTCACGCCCGTGTGGTGCAACACGAGTGCGATCACCTTCAGGGCGTGCTGTACCCCATGCGGGTGAAAGACTTCACCCGCTTCGGCTTTACCGAAATCCTGTTTCCAGAACTGCCTGCAAATCACGACGATTGAGCCGACGGCGAATCGTGACTGTGGGAGCGCCGCACCCGCGGGGGCGGGTGGGTGCATTTTTTCATCCACGACGGAGATGATATGAAGCGTGATGGTTTGAGGGGCTGGCGCCGGCTGGCGCTTGGGATGGCCGCAGTGGCCATGCTGGGGTTGGCAGCTTGTGCTGGTCCGCAGGCGACGGACACGGCCGCTGCACCGGCTGCCGAGAAGCCCCAGGGCCCGGTCTGGCAACGCGTGCATCTGGGTAGCGACGCCGTTGCCTACGACTTCCCGGTCTACGCCAACCATCCGCTTGACGGTGACCTGAGCGGCATCCGCGAGGTCGTGCTTGTGCAGCACGGCCTGCAGCGCAACGGCAACGATTACTACAAAGCCGGCGCTGATCTGCTCGCGGCAAGCGGTCGCAACCCTGATGAAGTCCTGCTGATCGCCCCGAACTTTCCCGGTGAGCCAGATGCGGGCAAGGGCTTCGACGGCATGCCGGTGTGGTCAGTGGATGGCTGGATCGGCGGTTTCAATGCCACCAATGCGCCGTACACCGAACTGAGTTCGCTCAAGGTGCTGGATGATCTGATCGGCTACGTGACCGACCCGGCGCGTGCACCCAACGTCAAGCGTGTGACGGTGGCCGGTCATTCTGGTGGCGGTCAGATCGTGCAGCGCTACGCTGTGCTCAACAACGTGGACGAAGGTATCCGCAAGCGCGGTATCGACCTGAACTACGTTGTTGCCAATCCGTCGTCGTATCTGTACTTCACGCCGGACCGGCCGCACGGCAAGGGCTTCGCCCGCTACAGCACGCGCACCTGCCCCGACTACGATCACTACAAGTACGGCATGGTCGACATGGTTCCGTATGCCGCCGGCAAGAGCGGCAAGGTGCTGTTCAGCCGCTATGCACAGCGCCACGTCACGTACCTGGTTGGCACGAGCGACAACGACCCGAACCATCGCGTGCTCGACAAGACCTGTGGCGCCGAAGCCGAAGGCCCGACGCGCCTGGACCGCGCCCGCAACTACTGGCGCTACGAGCGTCACTTGGCCGGACCGCGCAAGCGCATCAATCACCAGGCGCACGAGGTGATTGGCGTGGGGCACGATCAGGCGAAGATGTTCGGCTCGCGTTGCGGTGCACAGGCCGTGTTTGGCACGCCGGCGTCGGTCAATACCACGGGCGCAGCCTGTCAGCCGCCGCAGCGTTGATCTGGAGTCGGCCGCGGCCATAAAAAAACCGGTCAGCGCTGTGGCGTTGACCGGTTTTTCTTTAGGGCGGGGACTGAACTTAGAACTTCTCGAACGGACCCAGGAAGCGCCACTGGCCGACCGGCAGGTCGCCCAGCACGATGCGGCCCATGCGGATGCGCTTGAGGCCAACCACCTCCAGCCCCACTTGCTCGCACATGCGACGGATCTGACGCTTCTTGCCTTCGCGCAGCACGAAACGCAACTGCTCCTCGTTCTGCCAGCTTACCTTCGCGGGCTTGAGCTCTTCGTCATCGAGCCACAGGCCAAAGCGTAGCTTCTCCAGCAGTTCTTCAGGGAAGACCTTGGAAATATCGTGCTCGACCCGGCCTTCCGGCGAATCCCACACCACGCGCACCAAGTACTCCTTCTCGACCGTCGAATCCTCGCCGATCAGGTGACGCGCCACGCGGCCATCCTGCGTCAGCACCAGCAGGCCGGTGGAGTCGATGTCCAGACGGCCGGCCGGGGCCAGCGCCTTGCGCTGCCAAGGTGCGAAGCGCTTGCGTGTGGGGTCTTCCTCCCACTGGTTTTCCGGTACGAACAGCGCGGCAGCCGGCTGGTAGCCATCTTCCGCTTGCCCTGACACATAGCCGACCGGCTTGTGCAGCAGTACGGTCACACGTTCGCCTTGCTCAGAACGCGCAGCCTGGTGGATTTCGATGATTGCATCCGGCTTCACACGCGAACCCAGCTCGGTAACGGGCTCGCCATCTACCAGTACCCAGCCGCGCGGAATCCACTCATCGGCCTCGCGGCGTGAGCACAGGCCCAGCTCGGACATACGCTTGGACAGGCGGACCAGTCCTCCGCTCTCGTCGGCTTGTGAGGCTTGGCGCGGAGCCTCTTCCTCGGCGCGACGTGGTGTGCGCTCTTCGCGCTGCGGACGTTGCGGACGCTCTTCAAAGCGACGCGGCGGGCGCTCATTGTCAAAATGGCGCGGTGCACGGTCGTCGCCATAGCGACGTGGTGGCCGTTGCTCATCATCGAACCGGCGCGGCGGGCGTTCGTCGTCAAAGCGTCGCGGAGGACGTTGATCGCCATCACGACGCTGGGCACGTTGATCGTCGCCATAGCGGCGTGGGCGCTCGTCATCGAAACGTCGTGGCGGGCGATCCTCGATCCGACGCGGTGGCCGTTGATCATCGCCGAACTTGCGCGGCGGCCGTTCGTCGTCGAAGCGACGGGGCGGACGTTGATCGTCGCTGAACCGGCGCGGCGGGCGTTCATCGTCAAACCGGCGCGGTGGGCGATCTTCGAAACGACGTGGCGGACGCTCGTCATCGGAGCGACGGGGCGGACGTTGATCGTCGCTGAACCGGCGCGGCGGGCGTTCATCGTCAAACCGACGCGGTGGGCGATCTTCGAAACGACGTGGCGGCCGCTCGTCATCGGAGCGACGGGGCGGACGTTGATCGTCGCTGAACCGGCGCGGCGGGCGTTCATCGTCAAACCGGCGCGGTGGGCGATCTTCGAAACGACGTGGCGGACGCTCGTCATCGGAGCGACGGGGCGGACGTTGATCGTCGCTGAATCGGCGCGGCGGGCGTTCATCGTCAAACCGGCGCGGTGGGCGATCTTCGAAACGACGCGGCGGACGCCCGTCGTCAGAGCGACGCGGTGGTCGTTGGTCATCGCCAAACTTGCGCGGCGGACGTTCGTCGTCAAACCGGCGGGGCGGGCGATCGCTCTGTGCGCGGCGCGGAGGTTGACCGCTGTCGTTGTTGCCGTCGCGGCGCGGTGGGCGCGGTTTGCGCTCCCCCTCGGCGGGCTCTGGGCGACGTTGCGACGGGCGCAGCGGCAGGCGGTCGCGGTTCAGGTCGGACGCGCGCAGCGGTTTGCTGCTGGTGGTGCGAACGGCGTTGCCTTCGTCGTCGCGGCGCACACCGAGCGTGGCGCGCTTGCCGGGTCGGGTGGCGCGTTGGGTCGGGTCGTTGCGGCGCTTGTCGTCGTCGCTCGGGAAATCGTCAGAATCGGTAGTCATGAATCAAAACCGGTAAGGCTGGCGCTCAGATGGCGAGCGCATCAAGCAGTTCGCTTTCAAGCGCGAGCTGCAGTTTGGTGTCCTGGGTCAGGCGCGAGCCGTCGACCAGGAAAATGTCTTCCACGCGTTCGCCCAGCGTGTTGATACGCGCGGTGTGCACCGACACGCGGTGGTGAGCGAGCACGCGGGCAATGGCATACAGCAGGCCGGTGCGGTCAGTGGCCGAGATGGACAGCAAGTAGTACTGCCCGCGCTCATCCGGGCGCAGATCGACGCGCGGTTTGATCGGGAAGCTGCGCGACTGGCGCGAGATGCGTCCGCGCGGGGGCTCGGGCAGGGCAGTCTCTCGCGAGATCTGCTCGGCCAGTTCGTGCTCGACCAGCGTGATGATGTCGCGGTAGTGGCCGGGTTCCACCAGGCCGGCACCCGGGTCGGCCACCTGGAAGGTGTCGAGTGCGTAGCCGTGCTTGGTCGTGTGGATCTTCGCGTCGAGAATCGTCAGGCTCTTGCGCTCGAAGTAGCCGCAGATGCGTGCGAACAGATCGGGCCGATCGGGCGAATATACGGCCACCTGCAGCCCTTCGCCCACGGGCGAGATGCGCGCCCGCACGATCGGGATGGTGGTGTCGATTCGGTGATGGAAGTGCCGCGTGAACCAGGCGATGTCGCTCGCGCCATGGCGCAGGAACACGCCCACGTCGAGTTGTTTCCACAGGGCGTCGTACGCGGTGTCTTCCACCGTGGCCAGGCGCAGAAGGGCGCGTGCGCGTTCCTTGCGGCCTTCCAGCACAGCGTGCGGATCGGTGGTCGCGCCGCCCAGCGCACGCAGTGTCATGCGATACAGGTCTTCCAGCAGCTTGCCTTTCCACGCATTCCAGACCTTGGGGCTGGTGCCGCGAATGTCGGCCACCGTCAGCAGGTACAGCGCAGTCAGGCGTCGCTCATTGCCAACCAGATCGGCAAAGCGGCGGATCACATCGGGGTCACCCACATCCTGTTTCTGCGCCACCTGGCTCATGGTCAGATGGTGCTCGACCAGCCAGACGATCAGGTCGCTATCTTCCTTGGCAAGGCCGTGTTCCTTGCAGAAGCGTCGCGCATCGGTCATGCCCAGCACGGAGTGATCGCCGCCGCGTCCCTTGGCGATGTCGTGGAACAGCGCAGCGATGGTCAGCACCCACGGCTTGTCGAAGTTCGCCATCAACTGGCTGCAGAACGGGAACTCGTGCGTGTGCTCGACGATGGCGAAGCGGCGGATGTTGCGCACCACCATCAGGATGTGCTGATCCACCGTGTAGACGTGGAACAGGTCGTGCTGCATCTGGCCGACGATGCGCCGGAAGTTGAGCAGGTAGCGCCCTAGCACGCTGGTCTGGTTCATCAGGCGCAATGCGTGGGTGATGCCCTGCGGCTGCTGCAGAATCTCCAGGAACAACGCGCGGTTGGCTGGGTCCTTGCGCCACTTCACGTCCATCAGCGTGCGGGCGTTGTAGAGCGCGCGCAGCGTATTGGCCGACAGCCCCTTGATGCCGCGCACCTGCTCGTACAGCAGGAAGGTCTCCAGGATGGCCGTCGGCTCGCGCTGATACAGGTCGGGGGCGGCAATCTCCAGCATCCCTTGGCGCTCGACAAAGCGCTCGTTGATCTTGCGCGTGATGCCAAGCTCGGTCGGGAACAGGCGTGCCTCGATGTTCTGCAGCACCACCGTGTTGAGCTGCGTGACCGCCTTGGCAGCCCAGTAGTAGCGGCGCATGATCTGTTCGCTGGCGCGCTTGGCGGTGGTCGAACGGTAGCCAAACGCCTCTGCCAGTTGCGTCTGCAAGTCAAAGACGAGCACATCCTGGCGGCGTCCTGCCAGCAAGTGCAGGCGCGCTCGAATGGTCTTGAGAAGGCGTTCGTTACTCGCAAGTTCCTGCGCTTCACGACGCGAGAGCAGCCCGTTGGCAAGCAGCTCATTCCAGCTCGATCCGAAGCCCGCCGCCCGCGTCATCCAGAGGATCACCTGCAGATCGCGCAGGCCCCCGGGGCTTTCCTTGCAGTTGGGCTCGAGCGAGTAGGGCGTGTCCTGGTACTTGGAGTGCCGCTGACGCATTTCCAGCAGCTTGGATTGGAAGAAGTCGGTGGCGTCGAGATGGCCTTGGTAGTGCGTCTCGAACGTACGGTACAGGCCCTCGTCACCGGTCAGCAGGCGTGCTTCCAGCAGCGACGTCTGCACCGTCACATCCTGCGCGGCTTCCTGGATGCATTCGTCCACCGTGCGCACCGATGAGCCGATGTCCAGCCCCATGTCCCAGCAGCGACCGATGAATGCCTCCAGGCGTGCTTGCAGGGACTCGGGAGTCTTGTCTGCGGCCTGTGGCAGCAGGAGCAGGATGTCGACGTCGGAGTACGGGAACAGCTCGCCGCGCCCGTAACCGCCCACCGCGATCAGCGCGCAATCGGCGGGCATCTGCTCGTCTTGCCAGAGTTGCACCAATGCATGGTCCACCGCGCGGGCCAACTTGGTCACAAGTTGGTGCACGTTGGCATGCTGGTCGAACTGCGCAAACAAGTGCGTGCGTTCGGCCTTCAGGGTGTCGCGCGGTGAAATCTCAGGGTTGACGGCAGCGGCGGTGTGCATGAGTGGAGCGCGAATGAAACAACGACCGGAGGAAATGTCCGGTCGCTGCAAGAGTCGGGCCGGCGCTGCGCCGACCACTGCAGTGCACTCATGGGCGAGCGCACAGCCAAGTTCAATCAGGCCGTAGCCGGCGTGCCTTCGTGCACGAATTCCGGGGCCGGCGGCGTCAGTGCTGAGACGGTCAGCACTTCGTAGCCGGTTTCCGTCACGAGCAGGGTGTGCTCCCATTGGGCCGACAGGCTGCGGTCGCGCGTCTTGACGGTCCACTGGTCGGGCATTGTGCGAATGTCGCGCTTGCCCGCGTTGATCATGGGTTCGATCGTGAAGATCATGCCGGCTTTCAGTTCCATGCCGGTGCCTGGACGGCCGTAGTGCAGGATCTGCGGGTCTGCATGGAATACCTTGCCGATGCCGTGGCCGCAATATTCACGCACCACACTGTAGCCGGAGGCTTCAGCGTGCTGCTGGATCACGTGGCCGATGTCGCCCAGGCGCGCACCCGGGCGCACGGCGGCAATGCCCTTCCACATGCACTCGAACGTCACCTGCGTCAATCGCTTGGCCAGGATCGAGCCTTCACCGACGATGAAGGTGCGGCTGGTATCGCCGTAATAGCCTTCCTTGGTAATGACGGTGATGTCCAGATTGACGATGTCACCGTTCTTGAGCACCTTGTCGCCCGGAATGCCGTGGCAGATCACGTCGTTGACCGACGTGCAGATCGAAGCGGGGAAGGGGGGGTAGCCCGGCGGCGCGTAGTTGAGCGGTGCCGGCACAGTGCCTTGCACGTCACGCATGTAGGCGTGGCACAGCTCGTTCAATTTGCCCGTGGTCACGCCCGGCTTCACGAACGGGGTGACGTAATCCAGGACTTCGGACGCAAGCCGGCAGGCCACGCGCATCTGCGCAATGTCTTCGGCGGTGTGAATGGTAACGGCCATGCTGTGACTCTTTCTGCACGCAGGCGCGCGAGGCGCCGCGTTATAACTAAAGGGTGAATTATCGCACCAAAGCGGCCCGGACGGGGTTTTTGGACGTCTGGTGCTGGTCTTGGCCTGTCGGTCCTCAACGCTTGGAAGGTATTGAGTTGATTGGGTTTTTGGGGCTATAATCGCAGGCTGAGCAGATTGCTGGCCGTGTGGCTGGTATCGCTTGAAATCGCGAGCCGCTTCACCGCGGGTGTCCGTCGTATCGCATGCGAGGGATGTCTGAGGCGGCTTTAGACCTAACCCGACTGGAGAATTTCATGTCCGTGACCATGCGCGAAATGCTGGAAGCCGGTGTCCACTTTGGCCACCAAACCCGCTTCTGGAACCCGAAGATGGCCCCCTTCATTTTCGGCCATCGCAACAAGATTCACATCATCAACCTGGAAAAGACGCTGCCGATGTACCTGGACGCACTGAAGTACGTGCGCCAACTGGCAGCCAACCGGGGCACCATCATGTTCGTCGGCACGAAGCGTCAGTCGCGCGAGATCCTGGCTGAGGAAGCCGCTCGTGCAGGCATGCCGTATGTCGACAGCCGCTGGCTCGGTGGCATGCTGACCAACTTCAAGACGGTCAAGACCTCGATCAAGCGCCTGAAGGACATGGAAGCCGCCAAGGAAGCTGGCGCGACGGACACCATGAGCAAGAAGGAAGCGCTGATGTTCGAGCGCGAGATGGACAAGCTGACGAAGTCCATCGGCGGTATCAAGGACATGGGCGGCATTCCGGACGCCATCTTCGTGGTCGACGTTGGCTACCACAAGATTGCCGTGACTGAAGCTGCCAAGCTGGGCATTCCGGTGATCGGCGTGGTTGATACGAACCACTCGCCCGAAGGCATCGACTACGTCATCCCGGGTAACGACGACTCGAGCAAGGCTGTTGCGCTGTACGTGCGCGGCGTGGCCGACGCGATCCTGGAAGGCCGCGCCAACGCGGTCCAGGAAGTGGTTGAAGCCGCTCGCGGCGGCGACGACTTCGTCGAAGTCCAAGAAGGCTAAAACACAAGAAGGCGCGCACCCGCCGCATTGCCGAGCGGGAAGCGCGTCAGGCCGCTTCGATGTTTGTGCATCGAAACCAATGGCCAGACAGGGGCGCGTAACAAACGCCCCTTTTTTTTGAAATTTGTCATGCGGATGCCCCACGCGCGTCGTATTTCGTGGGGCGGCCGGATACAACCCGGACGACAGGCCGGCGTAGCGTGACGGCGGGCGAAGGCCGATCCGCACGCAGCTGGACGACGATCTGAAACAAGGAGCATGAGAATGGCGGCAATTACCGCAAGCATGGTTGCAGAACTGCGCGCGAAGACCGACGCGCCGATGATGGAATGCAAGAAGGCCCTGACGGAGGCCGAAGGCAACCTGGAAAAGGCAGAAGAAATCCTGCGCGTGAAGCTGGGTAACAAGGCCGGCAAGGCTGCCGCCCGTATCACCGCTGAAGGCGTGGTTGCTGCTGCAGTGGACGGTTCGACCGGTGCGCTGGTTGAGATCAACTGCGAAACCGACTTCGTTTCGAAGAACGACTCCTTCCTGGCCTTCGCCAACTCGGTGGCTGCTCTGATCGCCAAGAGCAATCCGGCTGATGTTGCGGCTATCGGTGCGCTGCCGCTGTCGCAAGACGGTTTCGGCCCGACTGTTGAAGACGTGCGCGTGGGTCTGATCGGCAAGATCGGCGAGAACATGACGATCCGCCGCTTCAAGCGCTACGAAGGCAGCAAGCTGACTTCGTACCTGCACGGCGCCCGTATCGGCGTGATGGTGGCGTTCGAAGGCGACGAAGTGGCGGCCAAGGACGCAGCAATGCAAGCTGCAGCCATGAAGCCGGTGTCGCTGTCGGCTGATGACGTGCCGGCCGATCTGGTTGCCAAGGAGCGCAGCGTTGCAGAGCAAAAGGCTGCCGAATCGGGCAAGCCAGCTGAAATCGTTGCGAAGATGGTGGAAGGCAGCGTGCAGAAGTATCTGAAGGAAGTCTCGCTGCTGAACCAGCCGTTCGTGAAGAACGACAAGCAGACCGTTGAGCAGATGCTCAAGGCTGCCAACACGACCGTGAAGGCTTTCACGCTGTTCGTGGTGGGCGAGGGCATCGAGAAGAAGCAAGACGACTTCGCTGCTGAAGTGGCCGCCCAAGTGGCTGCTGCAAAGCAACAGGCGTAATGCTGCAGCGATTGCTTCCGATGGAACGGAAATCAGCCGGCCGGCGCAGGCCGGCAGGGCAACTTTTCTCCATCGGCGCGATCGTATAATGCCGAACAAACAGGGCACCGCAAGGTGCCCTGTTTGTAGGCGCAGCCTGCTTGCGCGGGCATCGTTTGGCTGATCTGATTCCAGACGGCTTCCGCGCAAGAAGGTTGCGAGATGAACGAAGCTCCGCTTCGTCTGTCGCAGCTGTCATTCCCCCTTTCCTGTCTCCCGTACCAGGAATCGTCAAGAGGATCTCCATGCCTGCCTACAAGCGCGTTCTACTCAAACTTTCCGGCGAAGCCCTGATGGGCGACGATGCCTTCGGCATCAACCGCAGCACCATCGAAGGGATGGTCAATGACATCGCCGAAATCGTGAAGCTGGGCGTGCAGGTGGCGGTGGTGATCGGTGGTGGCAACATCTTCCGCGGTGTCGCGGGCGGTGCGGCCGGTATGGATCGCGCCACGGCCGATTACATGGGCATGCTGGCCACGATGATGAACGCACTGGCCCTGCAAGACGCCATGCGCCACGCCAACCTCGAAGGTCGAGTGCAATCGGCGCTGCGCCTGGATCAGGTGGTTGAGCCGTACATCCGCCCCCGCGCGATCCGTCAGCTGGAAGAGGGCAAGATCGTGATCTTCGCGGCCGGCACCGGCAACCCGTTCTTCACCACCGACACTGCAGCCGCGTTGCGCGGCTCGGAAATCGGCGCGGAGATCGTTCTCAAGGCCACCAAGGTTGATGGCGTCTACACCGCCGACCCGAAGAAGGACCCGAGTGCGACCCGCTACACCACCATCACGTTCGACGAGGCCATCTCGCGCAACCTGCAGGTGATGGATGCGACCGCTTTCGCGCTGTGCCGCGACCAAAAGCTGCCGATCAAGGTGTTCTCCATCCAGAAGCCGGGCGCGCTCAAGCGCGTGATTCTGGGTGAAGACGAAGGCACGCTGGTGCACGTCTGAGGTTGGCGAGAAGCTGCCTTGTAAGCGCCTTTTTTACCGCTCGCTGACCCCATGTAAATGGCGTTGGCGAGTGGCTTCCATGTAAAATCGCCTATTGTCTTTTTGGTTTTGCCGGTGCCCTGTGTCGAATTCCGGGGCGCATGTCCGGCAGGCCGCCGTTATCGTTCGGAGGAAGTATGAGCGTCGCCGATGTCAAGAAGAATGCCGAGCAGAAGATGCAGAAGTCGATCGAGGCTCTCAAGACGGATTTGGCCAAGATCCGCACTGGGCGTGCCCACACCGGCCTGCTTGATCACGTGCAAGTCGATTACTACGGCTCGATGGTGCCGATCAGCCAAGTCGCCAACGTGACCTTGGTGGACGCGCGCACGATCGGTGTGCAGCCGTGGGAAAAGAAGATGGTGCAAGTTGTGGAGAAGGCCATCCGTGAAGCGGATCTGGGTCTGAACCCCGCCACCATGGGTGACATCATCCGTGTCCCGACGCCTGCCTTGACCGAAGAGCGCCGCAAGGAGCTGACCAAGGTCGTCAAGGGTGAGGGTGAAGACGCCAAGGTCGCCGTGCGCAATCTGCGCCGCGATGCGAACGAACAACTCAAGAAGCTGGTCAAGGACAAGGCCATCTCGGAAGATGACGAGCGTCGCGGTAGTGATGACGTGCAGAAGCTGACCGACAAGTTTGTCGCCGAGATCGACAAGCTGGTCGCCGAGAAAGACAAGGAAATTATGACGGTGTAAGGCCGTCTCCCAAGGCTGGCGCATAGGGTGCCGGCTGCGGGAAGCCCGATTCATGCATATCAGTTCCACACAGGCGGTGCCTGACACCGCCGATACCCCGCGCCACGTTGCCGTCATCATGGATGGCAACGGCCGCTGGGCCACCGAGCGCCATTTGCCGCGCGTGGCAGGGCACAGCCGCGGCCTCGACGCCGTGCGTGCAACGGTTGAGGCTGCGGCGCGCCGAGGTGTCGGTTACCTGACGCTGTTTGCCTTCAGCTCTGAGAACTGGCGCCGCCCGGCCGAAGAGGTCACCTTCCTGATGAAGCTGTTCATGACAGCGCTGCGCCGCGAGGTGAACAAGCTGCATGAGAACGGCATCCGCCTGCGCGTGGTGGGTGACCTGTCGGCGTTCAGCCCGCGCATTCAATTGCTGATCCGCGAAGCGGAGGCTAAGACGGCTGCCAATCCAGGCCTGACGGTCACCATCCTCGCCAACTACGGCGGCCGGTGGGACATTCTCCAGGCCATGCGTGCATTGATGGTGGCGCAGCCGGGCATCGCGCCCGAGGCCATCACGGAAGACGTTCTGGCGCCGTACATGGCCCTGGCCTATGCGCCCGAGCCGGACCTGTTCATCCGCACCGGTGGCGAGCAGCGCATCAGCAACTTCCTGCTCTGGCAGCTTGCGTACTCGGAACTGTATTTCACCGATCGCTACTGGCCCGATTTCGATGCCGCAGAACTGGATCGTGCCTTCGCCTGGTATCGCAATCGCGAGCGCCGCTTTGGTCGCACCAGTGCGCAGCTTGAGTCCGATGTTCCCCCCGCGCTATCTGCCGGAGCCTGACACATGCTGCTGACTCGCGTCATTACCGCTGTCTGCTTGCTGATTGTCATCCTGCCCATTCTTTTCTTCGCACCGCCAGCCGGCCTTGCTGGGCTGGTGACGGTGTTTGCCATGCTGGCAGCTTGGGAATGGGGGCGGCTCGTGCGGTTGCCGGGCTGGTGGGGGCCGATGCTGTATGCAGTGGTCGTCGTTGTGCTGACGATCGCCTGGCACGACATCCCTGTGCGTGGGGATGTGCGGCCGCTGTTCCATGGTGCGGTGATCGCGTGGGTAGTGGCCTGGGGGCTGCTGGCTGGCGGCGTGCGCGAATTGCGTAGCATACGCAAGGTTGTTTTTACCTTGCTGGGCTTGGTGATTTTGCCGGCGTTCGTGCATGCAGCCATCGCGCTGCGCGCGCAGGGGGTGGCTTTCCTGTTCTCCGTCGCGGTGCTCGTATGGGCGGCAGATGTGGGTGCCTATTTCGTTGGCAAGGCCATCGGCCGTCGCAAGCTGGCGCCGACCATCAGCCCCGGCAAGTCATGGGAAGGCGCGATCGGTGGGGCAGTGCTCGTGGCAATCATCGCGACGGTGGCAGGTGTTACGCATTGGTTTGCGCCGACATGGTTCTCGCACCAGTTCGACCAGAACGGCGCAGCCGTCGCTCTGGCGCTGACGATCGTGCTGGTGGCCGCAAGCATCGGCGGCGATTTGTTTGAGTCTCTTCTCAAGCGCCAGGTCGGCATGAAGGACAGCAGCCGACTGCTGCCTGGCCATGGCGGCGTGCTTGACCGTATCGACGCGCTGTTGCCGGTGTTCCCCCTGGCCGCGTTGCTGATTTCCTGAGGCGTCCACGAACATGATGCGTTTGACCGTTCTTGGCGCGACCGGCTCCATTGGTGACAGCACGCTCGACGTGGTGCGCAGTCACCCAGACAAGTACCGCGTATTCGCGCTCACCGCCAATGCGCAGGCCGACAAGCTCGCCAAGTTGTGTCGTGAGTTTCGTCCGCAGATGACTGTGCTTGGCTCGGCAGCGGCGGCTGATGCGCTGCGCGAGCAGCTTGGTACAGATGCGGCTGGCATCGACATCCGTTTTGGCCCCGAGGCGCTGGAGGAGGCCGCAGCGCACCCTGATTGCGATGCGGTAATGGCGGCCATTGTTGGTGCCGCAGGCTTGCGCCCCACGCTGGCCGCTGTGCGTGCGGGCAAGCGCGTACTGCTGGCCAATAAGGAAGCGCTGGTGATGTCCGGCGCGCTCTTCATGGACGCCGTGCGCCAGCATGGCGCCACCGTGCTGCCGATCGACAGCGAGCACAACGCCATTTTCCAGTGCCTGCCGCAGCAGGCCCCCACGTTTGGCCGTGGCGTGTCGCGTATCGTCTTGACTGCCTCGGGCGGCCCATTCCGCACGCGTGCCGTGGACACCCTCGCAGACGTTACGCCCGACCAAGCTTGCGCTCACCCCAACTGGGTCATGGGACGCAAGATCTCTGTCGACTCCGCCACCATGATGAACAAGGGGCTGGAGGTGATCGAGGCATACTGGCTGTTCGGTGTGCCGGTCGAGCGCCTTGAAGTGCTGATCCATCCGCAGAGCGTGATCCATTCAATGGTCGGCTACGACGACGGCTCGGTACTGGCACAGCTCGGCAACCCAGACATGCGTACGCCGATTGCATACGGGCTGGCGCACCCCGAGCGCATTGAGGCTGGTGTGCCGCTGCTGGACTTGGCCGCCACTGGCACACTGACTTTCGAGGCGCCGGACCTGCACCGCTTCCCGTGCCTCGCACTAGCATTTGATGCACTACGCGCCGGTGGCACGGCACCTGCTGTGCTGAATGCCGCCAACGAGGTGGCGGTCGACGCATTTTTGCAGCGCCGCATTCGCTTTACCGATATTGCCGCCGTGGTGGGCGACACGCTGGCGCGTGCTTCCATCGTGCCGGCAGACTCGCTCGACACCGTCTTTGCCGCTGACGCGCAGGCGCGTGGCCAGGCCGAGCGCTACATTGCGACGGCATGCGTGCATCTGCCAGCTGCGTGACAAGTGCTCCGTCAGAGCGAGCGGGTAACATAGTGTGCTCGCGCGGGTTGCGCCCGTGCACGCCCATCAGTGCATCCGGAGAAGGTTCTTGCAGACCGTTTTAGCGTTTGTTTTTGCGATCGCGGTGCTGATCGTCATTCATGAACTGGGCCACTACAGTGTCGCGCGCTTGTGCGGCGTGAAAGTGCTGCGGTTCTCGGTCGGCTTCGGCAAGGTGCTGTTCCGCCATGTCGGCCGCGGCCCAGACCGCACCGAGTGGACCATCTGCGCCATTCCGCTCGGCGGCTACGTCAAGATGTTGGGCGAGGGCACGAGGGACCCAGAAAAGGACCCGCCAATCCTGCCCGAAGATCTGCCACGAACCTTCGACCATCAGCCTGTCTATAAGCGTTTCGCCATCGTGGCTGCGGGCCCTGTCGCCAACTTCCTGCTGGCGATTGTTCTGTACGCCGTCCTCGCGTGGGTTGGGGCCGTTGAGCCGGTGCCCATTCTCGGTGCGCCGCCCCCAGGCAGCATTGCTGCGCAGGCGGATCTGCGTGCGAAGGATCATGTGATTGCCGTCGGCACCGACGTTGAAGCCCCGAGCCCTGTGCGTAGCTGGAGCGATGTGCGCATGCGTTTGTATTCGGCAGGCATCGGCGGGCATGACGCGCTCGTGCAGGTGCGTGGTACCGATGGCACGGAGCGCACGGTTCGCCTGCAGGGCTTGCCGAGCCCCGCGCGTACGCCCCAGGCCGACGTGATCGACCAGATCGGGTTGCGCCTGCTGGGCGGGCCGGTCACCATCGTCGATGTTCTGCCAAATAGTGCTGCTGCCCGTGCCGGGTTGCGCGCCGGTGACCAGATTGTCCGCTTCGCTGGGCAGCCTGCAGACCAAGCGATGGATCTCATCCGCCAGATTCGCGCCATGCCGGAGCAGAACGCTTCGATCGACATTTTGCGCAACGGCGAACCAATGACGCTGCCGGTGCGGCCCGATGCCGACGCCGATCCGAAGAACCAGAATGGGGCGAAGGTCGGCAAGCTTGGCGCGCAGCTCAACCAGAAGGTCGAGACCGCGCTGATGCGTGATACGCCGGGCGCCGCATTGGTGCATGGATTGCGCCAGGTCTGGCAGACCTCGGTGCTGTCACTGCAGGTGCTGGGCAAGATGATCGTAGGACAGGCTTCGCTGCAGAATCTGAGCGGTCCGATTACGGTGGCGGACTTTGCTGGCAAGGCGGCAAGCCTTGGCTGGCAGACGTTTGTAGGTTTTCTTGCGCTGATCAGCGTCAGCCTTGGTGTCCTGAACTTGTTGCCCGTTCCGGTATTGGATGGGGGGCATTTGCTGTATTATTGCGTGGAATTTTTGACAGGCCGACCCGTGCCGGAATCCTGGCAAGCAGTACTCCAAAAGATCGGCGTCGCCTGCATTCTGCTTCTCACTTCGCTCGCCTTGTACAACGATTTGAGTCGGCTGTTTCTGACTCGAGGCTAAACCGCATTTGTTTTTGTCGGCAAGCCTATGCGTTGCAACAAGCGTGAGCGGGCAACCCAAGATTTTGAAAACACTCGGAAGTGGATTCCAACCGGATCCAATTTAGGGGATTAGATTGATCAGACAACATCGCTTCCCGCTCAGCGTGCTGGCGGCCTCCGTGCTGACCGTGACTGCCGGTCAGGCTCATGCAGTGGAGCCGTTCGTCGTGAAGGACATTCGCGTGGAGGGGGTGCAGCGCGTCGAACCGGGTACCGTGTTCGGCTATCTGCCCGTGAAGGTAGGTGAGACCTTCACCGACGAGAAGGGTGCCGAATCGATCCGCGCGCTCTACAACACCGGCTTCTTCAAGGACGTGCAGATCCGTGCCGAAGGCAACGTGCTGGTGGTGCGTGTGGAAGAGCGTCCGGCCATCTCGCAGCTCGAGTTCATCGGCTTCAAGGAGTTTGACAAGGACGCACTGCGCCGTACCTTGCGTGGCGTGGGCGTGGCCGAAGCCCGCTATTACGACAAGTCGCTGATCGACCGTGCTGAGCAGGAAATCAAGCGTCAGTACGTCTCGCGCGGCTACTACGCCGCCGATGTGTCGACCACTGTAACGCCGGTCGACGCCAACCGCGTGTCGATCACCTTCACGGTGGACGAAGGCCCGACGGCCAAGATTCGCCAGATCAATATCGTCGGCAACAAGGCCTTCAAGGAAAGTGACCTGCGCGACGAAATGCAGCTGTCCACGCCGAACTGGCTGTCGTGGTACACGAAGAACGATCTGTACTCGAAGCAGAAGCTGACCGCCGACCTGGAAGCGTTGCGCTCGTTCTACCTGGATCGTGGTTACCTGGAATTCGCGATCGAGTCGACTCAGGTTTCCATTACGCCGGACAAGAAAGACATCTACCTGACACTGAACATCCACGAGGGTGAGCAGTACAAGGTGTCGGATATCAAGCTGACCGGTGAACTGCTCTCCAAGCAGGCCGAGATGGAGAAGCTCATCAAGCTCAAGCAGGGCGATGTGTTCTCCTCGGCGAAGCTGTCGGCCACGACCAAATCGATCACCGATCTGCTTGGCACGTACGGTTACGCCTTTGCCACGATCAACCCCCAGCCGCAGATCAACCAGAAGGACCGTACGGTTGCGCTCACGCTGGTGGTCGATCCAGGCCGTCGCGTCTATGTGCGCCGCGTCAACGTGCTTGGCAACAGCAAGACGCGCGATGAAGTGGTGCGCCGTGAAATGCGCCAAATGGAAGCTTCGTGGTTTGACGGCGAGAAGCTGCAGCTTTCGCAGAACCGCATCAACCGCACGGGCTACTTTACTGATGCGAACATCACCACCGAAGACGTGCCGGGCACGTCAGACCAGGTGGACGTCAACGTCAACGTGACGGAAAAGCCGACCGGCCAGATCAACCTGGGTGTGGGCTTCTCGTCGACTGACAAGGTGGTGCTCTCGGCCGGTATCCGTCAGGACAACGTGTTCGGTTCCGGTACCAGCCTGGGCCTGGATGTGAACACCTCCAAGGCAAACCGTACCATCGCGGTAACGCAGTACGACCCGTACTTCACGACCGACGGTATCAGCCGCTCGACCGAACTGTACTACCGCACTTATCAGCCGCTGTACTACACCGGCGATACGACGTACAAGATCGTGCAGCAGGGCGGCAACATGAAGTTTGGGGTGCCGTTCTCGGAAACCGACACCGTGTTCTTTGGTATCGGCTACGAGCGCACGTCCATCGACGTGTCGTCCAACACGCCGCTGGCCTATCAGAACTGGGTTGCGAAGAACGGTAGCATCACCAACAACTTCCCGTTCACGATCGGTTGGTCGAAGGATCAGCGTGACAGCGCGCTGGTCCCGACCCGTGGCCGCTATCAGCAGGCCAATCTGGAAATTGGTGTTCCGGGCGGCATCACGTATTACCGCGCGTATTACCAGCACCAGTGGTTCTACCCGGTTTCGAAGTCGTTTACGCTGGCCTTCAACAACGAGTTCGGCTACGGCCGCGGCTACGGCGGCAAGGACTTCCCGATCTTCAAGAACTACTACGCGGGTGGTATCGGCTCGGTGCGCGGCTATGAAACCAGCACGCTGGGCCCGCGCGATGCCAACGGTATTGCCATTGGTGGCGCCAGCAAGATCGTCGGCAACGTGGAGTTCATCTTCCCGCTGCCTGGCTCGGGTGTGGACCGCACCGTTCGCCTGTTCACCTTCTTCGACTACGGCAACGTGTTCGCAGAAGCCGCCCAGCCGTACAAGCTTAGCGACATGCGCTACTCGACCGGTTTCGGCCTGTCGTGGCTGTCGCCGATTGGTCCGCTGAAGATCAGCATGGGCTTCCCGATCAAGCGGAAGGCCGAAGACCAGACTCAACGCTTCCAGTTCCAGATCGGGACGGCATTCTAATGACTGCATTCATCATGAAATCCACACGCGTCACATTGTCCCGCATGGGCGTGTCGGTTGCCTTCGCAGCACTCGCCGCCGCTAGCTTTGCACTGCCGGTTGCTGCGCAGGAAGCACGTATCGCCGCTGTCAATTCCGAGCGCATCCTGCGCGATTCGCAGCCCGCCAAGGCGGCTCAGGCGAAGCTGGAGGCTGAGTTCGCCAAGCGCGATCGCGATCTGCAGGACACGGCCGCCAAGCTCAAGGCGATGTCCGACAAGCTGGATAAGGACTCGGCCGTGCTGGCTGATGCTGACCGCACCCGCCGCCAGCGCGAGCTGTCCGATCTGGACCGCGATTTCCAGCGCAAGCAGCGGGAGTTCCGCGAAGACCTGAACCAGCGTCGCAACGAAGAGCTGGCCCAGGTGCTTGAGCGCGCCAACCGAGTGATCCGTTCGATCGCGGAGCAGCGCAAGTACGATCTGATCGTGCAGGAAGCGGTGTATGTGAATCCGCGCATCGACATCACCGACGATGTGCTCAAGGCGCTGAACGCGGCTTCGCAATCGGCGAAATGAGGTTGTTCGCATGTCGTTTTCGCTTGGTGAACTTGCCGCGTCGCTCGGCGCGACCGTCCAGGGTGACGCAGGCCTGATCGTCAAGTCGATCGCGCCGCTGGATCAGGCCGGCGCCGATCAGCTCGCCTTTCTTTCCAATCCGCTGTATCTCAATCAGGCTGTGGACTCCAGTGCGGGGGCGATCATCGTGTCGCCCCGCGATCTGGAAGCGCTTGCCGCCCAAGGCCATGTCAATGGCCGGAACTGGTTGGTGACCGCCAATCCGTATGCTGCGTTTGCCCGCGTTGCCCAGCGCTTTGTTGCGCTGACTGCGCGGACGGTGGTGCCCGGTATCCACCCGAGCGCGAGCGTAGGTGAGGGGGCCGTGGTGCCGGCATCGTGCTCAATCGGCCCGAACGTGATCATCGAGGCGGGCGCCGTGCTCGGAGAGCGCGTGCGCATTGCTGGCAATGGCTTCGTCGGCGCGGATGCGCGCATTGGCGACGACACGCTCCTCTACGCAAACGTCTCGATCTACCACGGCTGTGTGGTGGGTGCGCGCTGCATCTTGCACAGCGGCGTAGTGATTGGTGCAGATGGTTTCGGCTTTGCGCCAGACTTCGGCCCGCAAGGCGGCGAGTGGGTGAAGATTCCGCAGATCGGCCGTACAGTGATTGGCGACGATGTGGAGATTGGCGCGAATACCGCCATCGACCGCGGCGCCATGGCCGACACGGTGGTTGAGCAGGGCTGCAAGATCGACAACCAGGTGCAGATTGCGCACAACGTGCATGTTGGTGCATACACCGTCATCGCGGGCTGTGCAGCCATTTCCGGCAGTACGAAGATCGGGCGCTACTGCATCATCGGTGGCGCAGCCAACTTTGCCGGCCACCTGACAATTGCGGACCGCGTGACTGTTTCGGGCGGTACGTCCATCACCAAATCCATCACCAAACCCGGTGGTCACTTCACCAGCGTCTTCCCGTTTATGCCGCACGGCGATTGGGAACGTAACGCGGCCATCGTCCGAGGCCTGACGCGCATGCGCGAACGGTTGCAACAACTGGAACAGCAGGTCAAAGATCTGCGTAAAGAATCATGACCGAAGCATCGAATGTGACGAATGCGACGACCAGCCTCGTCAGCGATTTCAACATCAAGAAGATCCTCGACCTGCTGCCGCATCGCTACCCGATGCTGCTGGTCGACCGCGTGGTCGAGTTTGAATCGGGCAAGCGCATCAAGGCCATCAAGAACGTCACGTTCAACGAGCCGTTCTTCAACGGCCACTTCCCGGGGCATCCGGTCATGCCGGGTGTGCTGATTCTCGAGGCGCTGGCGCAGACTGCGGCACTGTTGACCTTTGGTGAGCCCGGTCACCAACGCAACGAGAACGATCTCTATCTGTTCACAGCCATTGATGGCGCCCGTTTCAAGCGGCAGGTCGTGCCTGGTGATCAACTCTGCCTGCACGCGGAACTGCTGCGTGGCAAGCGTGGCTTCTGGAAGTTCAAGGTGTTCGGCATGGTGGACAACGAGGTTGCCGCCGAAGCCGAAATCATGTGCGCGATCATCAAGGACGAACCGAAGGGAGCCGCATGAGCACGAGCAAGATTCATCCGACCGCGCTGATCGACCCAAAGGCCGAGCTGGATTCGAGCGTCGAGATCGGCGCCTTTACCGTCGTGGGCCCCAACGTGCGCATGGGTGCGGGCACACGTGTCGGTCATCACACCGTGGTCGAGGGCTACACCACGCTCGGTCGCGACAACAGCATCGGCCATTTCGCGTCGGTGGGCGGTCGCCCGCAGGACATGAAGTACCGCGATGAGCCGACGCAGCTCATCGTTGGCGACCGCAACACCATCCGCGAATTCACCACGATCCACACCGGCACTTCGCAGGATGCCGGTATCACGTCCATTGGCGACGACAACTGGATCATGGCCTACGTGCACATCGCGCACGACTGCCGCGTGGGCAATCACACCGTGTTCTCGAGCAACGCGCAGATTGCCGGCCACGTGGAAGTGGGCGATTGGGCCATTCTGGGCGGCATGTCGGGTGTGCACCAGTTCGTGCGCATCGGTGCGCATGCGATGCTGGGCGGTGCGTCAGCGCTGGTGCAGGACGTGCCGCCGTTCGTGATTGCCGCGAGCGACAAGGGTGGCAACAAGGCCGCGCCGCACGGCATCAACGTCGAAGGTCTGCGCCGCCGCGGCTTCACGGCAGAGCAGATCACAGGCTTGCGCCAATCGTACAAGCTGCTCTACAAGAGCGATCTGAGCTTCGATCAGGCCAAGGCCGAGATTGCGGCACAGATCGCGCAGGCTGACGATGCCCCGACGCGTGAAGTGCTGACCGCGTTTGCTGATTTCATCGCCGCCACCAAGCGCGGCATCGTGCGTTGATCGAGCAAGCCCAGGGGGCTGCACCGGCGCGCCGCATCGGCATGGTGGCCGGCGAGGCGTCCGGCGATCTGCTGGCCTCGCTGCTGCTCAGGGGGCTGCACGCACAACTGCCCGCCGATATTGTCTACAACGGCATCGGCGGTGCGCGCATGGCCGAGCAGGGCTTCCAGTCCAATTGGCCGATGCACAAGCTGTCGGTCAACGGCTACGTGGAAGTGCTTGGTCAACTGCGTGAGATTCTCGCCATTCGCAAGGGGCTCAAGCAGGATTTGCTGTCCAATCCGCCGTTGGCCTTCATCGGCGTTGATGCGCCGGACTTCAATTTCAACGTCGAGATCGCCATGCGGCGGGCAGGTGTACCGGTGGTGCACTTCGTTAGCCCGTCGATCTGGGCGTGGCGTGCCGGGCGCATCAAAACGATCGCCAAGGCCGTTGACCACATCCTCTGCCTGTTTCCGTTCGAGCCCGAAATCTACGCCAAGGCTGGCATTCCGGCCACCTATGTCGGTCATCCGCTGGCAGACGTGATTCCGCTGGTGCCGGACGTGGAAGGTGCACGCACGCGCCTGGGTCTTCCGATGGGTCGCAAGATCGTGGCGGTGCTGCCGGGCAGCCGTAACTCCGAGGTCAAGAACCTCGGGCCGACGCTGTTCGCCGCCATGGCACGCATGCAGGCGGTTGAGCCGGACATCGCATTCGTGCTGCCGGCCGCCAGCGCGACGCTGCGCGAGCGGGTCGATGCCCTGCGTGCCGAGCACCCGGGCTTGCATCTGTGGGTGGTCGACGGCCAGTCGCACGCGGCCATGGAGGCTGCTGACGTGATTCTGCTCGCCAGCGGTACGGCCACGCTGGAAGCGGCGCTGTACAAGAAGCCCATGGTCATCACCTACAAGGTGCCCTGGTTGACGGCGCAGATCATGAAGCGCAAGGGGTATCTGCCTTACGTGGGGCTGCCGAACATCCTGTCCGGCCGCTTTGTCGTGCCCGAACTGCTGCAGGACGACGCGACGCCCGAGGCGCTTGCGCGTGAGACGCTGCTGCAGCTGAGCGACCACGGCAACGCCACCTTCCTGCGCGAGCATTTCACGCAGATGCATCTGACGCTCAAGCAGAACATGGCGGAGATTGGCGCGAAGGTCGTGGTCGACCTGCTGCGCAGCCGCGGTCAGCTTTAACGCCATGGCTTCCCGCAAACCCAATCCGGATCAGCTGGGCCTGCTGCTGTCGCAAGCGCCTGCGGACAATGCCGGCAAGCACGCGCACCGCATGCTGTGTGGTGTAGATGAAGCTGGCCGCGGGCCGCTGGCCGGGCCGGTGACTGCCGCTGCCGTTATCCTCGACCCACGCAGGCCGATTGCTGGGCTGGCCGATTCCAAGATCCTCACGGCCAAAAAGCGCGAGGCGCTGTACGACGAGATCATCGAAAAGGCGCTCGCCTGGCACGTGGCTGAGGCGACCGTCGAGGAGATCGACCGGATCAACATTCTGCATGCGACCATGCTGGCCATGCAGCGTGCCGTGCAGGGCGTGGCTGCAAAAGGCACGCTGCCTGACCTCGTACAGGTGGACGGCAATCGCTGCCCGCAAGTGCCGTTTGCTGTGGAGGCCATCGTCAAGGGTGACGCGCTGGTGCAGGAGATCTCGGCGGCGTCGATTCTTGCCAAGGTTACGCGTGATCGGCAGTTGGTTGCCTTGCACGCAGCGTTTCCCGAGTATGGCTTCGACGTGCACGCTGGCTATGGCACGCCCCAGCATTTGGCGGCCATCGAAGCGCATGGCGTGACACCGCATCATCGCCGCTCGTTTGCACCGGTGCGCCGTGCGCTGGAAGCACAAGCGGCAACGACTGCGGGTGGCAGCCCCGCCTGGGACGACTGACTTTCATGAAGCACATCACTTCCCGCGACAACGCCGTATTCAAGCACCTGAAGGCACTGTCGGGCTCGACTCAGCAACGCCGGCGCGCGGGGCAATCTGTGCTCGACGGCGTGCATCTGGTTGCTGCCTTTCTGGATGCAGGCCAGACGCCGGCCCAGATCCTGGTTTCCGAGCGTCATGTCGCTCACCCGGAAGTCACGGTGTTGCTTGATCGCGTTGATCCGCAAACGGTCATCCTGCTGGCCGACAACCTGTTTTCCCAGCTCACCACGGTTGTCAATGGCGTGGATCTGATCGCCTTGATCGAAACGCCCGAAGGTCAGCTGCCGCAAGTCATCGATGCCGATTGCGTCATCCTGGATGGTATTCAGGACGCCGGCAACGTCGGCTCCATCCTGCGCTGCGCTGCGGCGGCAGGTGTGCGCGATGTGTTCATGACGGCGGGGTGTGCCTTCGCGTGGTCGGCCAAGACTTTGCGCGCTGCAATGGGCGCGCATTTCCACCTGAATATTGTTGAGCACTGCACGTTCGAGAACGTGCATCCGCGCATTCAGGTGCCGTTGCTGGCAACGTCCTCGCACGCCAAGCAGGCCGTCTTCGATGTGCGATTGAATGCGCCCGTCGGTTGGGTCTTTGGTAACGAGGGTGCGGGCGTGTCCGACGCATGGCTGTCGGCGGTGACCACGCCCGTAACGATCCCCCAGCCAGGCGGCATGGAATCCCTCAACGTGGCTGCCGCAGCAGCCATCTGCCTGTTCGAAGCGGTGCGCCAGCGCCGCGCTAGCTGATCTCGTTTTCCTGTCGGTTACCGGTCACATGGCGTTTTCAAACGCCAGAAAAGTCCCGCATTGACTTTGCCATTGAGTAATGGAACATTGTGCGTGGTGCCATTGAGCACCCCTCGATAACCAGACTCAGAGCCTGTTCGCAATCCGCATCGCGCGGCCAAAGCGTCAATGGGTTCGCAAGGAGACCGGCCATGCCGAACCCCACCCTGGCGCGCGCCAGTGTCGACGAACTCGCGCAGTTTCGTGAAATCCAGCAACTCGCCTACCAATGCGTTGAAGCGGTCGGGGGCATGTTGCGCCCGGGCATGACGGAGAAGGATGCAGCCAAGCTGCTCACCGAGTGGTTGGGTGACCGCGGCGTGCACGACTGGCTGCACAAGCCGTTCGCCTGGTTTGGCGATCGCACGGCGTTTCAGGGGTTCTCCGGCCTGACGCACATGGCCGGCTTCAACATGGCGTTCTTCCCCTCGTCGCGGCGGCTGGAGGAGAACATGCCAGTCATTCTGGATGTGGCGCCGGTGCGTAACGGGGTGATTGCCGACGTGGGCTATGCCACGTGTCTTGGCGAGAACGCCATCCTTGAACAACTGCAGGACGATCTGATGGCACATCGCGAGCTGATCGTGCGTCTGATCCGTGAGCGTCGCCCGATGGCGGATGTGGCCCGCGCGGTCGATCAGCTTTGCATGAAGCAGGGTGTGGAGCCGCGTCACAAGGCCTATCCGTTCAAGGTACTGGCACATCGCGTGGCCAAGCTGGAAAGCCCGTCCAAGCCGCGCTTCGTGGCGCGCTTCGGGCTCAATGCCACGCGCAACCTGATCCTTGACCAAGTGCGCAGCGGCAAGCAGGAAGGGTGGTCGCCGCTATGGTCGATCGACCGCCGCTCCGAGCACGCGCCAGTGCCGGGCCTGTGGGCAGTCGAGCCGCACCTGGGCTTCCACGGGGTGGGCGCCAAGTTCGAAGAGCTGCTCGTCATTACAGAGGACGATGCCTACTGGCTCGATGACGACCTGCCGCACGTGCGCAGGTGGCAACAACGGCAGCAGCAACGCCAGCTCACGCAGCAGCGTGCCGCATGATGCTTGCGGAGCCACAGATGAAAACGCTTCTTGAAGAGGCCCCGCTGGCGCTGTTCGAGCCGGCCGCCGCTTTTCCGCGCGCTGAGCGCACCGTGCAATCCGGTGATGTCGCACTCGCCGTCAAGACCTGGGGCGATCCAGCTCGCCCGACCGTCGTGCTCGTCCATGGGTACCCGGACAACAGCGAGGTCTGGCACGAGATGGCGCCGCTACTCGCGCGCGACTACTACGTCATCGCCTATGACGTGCGCGGCGCAGGGCAATCGAGCGCGCCCAAGGGAATGCGCAATTACACGTTCGCGCGGCTGACCGACGACTTCATCGCCGTGATTGATGCGCTGAGCCCGAGCAAGCCTGTTCACCTGATTGCGCACGACTGGGGTTCGATCCAGTCGTGGGAGTTCGTGACGGAAGCGCGCCTGCGCGGGCGCATCGCGTCGTACACGTCGTGCTCGGGGCCGTGCCTGGATCACGTTGGGTATTGGATGCGCGCACGGCTGCTGCGGCCGACGCCAGCGTCGCTGGGCAAGATGCTGGGGCAACTCGTGCGCTCGTGGTACGTGCTGCTGTTCCATCTGCCGATCGTGCCGGAGTTGAGCTGGCGCCTCTGGCTGGGCCGGGCCTGGCCGCGCGTGCTGCGTCGCGTGGAGAAGACCACCATCGCGCCGCGTGCCACACAGACGGCCGATGGGGTACGCGGTGTCTCGCTGTATCGCGCCAACTTCATCCGCAGCCTGTTCACGCCACGCAAGCGCGTTGCACATGCACCGGTGCAGGTGATCGTGCCGACGCTGGACAAGTACGTGAGCCCAGCGCTGTCGGAGGATCTCGCGCGCTGGGTGCCGAATTATTGGCGGCGTGAAGTCGTCGCGCGGCACTGGCTGCCGGTCACGCATGCTGAGCGTATGGCGGGGATGGCGCGCGAGTTGATCGAGCATGCCGAGGGGAAGCCTGAATCCGAGGCGCTGCAGCGTGCCCGCCAGCATGATGGGCACAACCCGCGCAAACCGCTCACGGGCAAGCTGGCCGTCGTCACCGGTGCCGGCAGCGGCATCGGGCGTTGTGCGGCGCTGGAGTTTGCGGAACAAGGCGCGGCCATCGTCGCAGTCGACATCCGCGCGGAGGACGCCGAGCGCACCGCTACGCTTATCCGCCTCTCCGGCGGCAAGGCATGGGCACGCACCGTTGACGTCGGTAACGCCGAGCAGATGGAAGCCCTGGTCGATTGGGTCGGCAAGGTGCTGGGTGGCGCTGACATTGTCGTCAACAACGCAGGCATTGGTATGGCCGGCGGCATTGTCGACACCTCCGAGCGCGATTGGCAACGCATCCTGCATGTGAACGTGTGGGGCGTGATCCACGGCGCGCGGCTGTTCGCCAGGCAGATGGTGGCGCGCGGGCAGGGTGGGCACATCTTGAATACCGCATCGGCAGCGGCCTTTGCACCCTCACGCGACCTTGCCGCGTATGCGACCACCAAGGCCGCCGTGCTGATGCTGTCCGAATGCATGCGAGGTGAGTTGGCTGGGCAGGGCATTGGCGTCTCGGCCATCTGCCCGGGCTTTGCCGAGACGGGAATCATGGCCTCCACCGTCTACGCCGGCACGACCGAGGCGCAGCAGGCCCAACTGCGTGCCCGCGCAATCAAGCTCTACCAGCTGCGTGGGCTCAAGCCCGAAACCGTTGCCAAAGCCATGCTCCGTGCGGTGCTTCGCAACAAGCCGGTCGTCACGGTCGGCATCGAGGCGCATTCATCGCGCTTCATCTCACGCTACGCGCAGTGGCTCAGCCGGCTGATGGCCCGCGTGAGCATGGCCGGGCATTGAACCCGGCTTTGACAAGAACACAGGAGACGACCATGACCGCGTCCGATTACTTCATCAAGGCCCGCCACGTCCGCTTCGACTGGAAGGACACGCCGATCCAATGGATCCCCGGCGACCCGTCCAGCACGCACATCATAAACATCCTGAACCTGCTGTTCCCGGCGGGTGAGCTGTGGTTCTGCCGCGTCTACAACAAGGCGCTGCCGTTGATTGCCGACGCCAAGCTGCGCGCTGATGCCGAGGGCTTCCTGCGCCAGGAGGCCGTCCATTCGCGTTCCCACGGCGGTGTGCTCACGCATTACTACAAGGACCACGGCATCGACACGCAGCCGTTCACCAAGCGACTGGACTGGCTGTTCTCCAAGATGCTCGGCGAACAGCCGCTCGGCCTGAAGATCGGCCACACACGTTTCTGGCTGCGGCAGCAGCTTGGCATCATCGCCGCGCTTGAACACTTCTTCGGCTATCTCGGCAACTGGGTGCTCAACGCCAAGGGGCTGGACGCCGCCAAGGCCGACCCCGTCATGCTCGACCTGCTGCGCTGGCACGGCGCGGAAGAAGTCGAGCACCGCACCGTGGCGTTCGACATCTTCCGCCACATGGGCGGCACCTACCTCGAGCGCTGCTTCCACATGCTGACGACCATCATCCTGCTGCTGTACTTCCTGGTGACGGGCTTTCGCTTCATGCACAAGCGCGATCCGGGCGCGGGCCGGTTCCCCGGTTTCATCCGTGGCTGGTGGTATGGCTCGCGGCGCAATTGCCTGCCGTCGTTCTGGAAGATGCTGGGGGCGGCGCTGCGCTACTTCCGGCCGAGCTACACGCCGCACCACGAAGGCTCGACCGAGCAGGCACTGGCCTATCTCGCCACTTCACCGGCCGCTCAAGCTGCGGCACACGGCGGCAACTGGGTGCGCGATCGAGCTTGACCCGGGGCATCGCCAGCAAAGCAAAACGGCCGGTTTGAGTCCGGCCGTTTTGCGTTGTCGAGCGTCGTGCTCAGTAGTTGTTGTGGTCGATCTTGACGTCCTGCAGGATCGTCGTCGCAATTTCTTCAATCGATTTGTGCGTGGACGAGAGCCACTTGATGCCCTCCCGGCGCATCATCGATTCGGCTTCATTGATTTCGTAGCGGCAGTTTTCCAGCGCTGCATATTTGCTGCCTGGGCGACGTTCGTTGCGGATCTCGGACAGGCGCTGTGGATCGATCGACAGCCCGAAAATCTTGCTCTTGTAGTCGTACAGCACCGTGGGCAGCTTGCCGCGCTCGAAATCGTCGGGAATCAGCGGATAGTTGGCCGATTTCACCCCGTACTGCATCGCCAGGTAGAGGCTGGTCGGCGTCTTGCCGCTGCGCGATACCCCCACCAGAATCACATCCGCCTCGGCCAGGTTCTTGTGTGACTGACCGTCATCGTGCGCAAGTGAAAAGTTGATCGCTTCGATGCGGTTTTTGTACGCCTCGGTGTCGGCGTTCTGGTGGAAGCGTCCGATGGCGTGGGTGGACTTGAGGTTCAGCTCCTTCTCGAGCGGCTCGATGAAGGTCTGGAACATGTCCAGGATGGTGGCCTTGGCCCGATGGACGATCTGGTTGGCCTCGGCATCCACCAGCGTGGTGAAGACGATCGGGCGAACGCCCTCGGCGTCGAACGCCTCGTTGATCTTGCTAACCGCCACATGTGCCTTCTCGACCGTGTCGACAAATGGAATCCGCACCTGGCGGAATTTCATCTCGAACTGGGCCAGGATGGAGTGGGCAAAGGTTTCTGCGGTGATCCCGGTGCCATCCGACACGATAAAAACGGTGCGGACGGCCGCGCGGGTGGCAGGTGCGGCGGCGAGGTCGGTCATCGAAAGCGAGGGGTTTTTCCAGCACGCAGGCAAGAAATCGTGCTGCGGCACGGTAGAATAGCGGCGATCGTTTCGCTAAGCAATTCGGGCCCGCCGCCCGCCAGACAATGTCACAGCGGCTGCCCCGGATGATTTAGCCAAGCGATTCGCACGGCCAGACGACAAGAACAATGCCCCGTGCGCATCCGACCGGTTTTTCACTTAGTTTAGGGACTTTTGTATGACTAACCTGTCGCAAGACGGCGCCTATGTGCTGCCGTTCGAGCAACTGCGGATGACCGATGTTGAGGTCGTTGGCGGTAAGAACGCTTCGCTGGGCGAGATGATCTCCCAGCTGGATGGCGCCGGCGTGCGCGTTCCGGGCGGTTTTGCCACCACGGCACTGGCTTTCCGTGACTTCCTCGCACACAACAACCTGACCGAGCGCATCTCGCAGCGCTTGGCCGCCCTGGATGTTGACGACGTCAAGGCGCTGGCCGCCGCCGGCAAGGAGATCCGCGAGTGGGTTGCCACCGCACCGTTCCAGCCGCGCTTGGAGCAGGAAATTCGCGAGTCGTACGCTCGCGTGTCCGCCCGTGAAGGTGCCGAGGCATCGTTCGCGGTGCGCTCGTCGGCCACGGCCGAAGACTTGCCGGACGCTTCGTTTGCCGGCCAGCAAGAGAGCTACCTCAACGTCTCCGGCATCGATGACGTGCTCGACAAGATCAAGCATGTGTTCGCCTCGCTGTACAACGACCGCGCGATTTCGTACCGCGTGCACAAGGGCTTTGCCCACGACGTGGTGGCCCTGTCGGCCGGTATCCAGCGCATGGTGCGCTCGGATTGCGGCGCCTCGGGCGTGATGTTCACGATCGATACCGAATCGGGTTTCCAGGAAGTCGTCTTCATCACCTCCAGCTATGGTTTGGGTGAGACGGTGGTGCAGGGTGCTGTGAACCCGGATGAGTTCTACGTCTTCAAGCCGATGCTGGCTGCTGGCAAATACCCGATCATCCGCCGCTCGATCGGCTCCAAGCTGATCAAAATGGAGTTCACCGCGCCGGGCGAAGCCGGCCGCGTGAAGACCGTCGACGTGCCGGGCGAATTGCGCAACCGCTACTCCATCAGCGATGCTGACGTGACGGAGCTGGCCAAGTACGCCGTCATCATCGAGAAGCACTACGGCCGCCCGATGGACATCGAGTGGGGCCGTGACGGCAAGGACGGCAAGATCTACATCCTGCAGGCCCGTCCCGAGACGGTGAAGAGCCAGTCGCAAGGTAAGGCTGAACAACGCTTCCGCCTGAAGGGCTCGGCGCCGGTGCTGACCACCGGCCGTGCTATCGGCCAGAAGATCGGCACGGGCCCGGTGCGCGTGATCAACGATCCGGCTGAAATGGAACGTGTGCAGCCGGGCGACGTGCTGGTTGCAGACATGACCGACCCGAACTGGGAGCCGGTGATGAAGCGCGCCTCGGCCATCGTCACCAACCGTGGCGGCCGTACCTGCCACGCGGCCATCATCGCGCGTGAACTGGGTGTGCCGGCGGTGGTCGGCTGCGGCGACGCCACCGACATCCTCAAGGACGGCACCCTGGTGACCGTCTCGTGTGCAGAGGGCGACGAAGGCAAGATCTACGACGGTCTGCTGGAAACCGAAGTGACGGAAGTCCAGCGCGGCGAAATGCCGGTGATCAGCACGAAGATCATGATGAACGTCGGCAACCCGCAACTGGCGTTCGATTTCTGCCAGATCCCGAACGGCGGCGTTGGCTTGGCGCGTCTGGAATTCATCATCAACAACAACATCGGCGTTCATCCGAAGGCGATCCTCGACTATCCGCAGGTCGACAGCGACCTGAAGAAGGCCGTGGAAAGCGTGGCCCGTGGTCATGCCAGCCCGCGTGCGTTCTACGTCGACAAGCTGGCCGAGGGCATCGCCACTATCGCGGCGGCGTTCTATCCGAAGCCCGTGATCGTGCGCCTGTCGGACTTCAAATCGAACGAGTACAAGAAGCTGATCGGTGGTTCGCGCTACGAGCCTGACGAAGAGAACCCGATGCTGGGCTTCCGTGGTGCCTCGCGCTACATCGCCGAAGACTTTGCTGAAGCCTTCGAGATGGAATGCCGCGCCATGAAGCGTGTGCGCGACGAGATGGGCCTGACCAACGTTGAAGTGATGGTGCCGTTCGTGCGCACGCTCGGCCAGGCAGAGAAGGTGGTCGAGCTGCTGGCCAAGTACGGCCTGAAGCGCGGCGAGAATGGCCTGCGCCTGATCATGATGTGCGAAGTGCCGTCCAACGCGATCCTGGCCGAGCAGTTCCTGCAGCATTTCGACGGCTTCTCGATCGGCTCGAACGACCTGACGCAGCTCACGCTGGGTCTGGACCGCGATTCCGGTATGGAGTTGCTGGCCCGTGACTTCGATGAGCGCGACCCGGCGGTCAAGTTCATGCTGCAGCGCGCCATTTCCACGGCGCTGTCGATGGGCAAGTACGTTGGTATTTGCGGCCAGGGCCCGTCCGACCACCCGGACTTTGCCGAATGGCTTGCCAAGGAAGGTATCTCGTCGATCTCGCTGAACCCGGATTCGGTGGTCGACACTTGGCAGAAGCTGGGTTCGGCCTAATTCGGGCCGGAGCTAGAGTGTTGTAAGACAAGGCGCGTATCCTGACGGGTACGCGCTAACAAGAACGCGAAGTGCCCGACGGCGTCCAACGCTGACGGGGGCCGCGCGACATGCCCCCGCAGACGTGCAGCGTCGCGGGGGTTTTTTCTGGGAGAGGGAGCATGTCGGCTCAGACCGTTTGGCTTTCGCTGGCCGTGCTGCTCGTCATCGGTGAACTGATGACGGGCACGTTCTACCTGCTGATGGTAGCAATCGGTTTGTTGGCCGGTGGGTTGGCTGCGCTGGTGGGACTGGCGTTTCCGGCGCAGGCCATTGTGGCTGCCATCATCGCGGTGTTCGGCATCGTTGGGCTGCGGCGCTCGCGCTATGGGCGCGTGACGCGAGAAGATGCGGCCCGCAATCGCAACGTGAATCTGGATATCGGTGAGGTGCTGCGCGTAGACGCATGGTCGCCCGAGCGCCGCGCGCGCGTGCAGTATCGCGGCGCAGCGTGGGACGTCGAGCTGGCGCCGCACGCCACTGCTTCGGGTGGCGAATTCCGCATCGTCGAGATACGCGGCAACGTGCTGGTTGTCGCGCCCAAACATTAAGGCTTAGCACCCAATACCAACAACCGGAGGTTCTATGTTCGAGCTGGGGACTCTCGCGCTCATCGTTCTGTTTGCCGCCATCGTGCTCATCGCGCAGGGCATCAAGATCGTGCCGCAGCAGCACGCCTGGATTCTGGAGCGGCTGGGCAAGTACCACGCGACACTCTCGCCGGGGCTCAACATCGTGTTGCCCTTTGTGGATCGCGTGGCCTACAAGCACGTGCTCAAGGAAATCCCGCTCGATGTGCCGAGCCAGATCTGTATCACCAAGGACAACACGCAGCTGCAGGTGGACGGCATCCTGTACTTTCAGGTGACCGACCCGATGCGCGCGTCATACGGCTCGAGCAATTTTGTCGTCGCCATCACGCAGCTCGCGCAAACCACGCTGCGTTCGGTGGTCGGCAAGCTTGAGTTGGACAAGACGTTTGAAGAGCGAGACTTCATCAACCATAGCGTGGTCAACGCGCTGGATGAGGCTGCCTCCAACTGGGGCGTGAAGGTGCTGCGCTACGAGATCAAGGATCTGACACCCCCGAAGGAGATCCTGCACGCCATGCAGGCGCAGATAACGGCTGAGCGCGAAAAGCGTGCGCTGATTGCCGCATCGGAAGGGCGCAAGCAGGAGCAGATCAACATTGCCACCGGTGAGCGTGAAGCGCTGATCCAGCGTTCGGAAGGGGATCGCCAGTCGCAGATCAATAAAGCGCAGGGCGAGGCGGCGGCGATTCTGGCAGTGGCCGAGGCCAATGCGCAGGCCATCCAGAAGATCGGTCATGCCATCCGCACCGAAGGCGGTATTGACGCGGTCAACCTGAAAGTGGCCGAAGAGTATGTGAGCGCGTTCAGCAACTTGGCCAAGCAGGGCAACACGCTCATCGTGCCCGGCAACATGGGCGACCTGAGCACGATGATTGCGTCAGCGTTGACGATCGTGAAGCAGCAGCGGCCAGGCGCCTAAGGGTAGTGCGGCAAGAGCGGCGAGAGGGCCCTTAGGCCTTCTCGCGCATGAGGCGAGCCTTCTCGCGCTGCCAGTCGCGGTTCTTCTCGGTTTCGCGCTTGTCGAATTGCTTCTTGCCCTTGGCGAGACCGATTTCGCATTTCACGCGGCCGCGCGAGTAGTGCAGGTTGAGCGGCACGAGCGTATAGCCGCGCTGTTCGACCTTGCCGATGAGCTTCTTGATCTCTTCAGCGTGCAGCAGCAGCTTGCGGGTGCGCACAGGGTCAGGCGTGACGTGCGTGGAGGCCGATTGCAGCGCGCTGATGTGCGCGCCGATCAGGAAGAGTTCCGCATTGCGGATGACGACGTAGCCTTCCTTGATCTGGGCGCGGTTGGCACGGATGGCCTTCACTTCCCAGCCTTCGAGTACGATGCCCGCCTCGTAGCGCTCTTCGATGAAGTAATCGAAAAAGGCTTTTTTGTTGTCGGCGATGGTCATACGTTGGAATGTGCGGTGAGCGCATCGGGGTGACGATCCCGGCATGCGCTGCGATAAAATGGCGAGTTTAACAAATCCGCTGCAGCCCGAGGCTTATGCCCGGAGGTGTGGCGCGCAAAGCTTTCGGATGGCGCATGGCAGACGTTGAAAAAACCGTGTTGATCGGCTACTCGGCCGAACAGATGTTCGACCTGGTCACCGACGTCAAGGACTATCCGAACTTCTTGCCGTGGTGCGGCGGCGTAGAGATCTTCGAGCAGACGGAAACGTCTCTCGATGCGCGTGTCGACATTGCCTTCAAGGGTATCCGTCAGCATTTTCGGACACGCAATACGCAAACGCGACCCACCCGGATCGATATGCAGTTTGCTGACGGCCCTTTCAAGGCCTTCACCGGCTTCTGGGTGTTTACGCCGTTGCGCGCCGACGCGTGCAAGATCAATTTCCACCTGCATTACGAGTTCTCCAGCCACCTGCTGGAAAAAATTATCGGCCCGGTGTTCAGCATGATCGCCAATACCTTCGTCGACTCCTTCGTCAAACGCGCGGAGACCGTCTATGGCGAATCCTGAGCCGATTGACGTGATGGTCTGCCTGGCGACGGTCACGCCGCCGCGGCTGATCCATGTGCAGGTGGCGCCCGATGCGACGGTGGCCGATGCCGTGCGTGTGTCCGGCTTGCTGGAGGGAGGCGATTTGGCGATCGAGGCTTGCCGGCTGGGTGTCTACGGTAAGCGCAAGACACCCGATGCGCCGCTGCATGCGCGGGACCGGGTGGAAATCCTGGGCCCGCTGATCGCCGATCCGAAGACCGCGCGCCGGCGCCGCGTGCAGAAGGTGCGGGCAACCGGTACGCGCGAAGGCCTGAAGTGGCTGCGTAACGAGGCGCCGCCCAAAGACGACGTCCTCGAATAACGATCGATCAGTTGCAGTTGGCGCTCAGGGCGGCCTGGTTGCGTGCAACGGCGGCCGCGCGCTGGTTGTCATCCATATAGGCAATCGAGCCGTCGGGCTGTGCAGTGCCGATACGGCGGCCTTCCTGCATATAGGTGGTTTCGTTGCGCAGGCGCGCGCATTCCGCCTGCTTGCGTTGGGCGGCTTCTGCCTGCTTGGCTTCGTCCTGTTCTTTCTTGGCGCGATCGGCCATGCGTTTGCGCAGGGCTTCGTCCGGATCAACGGCGACGCTTGAGGCGGGTTGGCCGGCCTTCGGTGCCGGGGTGGCCTGGGCTGCGGACGCCGGTGCTGGAATTGCCTCGTACGCGGTAGCGGTGCGGCTGTTCGGGTTGCGGATGATGCGGCTGGGCGGTACCGACGGCGGCGGCGCCGCGTCGCTGTAGACCATCAGGCCTTTCTCATCGCGCCATTGCCAGGCCCATTGTGCAAGGGCCGCCGGGCAGGCGAGGGCGATCAGGGTGGCGGTGGCGGGCAGCAGGACGTGCAGTCGTTTCATGGAGTTCTCGTTCGATGGTCTGCCGACGGCGCGTTGGCCGACCCGACGACGGCCCACGACGCGCACGGGAGCCCGGTGGCGTGATCGCCACTCGCAAATTGAGAACGATGGCTTGACCCGCCTATCGACTCGCCCCCCGGCAAGGCGCCCAGTTTATGCAGACTTGTCTTCTGCGTGCAAGCGTACGGACCAGCCGACACCCGCGATCAGCAGGGCGATTGCGGCGATTTCAAGCGGGCGCGGCCAACGCCCGTCGTACACAAAGCCATATGCCAGCGCGAACAGCGTTTCGAACACGATCAGCTGGCCGGACAGCGTGAGCGGCAGGCGGCGGGAAGCAATGTTCCACAGGTTGTTGCCGATCAGCGACGCGCCAAGTGCCACCGCAGCGTTCACCGCCCAGAACGTGCCCCAGGCGCGTCCGCCACCACTGGCCCAGTCTGTGCCGGCTACAAGCAGGGCCGCTACAGTCAGCACGGTCGACAGAAAGCCGCTCGAAATGCCGTACAGGGCCGACCATTCATTGCTCGAAAAATGCGGATTGCGTTGCAGGTAACGCGCGTTGTCTACCGCGTACCACGTCCAGCTGCACAGCGCACCGGCCGCGCAGGCAATGCCAGCGATGCGCTGCCAGACCGGTCGCAGGTTGGCTGCGGCCGTCGCGGCCCCGTGGCCAAACAGGTCAATGTTGATACACGCGATGCCCGCGGCCACCACCAATAGCGGCCAGATTAGCCGGTAAAGCGGCGCCGCGCCGTGGTCACGGCGGCCGAGCACAGTTACGGTGATGGGCAGGATGCCGATGATGAGCGAAGTGGGTGCAACCCCGGCCAGTTGCACGCCAAATGCCACCAGAACGTAATAGACAAGGTTGCCGCTGCAGGATTGTTTGACCAGCGCCAGGCAATCGGCGCGGGTGATCTTGCGGGCAATGCGGGGGAGGATCGGGGCGGCGGCAATGGCCGCGATGGCGCCGTAGGCGAGGTAGCGGCCGAGGGCCAGTTCCCAGGGTGAGAACGCAGGCAGCGCGCGGGGTGCAATGAAGACCATGCCCCACATGGCCCCGGCAAGCAGGGCGCACAATACGCCAATTCCCATTCGAGCACTCGCGAGGCTGGCTCCGCGCGGCCGCTGGCGGCACAGGGCGCTTTAGGTGCGTGCGCGAAGAAAAATTTATCGAGCATAGCACGGCCTTCTACAAACGTGGGGCAAATTCCCGTATAATCCGATTTTGCGCCTAGAGGAAATTGCTATGCGTCTTGTCCAGAAAGCACTCACGTTCGATGATGTGCTGCTCGTCCCGGCTTACTCGGCCGTCCTGCCCCGCGATACGTCCCTTCGCACCAAGCTCACCCGTTCGATTGAACTTGCCATTCCGCTCGTCTCCGCTGCCATGGATACGGTTACGGAAGCGCGGCTGGCCATTGCCATGGCGCAGCAGGGTGGTATCGGTATCGTCCACAAGAACCTGAAGCCGGAAGAACAGGCGCGCGAAGTCGCCAAGGTCAAGCGCTTCGAATCGGGCGTGCTGCGCGATCCGATCACCATTGGTCCGGACATGAAGATCCGCGACGTGATGGCGCTGTCGGCGCAACACGGCATCTCGGGTTTCCCGGTGCTGGAAGGCAAGAAGGTGGTGGGCATCATCACCAACCGCGACCTGCGCTTCGAAGAAGAACTGGACGCCCCGGTGCGCGCCAAGATGACGCCGGGCGAGAAACTCGTCACCGTCAAGGAAGGCGCCTCGCTGGAAGAGGCCAAGCGCCTGATGAATAAGCACCGCCTGGAGCGCGTGCTGGTGGTGGGCGACGACTTTGAGTTGCGCGGCCTGATTACCGTCAAGGATATCCAGAAGGCCACGGAATACCCGCTGGCCTCGAAGGATGAGCGCGGCTCGCTGCGCGTGGGCGCAGCAGTGGGCGTGGGCCCGGACAATGACTTGCGCATCGATCTGCTGGTCAAGGCTGGCGTGGACGTGATCGTGGTCGATACCGCGCACGGTCACAGCCAGGGCGTGCTCAGCCGCGTGCGTTGGATCAAGGATAACTACCCGCAAGTGCAGGTGATTGGCGGCAATATCGCCACGGGTGACGCAGCCAAAGCGCTGGTCGATCATGGTGCCGATGGCGTCAAGGTCGGTATCGGCCCGGGTTCGATCTGCACGACGCGGATCGTTGCCGGCGTGGGCGTGCCGCAGATCTTTGCGGTGTCCAACGTGGCCGAAGCGCTCAAGGGCACCGGCGTGCCGCTGATCGCTGACGGCGGTATCCGTTATTCGGGTGACGTGGCCAAGGCGCTGGCCGCTGGCGCACACACCGTGATGATGGGCGGTATGTTTGCCGGCACGGACGAATCTCCGGGTGAGGTGTTCCTGTTCCAGGGTCGCTCGTACAAGAGCTACCGTGGCATGGGTTCGGTGGGTGCCATGAAAGACGGCGCGGCCGACCGTTACTTCCAGGAAGACAACACTGCCAACGTTGACAAGCTCGTGCCGGAAGGCATCGAAGGCCGCGTGCCGTACAAGGGCTCGGCATTGCCGATCGTGCATCAGCTCACGGGTGGCGTTCGCTCGTCGATGGGTTATTGCGGTTGCGCATCGATTGCCGAATGGCACGAGAAGAGCCAGTTCGTTGAGATCACGGCCGCAGGCATGAACGAATCGCACGTGCACGACGTGCAGATCACGAAGGAAGCGCCGAACTATCACCGCGACTGATCGGCAGCTCGATCACCGCATACAAGATAGAAGGCACGCACTACTGCCGCCGGGGCGCGCGGGCGCTCTGGCTGATTCACAACCGGTGGCCGGAGCACGGGCGGCCACCCGCAACTGGAGACGATGATGAAAGCGCTTTTGCGACTCGTTCTGTTTCTGGATGCGGCTGTCGCTCTGTGCGTCGGTCTCGTCCTCCTGGCCTCGCCGATGACGTCCATCTTCGGCGCGCTGCAACTGCCGCAGCCGGAACCGGCAATGTACGGCCAACTGCTCGGCGTCACGCTCATCGGTCTGGCCTGGCTGCTGTGGCAAGCCACCATCAACGGGCAACTGACCACTGCGGTGGCGCAGGTGGTTGGCCACGTGAACCTGGCTGTGGCTGTGCTGGTGATTGCCTGGCTATTGTTCTTCCACCTGCCGGTGGAGGGCGCTGGCCGTATCTGGCTGCCGACGTTTGCTGCAGTGCTGGCGGCGTTTTCCGCCGTGCAGATTCCCGCCTCGCGCCGCGTGCGCACCAATGAGCGCGAGCGCGCGCAGAAGGCTCGCGATGAAGCCGCTGCCGCCCGCGAACGCCAGCGCACGGAGACCGCCGAGCGCAAAGAACCCGCCTACATGCCGCCGCCTGGGTACGGCCCCGGCACTGAAGTCGACACGATTGCCGATTCCATTCCTCCACAACATGCACGACAAAGTCCTCATCCTTGATTTCGGCTCGCAGGTTACGCAGCTGATCGCGCGCCGCGTGCGCGAGGCGCACGTCTACTGCGAAATCCACCCGAACGATGTGTCTGACGCCTTTGTGCGCGAGTTCGCGCCCAAGGCCATCATCCTGTCCGGCAGCCACGCCAGCACCTACGAAGACCACCAGCTGCGTGCCCCGCAAGCCGTGTGGGACCTGGGTGTGCCTGTGCTCGGCATCTGTTACGGCATGCAGACCATGGCCGTGCAACTGGGCGGCAAGGTCGAGTGGAGCGATCATCGCGAATTCGGTTACGCCGAGGTGCGCGCCCACGGCCATACCCGCCTGCTCAAGGACATCCAGGACTTTGCCACCCCCGAAGGCCACGGCATGCTCAAGGTGTGGATGAGCCACGGCGACAAGGTTGCCGAGCTGCCGCCGGGCTTCAAGCTGCTGGCCTCCACGCCGAGCTGCCCGATCGCCGGCATGGCTGACGAGGCACGCGGTTACTACGCCGTGCAGTTCCACCCGGAAGTCACGCACACCGTGCAGGGCCGCGCGCTGCTGGAGCGCTTCGTGCTGGAGATTGCCGGTGCCAAGCCGGACTGGATCATGCGCGACCACATCGAGGAGGCCGTCAAGCGCATCCGCGAACAGGTGGGCGATGAAGAGGTGATCCTGGGCCTGTCGGGTGGCGTGGATTCGTCCGTGGCTGCGGCGCTGATCCACCGCGCCATCGGTGACCAGCTGACCTGCGTGTTTGTTGACCACGGCCTGCTGCGCCTGGACGAAGGCAAGATGGTGATGGACATGTTCGCCGGCCGCCTGCACGCCAAGGTTGTGCACGTGGATGCCTCCGAGCAGTTCCTCGGCCACTTGGCCGGCGTGACGGACCCGGAAGCCAAGCGCAAGATCATCGGCCGCGAGTTCGTGGAAGTATTCCAGGCCGAAGCCAAGAAGCTCTCCAACGCCAAGTGGCTGGCGCAGGGCACGATCTATCCGGACGTGGTGGAGTCGGGCGGCACCAAGACCAAGAAGGCGACGACTATCAAGAGCCACCACAACGTCGGCGGCCTGCCGGAAACGCTGGGCCTGAAGCTGCTTGAGCCGCTGCGCGACCTGTTCAAGGACGAAGTGCGCGAGCTGGGCGTGGCGCTGGGTCTGCCGCACGAGATGGTGTATCGCCATCCGTTCCCGGGCCCGGGTCTGGGCGTGCGCATTCTGGGCGAGGTCAAGCGCGAGTATGCGGACCTGCTGCGCCGTGCGGATGCGATCTTCATCGAAGAGCTGCGCGGCACGAAGGCCACGGCACAAGATGCTGCCGCCGGCCTGTGCGCCGAGGGTGATGTCGGCAAGAGCTGGTATGACTTGACCAGCCAGGCGTTTGCGGTGTTCCTGCCGGTCAAGTCCGTCGGCGTGATGGGCGATGGCCGCACGTATGACTATGTGACGGCACTGCGCGCGGTGCAGACCACCGATTTCATGACTGCACACTGGGCGCACCTGCCGTACGCGTTGCTCGGACGTGTGTCGAGCCGCGTCATCAACGAAGTGCGTGGGTTGAGCCGGGTTGTGTATGACATCTCGGGCAAGCCGCCTGCGACGATTGAGTGGGAGTGAGATTCACCTCCACGGTTTAGTAAAAAAGCCCGCGTAAAGCGGGCTTTTTTTTCGTACGTGGCGGCACGCCAGGATCACTGAAAGTCCTGCGTATCCTCAACCTTGGTGATCTTCCAACCATCTGCCAGTTTGCGCAGGAAGACGAGCACGCTCACCTTGTCTTTCGAACCGAATGTGACTGGTACGACGGCAACGTCCTCAAGCAGGATCGGGGCGCGGGCGACGGTGTGCTCGGCCCAGTCCTTCTCGTCGTAGTCCTGGACCTTGGTGAAGTAGTCAGCATCCCCCGGCATTTCATTGCGGCGGTAGGCCTCGCGCAGGCGGTCCACGGTGTCTTTGGATACATAGGTGTAGATGCCGCTGTCGGTCAGTGGGTAGACCGACTTGGCCTGTAGCTTGATGTACCAGGCGTAGAACGCCTTTGTGTCGGCTTCAGGCGAGGCGGCTTTGCCTTGTGCCATGACGGCCTGCATGCCAAACAGGCTGGCCGCGAGGACCAGCCACGCCAGCAGTCTGGAGAATCGCGTCTTCATGGCGGGCCTCAGTCGTCGTGGCGATAGATCTTGTAGGCCGGCTGCGCGGTGCGATAGGCCTCACCCGGGTAGAAGCCCTGCGGCCCGGCGTTCTGTGTGAAATCAGATACCCATACCGTGCCGTTGTAGATGGCCATGTGCCCGGACGGATGACCCGGTGCCGGCTGAATGACGATCACGTCACCCTTGCGCGGGGTGGTTTGCACGGTGTGAAAGCCACCTTCTTCGAGGACGGGGCCGTAGTCCTTCGCGAAGTGCGCGCGGCCCAGCGTCGCGCCGCCCCATTCGAGGGCCTTGCGGACGTATTTGGCGCAGTTTCCTGTGCTATTCGGTTGCACGTGGCTGTCGGCGTAGTTGGCCGCGCGGTTTCCATCGTAGGGCATCGTGTCTCTCCTGAAATACGATTGCGGACGCGGCCATCGTACAAGGACTGCCTCGGCGGAATGTTATGGGGCTTTCAAACAAGCCCGTACGCAGCAAAGAAAAGACAGCAGCGGGGTGGGCGAGCGCACCAACGCAATTTCCGTAGTGGTGGGGCGGATTTCAGCGTGTGCCTGGTTCCAGCGTTGCCTGCGCCTGACGGGGCAGATGAATCTGCTGGCGCATCACATAAATGGCAACCGCGGCCGAAAGCAACCCGGAAAGTGCACCGACCCCGAGTGACCACCGGGGCCCGAGATGGTCTGCCACCCAACCCACAATCGGCGCGCCGATGGGCGTGCCGCCCAGCGCGATCGCTACCCGGAGCGCCATGACGCGGCCCCGCATGGCAGGCTCGGTCGACAATTGCATCAGGCTGTTGCTGGTGTTGGTGAATGTGAGCGCGGCAATGCCGGTGATGACCAGTGCTGCTGCAAACAGCCAATAGCTCGGTGCGATGGCGGCCAACGTGCACCCCAGGCCAAACATTGCTGCACCGATCAGCAGCGATTTGAACTCAGGCCGCTCACGACCGGCGGCGAACAACGCGCCAGACATCGTGCCAATAGCCATCATCGACGACAGCACGCCATAGCCGCGCGCGTCGGAATGAAAGACGCTTGCGGCCATCGTCGAGATGAAGATGGGGAAGTTCAGCCCGAACGTGCCGATCAGGAACAGCATGACGAGCATGGCCTTGAGGTCGGGCCGAGCCCGCACATAGCGGATGGCCTCGGCGAAACCGCCTGCCGAACGCCGTGCCCGCGCATTCGGGTGCAGCTCGGACTTGCGCAGAAAGCAAAGCGAAACCAGCACCGCGATGAACGAGAGGCCATTGGCCAGGAACGCCCAGCCGGTACCAAGGGAGGCAATGGCAATGCCAGCAGCTGCTGGCCCGATCATGCGCCCGGCATTGAACGATGTTGAGTTAAGTGCAACGGCGTTGGACAGTTCACCGTCTCCGACCAGTTCCGCCACGAAGGTCTGGCGAACCGGCGCATCGAACGCCGACGCGCAGCCCGATAGGAATGCCAGCAGATAAACATGCCAGAGCTGAACTACACCGGTCACGGTCAGCAGCCCGAGAATCAACGCCAGCACGCCCGACGTTGCCTGTGTTGCCATTAGCAGCTTGCGCTGGTTATAGCGGTCTGCGGCAACGCCCGTCCACGGCAGCAGCAGGAGCTGTGGGCCGAACTGCAAGGCCATCACCACGCCCACCGCAGAAGCGTTGTGGTTGGTGAGTTGCGTCAGGACCAGCCAGTCCTGGGCGGTACGCTGCATCCACGTCCCCACGTTGGAGACCAGTGAGCCCGCTGCCCAGAGGCGGTAGTTGTAAATGCGCAGCGAGCGGAAGACGCCCGTTGCTGGCGCACTTGTCGATGTGCTCATCTGGGTTCCTGCACCTTGCCAGCAAGGTTGCCCCCATTGAAGCGGCCAAAGCGTCGTGCCAGCGGGACGCTGAGCGCGAGGATGCCGAGCCCCAGCACTGCGGCATCCCCTGTGTCACGCAAGTTGAAGTCACCCACATGCAAGACGAGGATGTAACCGACGACCAGGTTGAACAGGCTCCAGAGCACGTTCACTGTCGAGGACGAGAGCCCTTCGCCACGCGGTTTGGCGAATGGACTTTGAAACGGCCGGCCCGCGATGCCGAAGACGAAATGCGGCACGGCGTTGGCGAGAAAGGCGCCGCCGAAGAACCACGATACGAGATGCAGTGCTGTCATGTCTGGGGCTCCGTGTTCAGAATTCGGCAAGCCGTTGCAGCAGCTTCACTGCGCTCGTCAGTTCGGCTTGTTCCTGGGGGGACAGTTGGGCCTGCAGTGCGCGAAAGAGCCAATCATCCTTGGCCGCGCGGCTCTCCTTGAGCACCATGCGGAAGCCGGGCGTCAGGTCGATGAGCGTTTGCCGACCGTCAGTCGGGTCGGGCTTGCCGACAACTGCCCCCATGGCTTCCAGCCCTGCGACAGTCACGCGCATGGACTGCGGCTTCACACTCTCCGCACGGGCAAGTGCGGAGACCGTGGTGGGGCCGTCACGATCCAGGCGCAGCAGAACGGACTTCTGCGCGTGGGTGAGGTCGTTCGGGTGCACTTGTTCACGCAGCCGCCGAGACAGTTTGCCTAGAGCAATGCGCAGATCACCCGCCAGCGTGGCCGACGGTGAGGTTTCGGTTGGGGAGGGTTGCTTGACCATCCGCCAAGCGTAGCATAAATACAGTTTAACTGTGCAGTTTGACTGTAATGTTGAGCCGAAAGCGAGAAAGCCCGCATCGCCGCGGGCTTCGTTCGGTTGGGGGGGGATGTGGCTGGCTAGCTTGCCGTTGCTTTTGCGTTCTTTGTGGGCCGCCGTACCGCCCGAATCTTCCCGCTGGTTCCGCCGCCGCAGAAGAACTGGTCGGCGCCGTCAGATTCCAGCCCTGACACGCTCACACCTGTTGGCATGTCGATCTGCTCCAGTACCTCGCCCGTGCGTGGATCGATATGCCGGATATCGCTGTCGTCGCCTTCCCAGGTGGCATGCCAGAGTTCGCCGTCGACCCAGGTGACGCCCGTCACAAAGCGGTTGGATTCGATGACGCGCAGCACGGCGCCAGTTTCGGGGTCGATCTGGCGGATTTTCCTGTCCCGATAGTGGCCGACCCAGAGTGTGCCTTCCGCCCACGCGAGCCCGGAATCGCCACCGGCGCCCGGCGCGGGAATGGTCGCGAGTACGTTCCCGGTTTGTGGGTCGATCTTGTGGATGCGGTCTTCTGCGATCTGGAACAGGTGCCGCCCGTCGAAGGCCGTGCCGGCATGGGCGGGTACGTCAATCGTGCGCAGAGCATGACCGCTGGCGGGGTCGACTTCCTGCACATGGTCCCCGGCCGCAAACCAGACGTGCTGACCGTCGTACGTTACACCGCCTACGTTGTTGGCGCCCGGGAACGGGCCATATTCGCGCACGATTTCGGCGGCGGATCGTTTCATGTTCGTGTCCTGTGGATTGGGTTGCGGAGCCTTCATCCTAGTCACTCGGCAGCGGCGCAGGGAGTAACAAGGTGGTCGCGAATCCGGGCACGGGGGGCGTCATCCAGCGGCGGGCCCGGCCATGGCCGAAGCATTGCACCTTGCCAGCTGTCGCCAGCGTGTCGAGCGCGCGCTGCACGGTGCGTTGGCTGCTGCCGAGCGCGAGCGCCAATGCTGAACTGGACCACGACTCCCCATCTGCCAGGCAGGCGAGCACGGCAGCGTGCGGCTCCTCAACGGGTTGTGCCAGCACGACAATTTCGCGCGCGCGCCGCGGCTGCAGTGCGAACCCGTGTTTGGTTGCGCTCACCGTTGCCAGATCGCCGAGTGCTGCGCGCAGCCGCCCGATCTCGACACGCAGGCGCACGCGATGCGATTCATCGGCGTGCTTGGTGCGGAATGCCTGGGCGATGAGCCTGTCTCTTGGCACGTCTGCCGGCCAGGCTTCGGACAGAGTGCGAACGAGGGTGAACAGCACCGGGCGTGTGGCGAGTGAGACGACGGTGTCGGTCTCGCGCACGGCAAGGCGGCAGGCGTCTACGACGAGCGTTGTCGAAGCGAACAGCGCTTCCACGTCCTCAAGCCGGAGGAGGCGTGCCTCGCCGCGCGCGATCAGGCGCGCAGCAGGTGCATGCAAGGCAAGGGCTGCGTTTTCAACTTCCGCCGTTAGTGCGGCGATGCCTGCTTGGCGCGCAGCGCGTTCAGCATGCGCAAGTGCTGTACGCGCAGGCTGTGTTTGCAGCCGGCGCAGTGCGATGCCCGCGATGACCAGCTCATGCGCCGCCCGTAGGACAGGCGGCAGGGTGGCCGGGTTCTGCACCGCCAGCATGCGTTCGGCGTCGTCCAATCGGCCAATGAGGAGAAAACGTCGGATGTCGAGATACCGCGCATGTGCGGCGTTGACATGATCGCTGTGCGCTTCCAGCGTGACACGTGCTGCATCGAGTGTCTTCTCGGGCCAGCCAAGGTCACGGGAGGCGAGCGCAATTTCGGCTTCTGCAACGATGCAGCGCGCGCGGGCCAGCGCCTCTCTTGATCCGAAGGCGCGTGCTGCATTGCGCAGCAGTGTCCGTGCGCGTGTGAGGTCGCCAAGCTGGGCCATGGCGATACCGCGCAGCGCGAGTGCCGGCGGGTCGTCGCGCAAGGCGACGCGGTTCAGCGCCCCGAACGGGTCACCCGCCGCGAGCGCGCGTGCGGCTGCCGTGATCAGCGAGTCCATCTGAATCCCGCCACACTTGTCACTCCCTCCGGTTGGTGTCGGCGCCTAATCTAGCACACGCGTTTCCACCCGAATTTCCATCCACATGGAGGTAAGCATGACTGCAACACACATCACCCAACATGCCACCGCGACGCGGCAAGCGTGGCTAAAGGCACGTCTTGAGTTGCTGGCAGCGGAGAAGGAACTGACCCGCCGCAGCGACGAACTCGCACGCCAACGTCAGGCGCTGCCGTGGGTCCGCGTCGACAAGACCTACCGCTTTGAAACCGATGAGGGGAGTGCGTCGCTGGCGGACCTGTTTCGCGGGCGTTCGCAACTGCTCGTCTATCACTTCATGTTCGGGCCTGATTACAAGGCCGGCTGCCCGTCGTGCTCGATGATTGCGGATGGGTTCAATGGCTTTGCGACGCATTTGGCGAATCACGACGTACTGCTGCTGGCGGTATCGCGCGCCCCGCTGGAGAAGCTGCAGGCCTATAAACAGCGCATGGGCTGGACGTTCCCGTGGGCGTCGTCGGTCGGCAGTGATTTCAACTACGACTTCAACGTCTCGATTTCCGAAGAGCAGCAGCGCGCCGGCACGTCCGACTACAACTACGTGCGCGGCAGCCACGTGATGGATGCATCAGACCTGCCCGCACCCGTGCAGCAGTTTGCGGCCATGTGCGGCACCGATGCCCCCACCTACGTGCGCGACCGGCCGGGTATGAGCGCATTCGTGCTGGAAGATGGCGTCGTGTATCACACGTACTCCACCTACGCGCGCGGACTGGATGGCCTGTGGGGGGCCTACCAATGGCTCGACCGTGCGCCGCTTGGTCGCAATGAAACCGGTGTCTGGTGGCGCCGCCATGATGAGTACGCGCAGCGTTGAACCATCACGCACGCATGCAGTGTCCGAGCGCGGTTTCCTTGGCGTCTCGGCACTGCTTTTCGTGGCCAGCACGGCGGCGACAGTCGCGTGGTGCACATCGATGTCAGGCATGGGCGAGATGCCGATGCCCGGCGGCTGGACACTGGCGATGGCGTGGATGCCGATGTGCGGGCAGACATGGCTAGGCACCGCCGCCTCGTTTCTCGGTATGTGGATCGTGATGATGGTGGCGATGATGTTGCCCTCTCTGGTGCCGATGCTGTGGGGGTATCGGCACAGCGTGCGCACGGCGGGAGGGACGCATCTGGAGGCGCTGACCGCACTGGTTGCGCTGAGCTACTTCGCGGTGTGGGCGGTGTTTGGTCTGCTGGCCTTTGCGCTAGGGACTGTGCTTGTGACGTTGCAGATGCGGTGGCCGATGCTGGCGCGCGCGGTTCCGGTGGCGGCGGGTATCGCAGTGCTGGGCGCGGGTGTGCTCCAGTTCTCCGTATGGAAAGCGCATCTGCTTGCCCGTTGCCGAGAGGCAGGGGCGAGTTGCGTGTTACCAGCAAACGCTCGCACAGCCTGGCGACAGGGTATGCGCCTCGGCCTGCATTGCTGTGGCTCGTGCGCAGGGTTGACGACGATTCTGTTCGTGGTGGGGGTCATGGACCTGTGCGCGATGGTGGTGATCGCTGCGGCGATCACGCTTGAGCGTCTCGCTCCTATGGGTGAGCACGCCGCACGTGTTGTCGGCGCGCTTGCGGCTGTGGCTGGGCTGCTCTTGATCGCATGTGCCACCGTGCCTGGGTAAGGCGCGATGTCTCAGCCCGCATCGCGCGGGCTGTTCTTCGCCTAGTGCTCAGTCTTCGTCGCGCTGCTGCCGGTTGAGCGACAGCTCGTTCGCGGCCCGCACGAGAAACGCCCGCGCTTCATCCAGCGATGGGCCGACATGCCGGTCGATGCGGCGGATGTACGGTGAAGTCAGCACTGCCAGCGCCTGTCCATCCGGCCCCAGGATCGGGCACGAAATATCCACCACCCCGAAGGACTGCAGGCTCTCGCGCTGCTTGTAACCCATCGTGCGGATGAGCTGCAGCGTGTGATCAAGCTCGTCTGCCGGGATCGGCACTTCGCCTTCCACGGCGATGTGCTCGGCCAGCATCTGCGCGCGGCGTTCGTCACTTTGGCAAGCCAGCAGCACGTGGCCGGAGCCCGTGTCGAGCAGACTCACGCGTGCCCCCAGGCGAATCGACAGGCCCCATGTGCCTGGGCCGGGCACTTGCGCAATCACCAGCACGTTGCCGCGGTCATACATGCCCAGATGGCAGGACTGCTCGGATTGTCGTGCGTAGGCATCCATTACGGGCAGCGCCTGCGTCACCAGCCGGTTCACGGGCGGGTGCCGGTGCGCCAACGCAAACATCTTCAGGCTCAGCGCATGGCGGTCGCCGCCAGCCGAGCGCGTCACGTATTGCCGCGCGACCAGCCGTTCCAGCATGCGGTAGATCTCGTTGGCGCTTCGGCCGAGCGCCTTGACGATCTCGGCGCGTGTCAGGCCATCGGGGTGTTCGGAGAGCAGCTCGAGAATGTCGAGGCCCTTGTCCAGCGCGGGGGCGCGGTAGCGGTCGGCGCTGGCGTCAGCAGAGGAGGTGGTGTCTTTGTCCATACGGCATCGAATCTTAAAGCGGTGTCGGGCCAATCACAAACAAGGGGCGCGGCGGCGTCTACGCTTCTAGGGAAAACCCCTGCGACACATTCCTTGACGCATTTACATTCAAATATAAATAATATATTCACTGATGAGCGCAACAGGAGATGCCAAGCGATCGTCAGACACAGATGCAGTTCTGAAACTTGCACACCGGAGACAATCACATGGCAGCTTCACGCAGTTCGTCCGCCGCAGGCGGGCGCGTATCCCAATTCCCGCAGTTTTCCCGACTCTTCCAGCGCCCCCTAGTCAGGCGGCTGACCGTGGCAGCCACGGCGGTCGGTGCGCTATGTGCCGGTGCGGCCTATGCCGTGGATGGCGCCAAGGTGGGCGTCAACCTGCCGCTGCTGACTTCGCCGTTCTGGCAGTCCTACAACGGCTATATCCCGAAGATGGCCAAGACGCTGGGCGTCGACATCCTTGCGCCGGTCAATTCCAACCAGGACCCGGCCCAGCAGATCACCGACATTTCCAACCTCATCAACTTGGGTGCGAAGGGCCTGGTGGTGGCGCCGCTCGATTCGGCCGCCATCAGCCGCGCGCTGGACTTGGCCGAGCAACGCAAGGTGCCGGTAGTGGCGGTGGATGTAGCACCCACCAAGGGCAAGGTGGCGATGGTGGTGCGCGCAGACAACCGTGCGTATGGCACCAAGTCGTGCCAGTACATTGGCCAGCACGTGAAAGCGGGCAAGGTGGTGCAGATCATGGGCGATCTGGCGTCGGTCAACGGGCGCGATCGCGCAGAAGCTTTCCGCACCTGCATGAAGGATTTCCCGAACCTGAAGGTGCTGGAGATTCCGGCCGGCTGGAAGTCTGATGCCGCGGCCGCCGCGCTCGACAGCCTGCTCTCTGCTAACCCGGATGTGAAGGGCATCTACATGCATGCCGGTGGCGTGTACCTGGCGCCCACGCTGCAGACGCTGCGCCGCAAGGGTCTATTGTTCCCAGCGGGTGACCCCAAGCACATCGTGGTGGTCAGCAACGACGGTATCGCACAGGAATACGATGCCATTCGCAAGGGCGAGATCGACGCGACCATCTCGCAGCCGGCCGACCTCTACGCTAAGTACGGCCTCTACTACATCAAGGCCACGCTGGCCGGCCAGACCTTCAAGGTGGGCCCGACCGACCACGGCAGCAACATCGTCGAAGTCTCGCCGGGCATTCTGGAAGACCAGCTTCCGGCGCCTGTGGTGACCAAGCAGAACGTGGACGACAAGGCGCTATGGGCCAACCAGTAGTGAAGCCCGCTGAAGCCATGGCGGTACCGGTGCTGGAGGCGCGCGGGCTGTCCAAGCAGTTTGGCTCGACGATGGCGCTGCGCGACGTGAGCCTGGCCGTGATGCCGGGCGAGTCACACGCGCTGGTCGGGCGCAATGGCGCGGGCAAGTCGACGCTGGTGTCGATGCTCACGGGGCTGCGCCAGCCTGACACCGGCACGATCCTGTTCAACGGGCAGGCCGCGCCGCCGGTGTCGGACAGCACGGCCTGGCGCCGTCACGTGGCCTGCGTGTACCAGCACTCGACCATCGTGCGCGAGCTGACGGTGGCCGAGAACCTCTTCATCAACCGGCAACCGCTCAAGCGCGGTTGGATCGATTGGCATGCGCTGCGTCGTGAAGCCCGCACGCTGCTCGATAGCTGGCAGATCGACGTGCACGAAGACATGCGCGCCGCCGATCTGACCGTGGAGGCACGTCAACTGGTGGAGATCGCGCGGTCCCTGTCATACGGCGCGCGTTTCATCATCCTCGACGAGCCGACCGCGCAGCTGGATGGTGACGAGATCAAGCGGTTGTTCCGCCGCGTTGAAGAGCTACAGCGCAACGGCGTGACGTTCCTCTTCATCTCGCACCATCTGCAGGAGATCTACGACCTGTGCCAGACGGTGACGGTGCTGCGCGACGCGCGCCACATCGTCACCTCGCCGGTGGAGGCGATGCCCAAGACCGCGCTCATCGAAGCCATGACAGGCGAGGCCGGCAATCTGGCCCCTAGCGATGCACGCGACCGTGAGCCGCTGGTCGATGCACCTGTAGTGCTCGACGTTGCCAACCTGTCTGGCGTGGACTACGCCAACGTCTCACTGCAGGTGCGACGCGGCGAGGTGGTCGGTATTACTGGCGCCACCAGCAGCGGGCGTACCAGCGTGGGTGAGGCCGTGGCCGGGCTCAAGGCACAGACGGCCGGGCATATCCGCATCGCTGGGCGGTTGCTTAAGCCAGGCGATGTGACTGACGCGCTGGCCACCGGCGTGAGTTGCGTCCCCAAGGATCGTCATCACGAAGGCTTGGTGCTTGGCCAGTCAATCGGCGAGAACGCGACGATGACGGTGCCGCATCTGCTTGGCAAGTTCGGTTTTATCGCGCCCGCGCCGCGCCGCCATATGGCGCAGACGCTGATGCACGAACTGGGTGTGGTCGCGCAAGGGGAAGAGCAGGCCGTGTCAGGCCTGTCCGGCGGCAATCAGCAGAAGGTGGTGATGGCCCGTGCGTTGGCCAACAACCCCGATGTGCTGGTGCTGATCGACCCGACCGCCGGTGTGGACGTGAAATCAAAGCAGGCTCTGCTGTCGGTGGTGGACTCCGTGCGGCAGGAGGGCAAGGCAGTCTTGCTGGTGAGCAGTGAACTGGACGACCTGCGCGTGTGCGACCGCGTGCTGGTGATGCTGCGCGGCGAGGTCTGCGCTTCATACACGGCGGGCTGGGAAGACAACGCCCTGATCGCGTCGATCGAAGGAGTGACTCTCAATGAAAGGTAATGCCATGGCCGCGAATGCACCCGATGCGCGTGCTGCTGCCCGAGCGCCGCGCTTGCAACTTGCGCGCCTGCGCGATTTCGCGCTGATCCCTGCGCTCGTGATTCTGTTCGTGCTCGGTGCGTTCGTCAGCCCGAGCTTCCTGACGGAGGCCAACATCATCAGCATCCTGGGCGCATCGGCTGCGCTGGCGCTGGTGGTGCTGGCGGAGTCGCTGATCATCATCACGGGCAAGTTCGACTTGTCGGTGGAATCGACCGTGGGCATTGCGCCGGCGGTGGGCGCGATGCTGGTGATTCCGGCGGCCTCCGGCGGCTTTGGCACGGAATGGCCGTTGGCCGCGGGCTTGCTGGCGATTCTTGGCATCGGTGCCATCGTTGGTTTCGTCAACGGCTTTCTGGTGGTCAAGCTGCGGCTGAACGCCTTCATCGTCACGCTGGCCATGCTGATCGTGCTGCGCGGCATGCTGGTGGGGGCCACCAAGGGCGGCACGCTGTTTGATATGCCCGCGCCGTTCTTTGCACTGGCAACCACCACGCTGATCGGTCTGCCACTGTCGGTGTGGCTAGCGGCACTGGCCTTTGCCTTGGCGGGCGGCATGCTGCGCTACCACCGGCTGGGTCGTGCGCTGTATGCCATCGGCGGCAATGCGCCGGCGGCCCGCGCAGCCGGTATCAAGGTGGACCGCATCACCTGGGGCGTGTTCGTTCTGGCTGGTGTGCTGGCAGCCATCGGCGGGCTGGTCGTCACGGGCTACGTGGGCGCCATCAACGCCAACCAGGGCAACGGGATGATCTTCACCGTGTTTGCGGCGGCCGTGATCGGTGGCGTGTCGCTCGATGGTGGACGCGGCTCGATGTTCGGCGCGTTGTGCGGCGTGCTGCTGCTGGGTGTCGTGCAGAACCTGCTGACGCTCGCCCAGGTGCCGTCGTTTTGGATTCAGGCCATCTACGGCGCCATCATCCTCGGCGCGTTGATGGTGGCCAAGCTTACCGGTGAAGAACAGCAGTAACCGGGTTTCCTGTCACCCCAACACACACGTAGCAATGAGACTCCAAGGAAAACGCATCCTGGTCACGGCGGCCGGGCAGGGTATCGGCCGCGCCAGTGCCCTGATGTTCGCAAAGGAAGGCGCGCAGGTGCTTGCCACCGATATCAACGAAGGCGCGCTCGCCACGTTGCCAGCGCAGTCTGCTGGGGCAGGTATTCGCACCCTGCGGCTGGACGTAACGGACGCTAACGCTGTTGCTGCACTGGCGCGCGACGAAGCTGCCTTCGATGGGCTGTTCAACTGCGCGGGCTTCGTGCACCACGGCAGCATCCTTGAATGCTCGGAAGAGGACTGGGCGTTCTCGTGGCAGCTCAACGTGACATCGATTTACTGGCTCACACGTGCGTTGCTGCCGAAGATGCTGGACAACGGCGGCGCATCGATCATCAACATGGCCTCGGCGGCCTCCAGCGTGAAGGGTGTGCCCAACCGCTTTGTGTACGGCGCGACCAAAGCCGCAGTGATCGGCATGACCAAGGCGATTGCTGCTGACTTTGTGGCCCGCGGCATCCGCTGCAACGCCATCTGCCCTGGCACCGTGGAATCGCCTTCGCTGGAGCAGCGCATCGCCGTGCAGGCCAAGGAACAGAACGTGTCGATCGACACGATTCGCGCCGCCTTCGTAGCACGCCAGCCGATGGGCCGCGTCGGCACGGCTGACGAGATTGCCGCGCTGGCCACCTACCTCGCTTCGGATGAGTCCCGCTTCACGACCGGCACTTGCTGCGTGATCGATGGCGGCTGGTCCAACTGAATGAACCGATTGCAGTCCACAACGATAACGCCATGAAACTCCTCCGTTACGGCCCCAAGGGCCGCGAAAAACCCGGCCTGCTCGATGCACAGGGGCAGGTGCGTGATCTCTCCGCTGTGATTGACGACGTTGGGGGTGCCGCGTTGTTGCCCGAAAGCCTGGCCCGGCTGCGTGCACTCGACGTCAATAGCCTGCCCGTCGTTGATGGCACGCCGCAGGCTGGTCTTCGTTTGGGCCCCTGTGTGGGCAACGTCCGCAAGTTTATCTGCATTGGGTTGAACTACTCCGACCACGCCGCTGAAACCGGCGCCGAGGTACCGGCCGAGCCTGTGGTCTTTGGTAAGTGGACAAGCGCCATCTCCGGCCCGGACGATGATGTTGAGATCCCGCGCGATTCGGTCAAGACGGATTGGGAAGTGGAGCTTGGCGTTGTCATCGGCAAAGGTGGTCGCTACATCAGCGAGGCCGATGCGCTCTCGCATGTGGCGGGCTACTGCGTCGTCAACGATGTGTCGGAGCGCGAATTCCAGATTGAGCGCGGCGGTACCTGGGACAAGGGCAAGGGCTGCGACACCTTCGGTCCAATCGGCCCGTGGCTCGTCACCGCTGACGAGGTGCCCAACCCGCAGGCGCTGCACCTGTGGCTGGAGGTTGACGGGCACCGTTACCAGAACGGATCGACGTCGACCATGGTGTTTGGCGTGACGCATCTGGTGAGCTACCTGAGTCGCTTCATGAGCCTGCAGCCTGGCGATGTGATCTCCACCGGCACGCCGCCGGGCGTGGGGCTGGGGCAGAAGCCGCCGGTCTACCTGCGAGCAGGCCAGACCATGCGTCTGGGGATCCAGGGGCTGGGCGAGCAGCACCAGCGCACCGTGAGCGCACAAGACTGAGCATTCCGCATTCCAGAACACAACACACATGACCATCATCCGATCTCTGCGCGTGCTGGACGTGCGCTTTCCGACTTCCCAGCATCTCGACGGCTCCGATGCGATGAACCCGGACCCGGACTACTCCGCGGCTTATGTGATTCTCGAAACGGATCAACCGGGCCTGGAAGGCCATGGCCTGACCTTCACCATCGGGCGCGGCAACGAGGTGTGCTGCGCCGCCATCGAGGCGATGCGCCATCTGGTGGAAGGGCTCGACCTCGACTGGATTCGCTCAGACATGGGCCGCTTCTGGCGCCATGTCACCTCCGATAGTCAACTGCGCTGGATTGGCCCGGACAAGGGGGCCATCCACTTGGCCACGGGTGCCGTCGTCAACGCCGCCTGGGATTTGTGGGCCAAGGCCGAGGGCAAGCCGCTGTGGCGCCTGGTGGCTGACCTTACGCCAGAAGAACTCGTGCGCTGCATCGACTTCCGCTATATGACCGACGGCATCACGCCGGAAGAAGCGCTGGATCTGTTGCGCAAGCAGGCGCCTGGCAAGGCCGAACGCATCCGTACGCTGGAGCAGGAAGGCTACCCGTGCTACACCACCTCCGCCGGCTGGCTCGGCTATGACGACGACAAGCTGCGCCGCCTCTGCCGCGAGGCTGTGGACAGCGGCTTCCGCCATATCAAGCTCAAGGTGGGGCGGGACTTGAAGGACGACATTCGCCGCGTGTCCATCGCCCGCGAAGTACTCGGGCCGGACCGCCAACTGATGATCGACGCCAACCAGGTCTGGGAGGTGAACGAGGCCATCGACTGGGTGCGAGAACTCGGCTTCGCCAAGCCCTGGTTCATTGAAGAGCCGACCAGCCCGGACGACGTGGAGGGCCATCGCGCCGTACGCAACGCCATCGCACCCGTGAAGGTGGCGACGGGCGAGATGTGCCAGAACCGCATCCTCTTCAAGCAGTTCATCATGCGCGGCGCCATTGATGTGGTGCAGATCGATGCCTGCCGCCTGGGCGGCGTGAACGAGATCCTGGCCGTGCTGCTGCTGGCAGCCAAGTACGGCTTGCCGGTGTGCCCGCACGCGGGCGGCGTGGGCCTGTGCGAGTACGTGCAGCATCTGTCTATGATCGACTACATCTGCGTGTCGGGCACGCGTGAAGGGCGCGTGGTGGAGTACGTGGACCACCTGCACGAGCACTTTGTGGACCCCTGCGTGGTACACAACGCGGCCTACCTGCCACCGCAGGCACCCGGGTTCTCTATCACGATGAAACCCGCATCGCTAGAGCAATACCGCTTCCGGGGCTGAGTCGATGGCTGCGCCTGTTTTCCGCATCGACGCGCACCAGCACTTCTGGCGCTATCGGCCCGAGGCGTATCCGTGGATCGGCCCTGGCATGGACGCGTTGGCAGAAGACCGCCTGCCGGCCGATCTGCTGGCCGAGCTGCGTGCGCAACGGCTGGACGCTGCGATTGCCGTGCAGGCCCGTGGCGAGCGGGAGGAAACGCGCTTCCTGCTCGAACTGGCCAACGCGCACGACTGGATTGCCGGCGTGGTCGGTTGGGAAGACTTGACCGCCGCCGATCTGGAAGCGCGCCTGGAGGCGTTGAGTGGCGAGCACAAGCTGGTGGGCTTCCGCCATCAGGTGCAGGACGAACCGGATGTGGCGGCTTTTCTGTCCGCGCCAGCATTTGAGCGTGGCATTGCACTGCTACAGATCTGGGGCTATGCGTATGACGTGCTTGTGCTCGGGCATCAACTGAAGCCTGCAGTGGAATTTTGCGGGCGGCACGGCAACCACTGGCTGGTGCTCGATCACCTTGGCAAGCCGCCGCTCGAAGCCTTTGCACGTGACCCGGAAGCGATGACACGCTGGAAGGCGGCATTGGCACCGCTGAAGGACATGCCGCATGTCGCCTGCAAGCTCTCCGGCCTGTTGACCGAAGCGGACTGGCGCAAGGGTGTGACGGTGCGCGATGTCCACCACGCCCGGCAATGCCTGGACGTGGCGCTCGACGTATTTGGTCCGCAGCGGCTGATGTTCGGCTCCGACTGGCCGGTATGTCTGCTGGCCGCGTCGTACGGCACCGTCTACGACGTGCTGCATGTCTGGGCGGAAGAGCGCCTGAGCACCACCGAACGCGCCGACCTCTGGGGCGGCACCGCCACCCGCTGCTACAACCTGCAACCCAAGGCCTGAACCATGGACCTGCATCTGCAAGACAAAGTCGTGATCGTCACGGGCGGGGCGGCCGGCATTGGCGCGGCCATCTCGCTGCAATTGGCGGCCGAGGGTGCCATCCCCGTCGTCTGCGGCAAGAGCCCGATGACGACCGAGTTCGAGGCCGATCTGATGCAGCGCCAGCCCAAAGCGCGCTTCTTCCAGTTCGACCTTGAGCAAGAGGTCGATTGCCGGCACATGGTCGATGAAACGGTGCGTGCTTTCGGCCATATCGATGGCCTGGTCAATAACGCCGGCGTGAACGATGGGGTGGGGCTCGACGCGGGGCGCGATGCCTTCGTGCGCTCACTGGAGAAGAACCTTATTCACTACTACGTGATGGCGCATCTGTGCGTGCCGCATTTGAAGGCCAGTCGTGGCGCCATCGTCAACATCTCTTCCAAGACGGCAGTCACGGGGCAGGGGAACACCAGCGGCTACACCGCTGCCAAGGGCGCGCAACTCTCGCTCACGCGCGAGTGGGCAGCATCGCTGGCACCGGATGGTGTGCGCGTCAACGCGGTGATTCCAGCCGAGGTGCTTACGCCGCTGTACGAGCGCTGGATTGCCACGTTTGACGACCCTGATGCGAAGCTGGCAGAGATCACCGCCAAGATTCCGCTCGGGCAACGCATGACCACGGCGGATGAGATTGCCAACACAACCGTCTTTCTGCTCTCGCCGCAGGCATCGCATACGACGGGGCAATGGGTGTTTGTCGACGGTGGCTACACGCACCTCGACCGCGCGTTGACCTAATTTCCCAGAGACCGCCGCCATGCGCTACTGCCTCGCTCTGGACTTGAAGGACGACGCGGCGCTCATTGCCGCTTACGAAGCGCATCACCAGCGCATCTGGCCGGAAGTCGCGCAGCACCTGCGCAAGCACGGCGTGACCGGTATGGAGATCTATCGTCTGGGCACCCGCATGGTGATGCTCATGGACACCGACGACGCCGTCTACAACGCCGATCGCATGGCTGACGCCGCCAGCACCGACCCCAGGCTCATCGAATGGGAAACGCTGATGTGGCAATTCCAAGCGCCTACCCCCTGGACGCCCGCTGGCCAGAAGTGGACACCGATGACCTGCATCTTCGATTTGCGGCAGCAGTAGTAGTCGTTGCCGCAGCACGACCCGGCCGTGGCCGGTATGACACCAGAGAGGAGACACAATGAAAAACCGAGCAATCCGGCCGCTGGGTGCGGTCGTCCTGTGCGTGGCCGCTGGCGCGGCGCATGCGCAAACCAGCGTCACGTTATATGGCCGGGTAGCCTCCGGCATCGACTACCAGAACAACGTCGCTCCCACTGCGACTTCGCCTGGCGGCAGCCTCTGGCGCGCTGCGGACAACCAGTGGGGGACCAGCATGTTCGGGTTCATGGGCAAGGAGGATCTGGGTGGCGGTCTGCAGGCGGTCTTCCGCCTGGAGTCGGGCTTTGGCGCTGCGCAGGGCAAAACCAACGGTGATGCGCTGTTCAATCGCCGGTCGTACGTCGGCCTGTCGAGCCCGACCTGGGGCACGTTGACCGTCGGCAAGAACCTCTTCATCAGCAACGACGTCTGGTTCCTGGATCCGACTGGCCAGCAGTTCATCGGCTCGGCCACGCTGGTGCGCGGGCGCAACTGGCAGGGCGCCAACAACATCGTCGAGTATCAGAGCCCCACGTGGGGCGGCTTCCAGATCGGTCTGCAGACCGGGCTGGGCGAGCAGCCGGGCTCCTTCAAGAACAGCCGCCGGGACGGCGTGTCTGCCGTCTACACCGCCGGGCCGGTGGAAGTGCGCGCGATCTACGATGTCATCCGCGACCCGAACGGTAAGTTTAGCGACCTCTTCAATTTCTCGAAGGAAGCGACGATCGGTGGTACGTACACCATCGGCAAGGCGAAGCTGTTTGCCGTGTACGAAAACCTCTCTGCGCCGGATGCCCCGACTGGTGGGCCCACCAAGGCCAACCACTACTGGCTGGGTGTGAACTACGAGCTCACGCCAGCGCTCACACTGATCGGCGCGGCGTACCGCATCAACGTGAACCATGGCGGCGGCAACGCCAACCTGTTCATGCTGGGCGCGAACTACAACCTGTCCAAGCGCACCATGCTGTACGCCAGCGTCGGCACGGTGCAGAACAGCGCTACAGCCAACTTCTCGGTGGAGGCGACCAACAACAACCCTGCGCCGGGCAAGAGCCAGTTGGGCGCCTATACCGGCATCGTTCACTCGTTCTGAGCAGCGTGTCCTCCTGATCGCCCAGCGCCTTGTCAGCCCGCATGCGTGCGGGCTTTTTTTCGCCTGTGCAAGAAACGCTTGCAGCTGGCTGAGCGTGTCGTGTGCGCCGTCAGTGGGCCACAAGGCGGCGCGTTGGCATGCGGAATATCCTGCCTTTCGTTCAAGCTGTCTTGTCGGAATCCGTCATGGCCCTATCTCCAATCGAGCGTCAATCGAGCCTTGACGCGCTGCGCGGTTTCGCCCTGCTGGGCATCCTGGTCGTCAACATCATCGCCTTTGCAACGCCGTACTACGGCACGGGCGTACCCGATCCAATGGCGCAGAGCCGTGTCAGCCACGCGGTCATGGTTGGCATTGCCTTGCTGTTCGAATGGAAGTTCTACCTGCTGTTCTCGTTTTTGTTTGGCTACAGCTTCACGCTGCAGATGCAGTCTGCCGAGCGCGACGGCAAGGCGTTTGTGCCTCGCATGCTGCGACGGCTTGCTGGGCTCTGGGTGCTCGGGCTGCTGCATGGTGTGCTGTTGTTCCACGGTGACATCCTCACCACCTATGCGTTGATGGGCGCTGTGCTGCTGACGTTGCGCAGCCGGGCAGACAAGACGCTTGCCAAGCTGGCCGTGGGCCTGATTGTGGGTACGGCCGCGGTGTGGGCGATCATCGGCGTGCTCTCCGTGCTGGATGTCGATGCGACGCGCGATTCGAAGGCGTTGGCGGAGATCACCTCGACGCTGACGGCGTTCCGCAGCACACCCGCGGGCGTCATCGCCCAGCATGTGGAAGAACTCAAAGGTGTGTGGGTGGTGACGGCCCTGATGCAGGCGCCGACCGCGCTGGCGATGTTTCTGATGGGGTGCATTGCAGGGCGGCGCGGGCTGTTCTCGGCATCGTCGCCAACCGCCGGCACCGGCAAGCTGTACACGCAATGCCTGATTGCCGGCGCGTGTGTGGGCCTGCCGGCTGCGGTGGCGTATGCCTACGGCACGACAAAGCTGGCCGGCACGCCGTGGGATCTGCTGGGCCTGTCGCTAACCCTGCTGACGGCACCATTGCTGACCGCTGCGTATATCGGCGGGATGCAGTTGCTGTTCCGCACCCGCTGGGGCCGATGGTGGCTGGGCGTGCTGGCACCTGCCGGGCGGATGGCGCTGTCGAATTACCTGATGCAGTCGCTGGTGTGTTCGGTGATCTTTCTGGCGTATGGATTCCGCATGATGGGCCGGGTCAGCCCATTGGATGCGCTGCTGATCGCGTTTGCAATCTTTGCGGTGCAGACGGTCGTCAGCCGCTGGTGGTTAGGGCGTTTTGCCTATGGTCCGGTGGAGTGGTTGCTGCGCGCGGTGACGCACTGGCGGTTTTCGGCGTTGCGCACCGAGCCGAAGGGGTTGGCCAGCTAGGGCAGCGCCAGGATGTTCGTGTGAGATTGGGCGATTCCTTGCTACGACGCCATTTGCGCATCTGTCGTAAGATGCCGGGGCAATTGACGATGGTGATGCCGAAGTCGTCACTTTCGATCACACATAGCAACTCAATAGAACAATGAACGTTCCGCTCATACTGAATATCGCCGCCTTCGCAGCCATCCTGATTGGCCTTGGCGCTTGCGTGAAATCGAACTGGAGCCTGGCAAAGCGCGTGCTACTGGGCATGGTGTTGGGTATCGTGTTCGGTCTGGTGCTGCACCTGATCTACGGCGAAGAAAGCGCAACGCTCAAGCAATCGATTGCGTGGTTCAGCATCGTCGGCGGCGGCTACATTCAGTTGCTGCAGATGATCGTCATGCCCCTGGTGCTGGTCTCCGTTCTCAATTCGGTGGCCAAGCTCAACAACACGGCGTCGCTGGGCAAGATCAGCGTGCTGACAATCGGCACGCTGCTACTGACGACGCTGATTTCCGCACTGGTCGGCGTGTTTGTCACGAACCTGTTTGGCCTGACCGCACAAGGGCTGGTGCAAGGCGCGCAGGAAACTGCCCGCCTGAGCGCGATCCAGGACAACTACGTCGGCAAGGTGGCTGACCTCTCGGTTCCGCAACTGCTGCAGTCCTTCCTGCCGAAGAACCCGTTTGCAGAGCTGACCGGTGCCAAGCCGACATCGATCATCGGCGTGGTGATTTTTGCTGCCTTCCTGGGTGTGGCTGCACTGAATCTGCTCAAGGATGATGCGGTGAAGGGCGAGCGTGTGCTGACCGCCATCGATACCGCGCAGGCCTGGGTCATGAAGCTTGTGCGACTCGTCATCCGCCTGACCCCGTACGGTGTGCTCGCGCTGATGACTAACGTGGTGGCCGTGTCCAACGTGCAGGACATCATCAAGCTCGGCGGCTTCGTGGTGGCCTCGTATCTTGGCCTGGCGATCATGTTCGGTGTGCATGCCGTGCTGCTGACGGTCAACGGCATCAACCCGATTCGATTCTTCCGCAAGGTGTGGCCGGCGCTATCTTTCGCGTTCACCAGCCGGTCGAGCGCTGCCACCATTCCGCTGAGCATCGAGGCACAGACACGGCGTATCGGCGTGCCGGAGTCGATCGCCAGCTTTGCGGCATCGTTTGGGACCACCATTGGCCAGAACGGCTGCGCGGGCTTGTATCCCGCCATGCTGGCCGTGATGGTGGCGCCCACGGTCGGCATCAACCCGTTTGATCCGGTGTGGATTGCAACGCTGGTCGCGATCGTCACGCTCAGTTCAGTTGGCGTTGCCGGCGTTGGCGGTGGCGCTACCTTTGCCGCGTTGATCGTGCTGCCGGCCATGGGCCTGCCCGTGACGCTCGTGGCGCTGCTGATCTCCATCGAGCCCCTGATCGACATGGGGCGGACCGCGCTCAACGTCAACGGCTCGATGACCGCCGGGACGATCACCAGCCAGTTGCTGGGGCAAACCGATCGAAGCGTGTTTGATGCCGGTGACGAGCCGGAACTGATGCATCGCTGATCGCTGCGCCAAAAGAGAACATGCCGACCTCGTGGTCGGCATGTTGCTTTTCAGGGCACCTGCGCCAGATCGGTCAGCGTCTCCATGAATGCGCTGGCGAGTTCGCTGGGTGTGCTGGCACTTCTGCGTAGCAGGCCGACGGGCTCTTTGGTGGCGGAGGTGACAATGTCCAGTCGGACCAGTCCACCGTGCTGAAGATCGTCATGGGCGGCGCGCTCGGGTGTGATCCACACCGCATTGGAGCGGCATGCCAGCAAACGCGAGACCGACACGGATAGCGTTTCTGTTACGCCCGTCGGCAAGCGCAGGCCGTGCGTCTGGAGCAACGCCTCAGTGTGATGACGCGGTACGGTGCCCGGTGTCGCAATCACCATCGGATAATCCAGCACCGCCTGCAACGACGCCGATGCGCCTGGCTGCGCGAGCAGCGGATGCCCGGGCCGCACCACCAGCGCAAGGGGTTCGGCATATAGCAACTCGAACGATAGCCCTTGCATGGCATCCGGCTCGGCCATGCGGGCGACCACGAAATCGAGTTCGCCTGCCTTGAGCGCTGTCAGCAGTTCGGCATTGGTGCCGGTGCGCAGGCGTACGCCGGCATGCGGGCGTTGTGCATGCAGCGCAGCAATCGCCTGCGGCAGCAGGCCGCTCGCCACCGTCGGCAGGGCGCCGACGTGCACGACAGGTGCAGAGGCTTCGCCCGAACCCATCAGCGCTGCGGTGGCCGATTCCAGCGCCTGTGTCGCGCCTACGGCATACCGCAGGAACTGCTCGCCGGCCGCGGTGAGCCGCGCCCCTTGCCGGCCACGTTCAACCAGTTGGGCGCCGGCCAGCGCTTCCAGTTCGCCCAGTGTTTTCGACACCGCCGGCTGGCTCAGGTGAAGCCGCTCAGCCGCCCGCCGCAGGTTGCGCTCCTGCGCAATGGCAACAAAGCAACTCAGATGGCGAAAGCGGATGCGCGAGGGGAGGTCAGTGCTATCCATAAATTTTAGTTATCGATTTTTCGATCATAAGTCAATTTACTTCACTTTTTGGCGGCCATATAGTCCAACTCGAGTCATTCCTACAGATTCCAACGGAGACGCCCCATGACCCTGCCGCTTTCCGGCACCGGCGAGTTCGCCCAGCGCGATACCGCCCAGCACCCGCCCGCGCTCACCCCCGTGTACAAGACCAGCGTGCTGCGCTCGCCGCGCAATGCGCTCATCTCCACGCTCAATACGCTGTCGGAGACGACCGCGCCGGTATTCCACCCGGACGACCTCGGCGCGCTCGATAACGACCTCATCCTCAACTACGCCAAGGAGGGCTTGCCGATTGGCGAGCGCATCATCGTCCACGGCTACGTGCGCGACGAATTTGGCCGCCCCGTGCCGAATGCGCTGGTGGAGGTCTGGCAGGCCAACGCCGGTGGCCGCTATCGTCACAAGAAAGATCAATACATCGCGCCGATCGACCCGAACTTCGGCGGCTGCGGCCGCATGCTGACGGATGCCAACGGCTACTACGCCTATCGCACCATCAAGCCGGGGCCGTATCCGTGGCGCAACCGCATCAACGACTGGCGCCCGTCGCATATCCATTACTCGCTCTCGGGCGATGGCTGGGCGCAGCGCCTGATCACACAGATGTACTTCGAGGGCGATCCGATGATTGCGCAGTGCCCGATCATCAAGACCATTCCCAGTGAAGAGCAGGTGCGCGGTCTGATTGCGCTGCTCGATACGGCCAACCACGTGCCGCTCGATGCGCGCAGCTACCGTTTTGACATCACGTTGCGTGGCCGCCGTGCCACGCATTTCGAGAACGCCCAGCAAGGAGCCAAGTGATGACCACGACCACGCTTCATGCATCGCTCGAACGTGCCCAGGCCGCAACCATGACGACCACGCCGCCCTTCGCGCATTTCAATGAGACGGCCTCGCAGACGGGCGGCCCCTACGTGCATATCGGGCTCGCACCGCGCCAGGCAGGCTTCGACATCTACGAGAAGGAATTCGGCAACGTGCTGACCACGCCGGCCACGCGCGGCGAGCGCATCGCGCTGGAAGGCCGCGTGTTCGATGGTTCCGGCTCGCTCGTGCGCGACGTGCTGATCGAGATCTGGCAGGCCAATGCCGATGGCAAGTACGCCCACCCGGCTGACCGCCAGGACAAGCCAGTCGATGCGGCTTTCCGTGGCTGGGGCCGCGCGGGTGCCGATTTCGACACCGGCGTCTATCGCTTCGACACCATCAAGCCGGGTGCCGTGGCAGGGCGCGGCAATACCGTGCAGGCGCCGCATATCTGCATGGTGCTGTTTGCACGCGGCATCAACCTTGGCTTGCATACGCGCGTGTACTTTGGTGATGAGGCCGTCGCCAATGGTGCCGACCCGGTACTCAATGGCATTGAATGGGAAGTGCGCCGCAAGACGTTGATTGCGCAGCGCACCGAGCGCAATGGTGAGGTGGTCTACACCTTTGACGTGCGCCTGCAGGACACGCCCGATGGTGGTGCGGAAACGGTGTTCTTCGATATCTGATCGATTGCCGCGTCACATGAAACAACGCCCAGCGGGGTAACCTGCCGGGCGTTGTTTTTTGGAGCAATGCGCAAGACGTCATGCGCTTGTCGATAATGGAGGCCTTGATGCTCCACATTTGACACCCGCGCTGTGACCCAACTCACCCTTCCCGGATTCGAAGCCACGCCCCAGTTGCCCGCACACCGCCTGTTTCTGGCGATCAAGCCCGATGCCGGTACCGCAGAGCGCATTGCGCGGGTGGTGGAGCAACTGCGGCCAGCCGTCGGCTTCAAGGGAAAGGCGCTACGCCCGGAGCGCCTGCATATCACGCTGTATCACCTTGGCGATTTCGTTCAAGCGCCGCCGGACGATCTGGTTGCGCGCACGCGCCTGGCTGCCGAAGGGCTTGCCTTGCCTGCCTTTGATGTCACCTTCGATCAGGTGGTGAGCTTTCATGGCCGACGCGACCATCGGCCATTCGTGCTGCTGGGCGGTGAAAGCGAGAGTGGCGCCAATGGCACGACAGCACTGATGGCGTTTCAGTTGGCACTGGGCGAGGCCTTGCAGCATGCCGGCCTGCCCGTGCCGCTTGGGCATTTCAAGCCGCACATCACGCTGCTGTACGACCGTGGCGGCTTTGCGCCCAAGCCGGTCGAGCCCATGACTTGGACGGTGCGCGAGTTCGTCCTCATCCATAGCTGGCTCGGCAAGACGCGGTATGACGAGCTTGGCCGCTGGACACTCAAAGGCTGAGCTTCGCGCCGTTACGCGCAGCCATCCGGTCCGCAGACCGGGCCATCGGCCTCACTTGCCGGGGCGGGGGCGCCGATGTGCTGCGCCAGGGCCTGTGCCCATTGTTCCGGACGACCGAGCCACGGGCCGACGTCGATCGTGCCCAGGCGGCCCTCCGCATCTTCCAGGGCAAACGTTGGAAAGCCCTGTCCACCCACGCGATCCAGCCATTGCCGGCTTGCCGCAATGTGCTGCTGCGTGAGTGCGCCGGCTTGCCGCGTATATTCCGCATCGAACGCCTCAGGCGACAGGCCCAACGTTGCGGCCAGCTCACGCAGCACGGGCAGATCAGCAATCCGCCGGCCTTCTTCGTAGTGCGCGCGCTGGACGCGGTGGATCATGTCCAACCCGTGCCCGCCAAGCGCTTCAGCCGCCAGCACCGCGGTGATGGGCGGCTCCGAATCCATCACCGCGCTGGTATCACGCAGCAGGCCGTCAAAGTACGGTTTGCCGAATGGCTGACCGGACATCTCGGCGATGCGGTGGTCGTGCGGCATGACGTAGTCGCGCCATTGCGGCGTGACCATGCGCCGGTTTGCGCCGGCCAGCATGCCGCCGCCATGAAACGCGACGGTCAGGCCAGGCACCGCGCGGGCGGCATCCACCAGTGGCGCGGCGCCGTAGCACCAGCCGCACAGCGGGTCGAAGATGTAATGCAACGTCGTCATAAGCAATCCTGGGTTACTGCGGCCACTTCATTTCGCCCTTGATGACCTTGGCGCTCAACTCCAGCGATGCGTCACCAGGCAGGGACGGGTAGGCCGCTTTCATCGCCTTGATCAATTCGGCTGAGTTGTTGGCGCGGGCGGCTTCGGCTTCAAAGGTCTTCAGGTAGTCTGCCGTAAAGCGTACCGCTTCCAGCCCCGCGGGCATGGGTCCGGTGAAGTGTCCTGGCACCACCGTCGTCGGCTTGAGCGCGGTGATGTTGTCGAGGGTCTGCAGCCAGCCCAGGCGTGATTCGCGCGTTTGCGTGTCGGCCACCCAAACATGGTCGCCGCTGTTGACCACCACGCCCCCGGCCACCGTCTTGAGCGACGGAATCCACAGGTACGTGCGCGCCGGGTTCGGGCCGTTCAGGCCCTTGATCTCGATGGCGCGGCCTTCCAGGGTGAGGTGGTCGGCGTGCAGCACCTCGGGCAGCACGAGCGCCTTGGGGGCGTTGTCTTTCAGGAGCGGACCCCAGTAGGCCAGCTTGCCATTCATCGATGCCTGGATGGCCGCCACGGTTTGCGGTGTGGCCACGATCTTCGCCTTCGGGAAGGCCGCGCGGATGACGTCGAGGCCGAAGTAGTAATCCGGGTCGCTCTGGCTGATGTACACGGTGGTGAGCGTCTTGCCGCTGGCCTGGATCTTTCGCACCAGGGCTTGCGCGTCGGTGCGTTGGAACTGCGCGTCGATCAAGATGGCCTCGTGCGCCCCCGTAATGATTTCCGACGACACCGGGAAGACACCCTTGTCACCGGGGTTGTAGACCTCCAGGTGCAGCGGCGCCGGCGCGGCGGCATAGGCAACGATGCCGGCGCTGACGAGGCCGGCGGCAAGCAGGGGGCGGATCAAGGTCATCGGGGGGCTCCTGGGCGGATGTGATGGCAATACCGCTACTGTAGGTTGCTTGATTCGGCCGAAAAACCACCTAGTATGCGCATATTTGTTTCGCGAATCGATCAAATATGGACCGAATTCGAGCCGCCGAGGTGTTCGTCGCGATTGTCGAGCGTGGCAGCCTGAGTGCCGCCGCAGATGGGCTCGATATGTCGCGCGCCATGGTGACGCGTTATCTGGCGGAGATGGAGGCGTGGTCCGGTGCACGCCTGCTGCATCGGACTACGCGCCGCATCGGTCTGACACCTGCCGGCGAAGCCGCGCTCGTGCGCTGCCGCCAGATGCTGGAGATCGCTGCACAGATGGCTGCGGCGGACGGCCCCGAAGCTGACACGCCGCGTGGTTTGCTGCGCGTTGCGTGCGCACAATCGCTCGCGCAAGAGGTGCTGAGTGCGGCGGTAACGGCCTACCTGCGGCGTTATCCGCAGACCGCCGTCGACCTCGTCGTCGACAACCGCACCATCAACCTTGTGGAGGAACGCATCGATCTGGCGGTGCGCATCACCAATGATCTTGACCCGAACCTCATCGCGCGGCCGCTGGGCACGTGTGAATCGGTAGTAGTGGCCGCGCCCGCGTATCTGGCGGCGCATGGCGTGCCACGCCGGGTTGAAGATCTGGCCGTGCACAACTGCCTGACGTATTCGTACTTTGGCAAGAGCCTGTGGAGGTTCACCGATGCGAAGACGGGCAGGTCATCCGATGTGCCTGTGAGCGGCAACCTGAGTGCGAATGAGTCGATGGCGCTACTGGCGGCAGCCCGGGAGGGGGCGGGTGTCGCACTGCAGCCGGCGTTTGCAGCAGCGCCGCTCATTGCCAGTGGCCAGCTCGTACGCCTGCTGCCCGAACACGTGCCGCTGGCGCTCGGCATCCACGGCGTATACAGCTCGCGCAGGCAGATGCCGGCGGCGCTGCGGGCGATGCTGGACTTCCTTGTCGATTGGTTTGCTGCGCACCGGAGCGTGACCTGATGTAGCAATCGGCGGCAGGGGGGATGACTACAGTGAGAGGCTCCCAAGCCCGGAGCCCCCATGAACTACGAAGGCATCACCACTGAAATCGCGCGCGGCCTGTTGGAGCTGCGTGCTCGTATTGCCCAAGCGAAGATTCCATCCTCCAAGCTGGACGAGACGCTCAACATCGCCACCTGGAACGTGCGCGAGTTCGGCAGGAAACCGCGCACCAAGACTGCGCTGTACTACATCGCGGAGATCCTGCGGCAGTTCGATCTGATTGGGCTGCAGGAGGTGCGCGACAACCTGGGCGACCTCAACCGCGTGCTCGAAATCCTCGGCCCTGATTGGCACGCGGTCTATTCCGATGCAATGACGGATGCGGGTGGCAACCGCGAGCGCATCGCCTACGTCTATGACCGTCGCGCCGTTGCCTTTACCGGCCTGGCGGCACAGGCGCAGCCGCCGCGCACGAAACGCGGTATGGAGTACTTGTCGGATATCTCGTGGTGGCGCCGGCCATACATGGTGTCGTTTCATTCCGGCAACTTCGATTTCGTCTGCATTTCTGCCCACATTCGGTGGGGCAACAGCGAGCGGGATCGACTGCCGGAAATCGAGGCGCTGGCCGACTGGGTCTACGCCAAGGCACAGGAGAAGGATGCCGACGGCAAAGACTTGATTGTCATGGGCGACTTCAACGTCCCCAGCGAAAAGAGCCCGCTGTTCCAGGCGCTGACTGCCCGCGGGCTGCGCGTGCCGGACAAGCTCCTGCGCAGCACCTTTGGCAGTAACCTGGAGAAGAACAAGCGCTACGACCAGATCCTGCAGATGCCGGAATACCCCGAGAGCTTCACCAATGCGGGCGGCGTGCTCGATTTCTACCAGGGCGACCATACCCCGCTGTTCCCGCGCCTGACCAAGCAGGCGATGACGTATCAGCTCTCAGACCACCTGCCGCTGTGGGTGCAGATCAATACCAATACCGAGGAGCACACATTGCGGGCGCTGGCCGAGGGCTGATGGTCAGTGTGCTGTATTGCTCAAACAAACGGCGCAAAGAGGCCGTTGAGCCTGGCCCCGCTGGCGGCATCACGCGCAAAGGCGAAGGTACCCGTGGCTCGCAGTTCTTCCGCCGCGCGGAGGAATGCCCCTTGCGCTGCACGAGCCAGCGCAGCGCCCACGCTGATGCGCTTGACGCCCAGTTCGGTTAGCTCCGCTACGCTCAGATTGCCATCCGCAAACCCCATCAACACGTTGAGCGGACGGTCGATTTCGCGCAGCACGGTGGCGATCTCTTCGCGCGTTTTCAGGCCGGGGGCGTAGAGCACGTCGGCGCCGGCGTCCTGGAATGCCTGCAGGCGGCGGATGGTGTCGGCCAGGTTGTTACGGCCGTGCAGGTGGTTCTCTGCGCGCGCGGTGAGCGTGAACGGAAACGGCAGCGAGCGCGCGGCTTCCACGGCGGCGCGTACGCGCTCGACCGAGGCTTCCAGCGGATAGATGGGCGCATCGGCGTGGCCTGTGGCGTCTTCAATTGAGCCGCCCACGATGCCGGTGGCACCCGCCAGGCGGATGCTCTCGGCCACGGTCTCGGGGGTATCGCCAAAGCCGTTTTCCAGATCGGCGGCCACCGGCAGGTCAGTGGCTGCAGCCAGATCGGCCACGTGCGTGAGGATGAGGTCGCGGCCAACGCCGTAGTCGGGCCGCCCGCGCGAGAAGGCAAAGCCGGCGCTGGTGCTGGTCAGCGCCTCGAAGCCGAGCGCCGCCAGCAATCGGGCCGAGCCCGGGTCCCACGGGTTGGGGATGACGAAGGTGCCGCTGCGTTCGTGCAGGGCGCGGAAGGCGTGGGCTTTTTCGATCTGAGTCGGCATGGCTATCCGGGGTAAGGTGGATACGGGTTGGACTGCAAGGCTGAGGCACAGGCGAGCGCGTCATCCAGGCGGTCATTGCCCCAGAACATCGCGTCACCGACAAAGAACGTGGGAGCGCCAAAGATGCCACGAATCTGCGCCGCATGCGTTTGTTCGCGCAGGCTCAGCTTGTTGGCGTCGGACAGCGCTTCGGCCAAGATCGCACTGGCGGGAAGCCCGAGTGCGGTCAGTTCTTCACGCACGGCTTCCGGTGTGTGGATGTCGTGGTCCTGGGCGAAGTTGCGCAGCATGATGCGCTGGCAGAACGCGCCGATCCAAGGCCGATCTGCGCCCAGCAGCGCCACGCGCAGCGGCAGCACGGAGGCACGCGGGAAGGTGCTGGGCCTCACCCAGGGCACGCCGATCTTGTGGCACTCCCGGGCGATGTCGTGCCACATGTAGTCGCCCTTGGCTTTCTGCAGCATGAACGGCGAGTTGCTCCAACCGAGCGACTGGAAGATCGGCCCGAGCAGAAACGGCTTCCACACGATGCGCACGCCCTGGCGTATGGCTGCCGCCTCAATACGCATCACGCTCAGGTAGCTGTAGTTGCTGGCGAAGTCGAACCAGAACTCGACGGTGGGTGTGGGGAAGAGGGCCTCCCACGTGGCGTTGTACGGGGCGAGCTTAGTCATAGACCACCAGGCAGCGGATTTCGATGCTCTCGCGCGGCGGTGTGCCGGCCGGCGCCTCAGGGTGGGCAAACGCGGCATGCGGTGTGAAGCGCGCCACGCCGCTGGCCTGCGAGTCGTACTGCTTGAACACCAGCGCCTCGTGCCGATCGATCGCCGAGGCGTACCACCAGCGGTGGCGGGGGTTGTGGGTGGCAAGGTACAGCTCGCCGGTGCGCGTGGGGTAGCGGATTTCGGCGGCGACGAGGTCGGCAGCGTTCACGCTGCGCGCGTCGCACAGGGCTAGCGGCGTATCGAGCACCGGCCCACGGATCGAGCGCCAGATGTTGACGATGCCATAGCGCCAAACGGCGGCGGCCTGTGCCGGATTGGTCAGCACGCGGCCCAGGCGCAGGCGGCCGGAGGCTTCGGTGTAGTCGTTGTGGATGCGGCCGACGGCAGAAGGGGGGCCGTCGCCTTCGCGCCCGAAGGTCAGGGTGGGGCGGCTCGGGTCGCGCTTGCGCACAAGGTGATCGAATACATGTGCGCTGCGGGCACCTGTTGCGGCGGTGGCGAGTTCGGCGGCCTCTGCGTAGTAGATCGAGCGGATCGCCTCTTCATCGCCAAAGTCCGTCATGCGCGTGGGAGCCTCGGCGAGGATGAAGCCTTCGCGCTCAAGGGCCGGCGCGGCAGAACGCATGTCGGCGATGCTGACCTCGTGCAGTTCGTATTCGCAGGTCTGCCAAGGCTCGCCGGCAGGCGGTGGGTACATGTAGTTGATCGGGGTGCCGGTGCCGGGTTTGACGTAACTCAGGCCACCGACCACCGTTTGTGGTCGGGTATGAGGGTCCATGCAGCCTCCAACGTGAGTGTCGTTGGCTGCATTACACGTGGTGCGCTGCGTGCGCTCAAACGTGTTTCATGCAAGTTCGGATGCGCTGGGCGCATGCGAGGCCTGGGCGGCGGCTTCAGCACGAATCCATTCGGCCACGTCGCGCACATCGCGGCGCGGGTTGGGCTCGGACTGGATCAGCCAGTACGCATGCGCGTTGTGCACGCCAGGGGCCGTGGTTGGCACGCGCACCAGCCTGCCGTCGGCCAGCAGAGGGGAGATCAACTCCAGTCGCCCAAGCGCAATGCCCTGGCCCGCCACGGCCGCGTGGATGATCTGGTCGTGCTGGTTGAAACGCAGCACCGTGCGCGGTTTGGCGTGGCTCCAGCCAGCGGCGGCCAGCCAGTCGGTCCATTGGAGCCAGGGGCGGCGCAGGTCGCGGTCGTCAAAGTCGAGCAGGGTCTGGCCTGCCAGCGCGTCGGCGGAATCGAGCGGACGCAGCGCCAGCGACGGATGGGCAACCGGCACCACGGTTTCCCCAAACAGCCGGATTGCGCCGGGCGGCGCATCCCCCGGCGGGCAGTAGCGGATGGCCAGTTCGATGCCTTCGTTTTTCAAGTCGACAAGGCGGTTGTTGGTGGCCACGCGCACATCGATGTCCGGGTACTGCTGTTGGAAGCGCGCCAGGCGCGGCAGTAGCCACAGGCCCGTCACGCCGATGCTGGCGGTGATCGTGACAGGCCGGCGCTCGGCTGCCACGCGAATGGCGCCGATGGCGTCCTGCAACTGCTGCACGGCGCTGTCGGCGCTGCGGAACAGGCGCTCGCCCTCGGGCGTGAAGGCAATCGAGCGGTGCCCGCGCACTAGCAGCTTCACGCCCAGTGCTTCTTCCAGCACCGACACTTGGCGGCTCACGGCCGATTGGGTCAGGCACAGGTCATCGGCGGCCAGCGTGATGCTCATGCGCCGGCCCACGGCCACGAAGCCGCGCAGCAAGTCCAGGGAGGCCAATCGAACCAACGGTGTCGACATGCGTTTTCCTCATGTGAAGCGTTCTCAAAGATCAATTGAGAACCCCAATGTGGCGAAGTTTAATAAGCCATCGGACGACATTCCAGTCAAACGCACGCCTGCAGGATAGGAATGTCAGTCGCCACGGAGAACACACCCATGACATCGAAATCGTTGACGCAATCGCCTTGGCTGCCGGTACTGGCCGGCGGGGCGGTGATCGGCCTGGCGCTGGGCATCCGACACGTGCAGGGCCTGTTCCTGGTGCCCATTACCATGGACCACGGCTGGACGCGCGAGACCTTCGGCCTGGCCATCGCACTGCAAAACCTGATCTGGGGCGCGGCGCAGCCGTTTGCCGGCATGCTGGCGGACCGCTTTGGGGCGGCCAAGGTGGTGGTCGCGGGTATCGTCGTCTATGCGCTGGGTTTGGTCCTGATGGCGCATGCGGGCACGCCGCTGGGCTTTACGTTATCGGCGGGCGGGTTGATCGGCATGGGGCTCTCCGGCACCTCATTCGGCGTGGTGTACGGCGCGATCAGCCGGCTTACGCCACCTGAGCGGCGTAGCTGGGCGTTGGGTGTGGCGGGCGCGGTGGGCGGTGTCGGCCAGTTCATCATGGTGCCGACGGCGCAGGGGCTGCTGAGCAACGTCGGCTGGGTGACGGCGCTGGTGGTCATGGCCGTGGTGATGGCGGTATTCCTGCCGCTGGCCGCGCCGCTGCGTGAGAAGGCTGCCACCGCCGTGGCGCAGGAGGCGCACCAGAGCATGGGAGCCGCCATCCGCGAGGCTTTTGCGCATCCAGGCTTCTGGCTGTTGAACCTCGGCTTTCTGACGTGCGGGTTCCAGCTTGCCTTTATCGGGGCTCACATGCCGGCATACCTGCTCGACAAGGGGTTGACGGCGCGGCACGGCATGATTGCGCTGGCGTTGATTGCGGCCGCCAACATCGTCGGCACCTACTACTGCGGCGCGCTGGGCGGGCTGTTCCGGCGCAAGTATCTGCTGTCGCTGCTGTACCTGATTCGCACAGCGGCGATTGCGTTGTTCATTCTGCTGCCGCTGTCGCCGGTTACGTTGTATGGGTTTGCCATCGTGATGGGGCTGCTGTGGCTGGGCACGGTGCCGCTCACCAATGGGCTGCTGTCGCAGGTGTTTGGGGTGCGCTATATCGGCACGCTGTTTGGGTTCGTGTTCCTGGGCCACCAGGTTGGTGCGTTTCTTGGGGTGTGGCTGGGTGGCGTGGTGTACGACCGCCTGCACTCGTACGACGCCATCTGGATTGGCGCGATGGTACTCGGCATAGTGGCCGCGCTGCTGCACTGGCCGATCGATGACCGTCAATTGGCGCGCAAGCCTGTCGTGCAACCAGCATGAACGGGCGACTCAAACGTTGGGCGGCGTGGGCGCTGGCGGCAACCAGCGCGGCGTTGGTCTTTGCGGCGTGGCTGACACCGGAGGGTGCGTTTTCGTTTGTGACGCTGGCGTCCTTCTGCGGATAACCCCGATTTGTGAAACAATATCGGGTTATTCACTAGTGGGTACTGGTACGGTTTGCGCGGGAAATGGAGTGCTTTTGCATCATCTTCCTGTGAATGCCACCGTTCAGACATGACTTACGCCGTCAAGGAAATCTTCTACACGCTGCAAGGCGAGGGTGCCAACACCGGCCGCGCAGCCGTCTTCTGCCGCTTTGCCGGCTGCAACCTCTGGAGCGGGCGCGAAGCCGATCGCGCCACCGCCGTCTGCCAGTTCTGTGACACCGACTTTGTTGGCACGGATGGCACGCAAGGCGGCAAATACACCACCGCAGATGCCCTGGCCGATACCGTCGCCGCAGAATGGCCGGCCGACGCCGCGGGCGGCAAGCCGCTCGTCATCTGCACCGGTGGCGAGCCGCTGCTGCAACTGGACACCCCCCTGATCGACGCGCTGCACGCACGCGGCTTCGAAATCGCCATCGAGACCAACGGCACCATCGCCGTGCCCGAGGGCATCGACTGGGTGTGCGTGAGCCCGAAGATGGGCTCGGAGCTGGTCGTCACACGTGGCGATGAGTTGAAGGTCGTGATCCCGCAAGACGGGCAAGACCTGGACGCATATGAACGGCTGGATTTCCAGCATTTCTTCCTGCAAGCCATGGATGGTCCGCTTGCGCGGCAGAATACGGCGGCAGCCGTTGCGCTGTGCCAGCGCCGCCCGCGCTGGCGCCTGTCGCTGCAAACCCATAAGATGCTGGGCATCCGCTAAGGCGGGCCGCAGCATTTTGTCCCAGTCGTTCCAGCCGTTTTGCGGCGTTCGCTGCCGCCCAGTCCTTTGCGCTCCATGACCAAGACCGTTTCCATTACGCGCCGGCTCGAGTTTGATGCCGGCCATCGCATCCCCGGCCACGCTGGCCAGTGCCGCAACCTGCACGGCCACCGTTATCAGCTTGAACTCACGCTCACCGGCGAAGTCCTGCACAACGACAAGGCCGCCGACGACGGCATGATCCTCGACTTTGGCGACGTCAAGCAGCTTGCCAACAAGCACCTCGTCGACCTGTGGGACCACGCGTTCCTGGTCTATCGCGGCGACACGAAGCTGGTCAAATTCCTGAACGACATGGAAGGCGGTCACAAGACCGTTGTGCTGAACGACGTGCCGACCGTCGAGAACCTCGCGCAAGTCGCGTTCGACATTCTCGAACCCGTGTTCCGCAATACGTTCGGGCACCATCTGCGCCTGTCCAAGCTGGTGCTGTACGAAACGCCCAACTGCTGGGCCGACGTGAAGCTCGCGCGCCCGCACGAGCAGGATTGATCGGACTGTCCCGACACGCCGCGATACGCATGACCACGCCCCACGTCCTCACGCCGCCCGCCGACATGTCCGCCCACGAGCGTGACGGCTACTGGATGCAGCAGGCGCTGGTGCAGGCCAAGTTTGCGTGGGGACAGGGCGAAGTGCCCGTAGGCGCGGTGGTGGTGCGCGGCAACGAGATCGTCGGCGTCGGCTACAACGCGCCGATCGGCACGCACGACCCATCTGCGCATGCCGAGATGCGTGCCCTGCGCCAGGCTGCCGAAAAGCTTGGCAACTACCGCTTGCCCGACTGCGAAGTCTTCGTGACGCTGGAGCCGTGTGTGATGTGCGCTGGCGCCATGCTGCATGCCCGTGTGGCACGCGTCGTCTATGGCGCGCCCGATCCCAAGACCGGCGCTGCGGGCAGCATCCTCGACCTGTTTGCCGAGACACGCCTGAACCACCAGACCGCCATCACTGGCAGCGTGCTCGCGCAGGAATGCGGCGACATGCTGCGCGCCTTCTTTGCCGAGCGTCGTGCGAGCCAACGTGCTGCGCGGCTGGCTTCCACCGAATCCGATCCGACCTGAACTGACCGCATGCCGACCACCGTCCGCCTGATCGCTCCCTCTGGCTACCCGAACGATGCTGAGCTCGCAAAGCGCGGCGCTGCGGCGCTGCGGGCGCAGGGCTGCGAGCTGGTGAATACGGAATGCCTCGTGCGCCAACATCAGCGCTTTGCCGGCGACGACGATGCACGGTTGGCCGATCTGCACCAGATCGGCACCGGCAGCGGTCAGGAAATCGCCATGGCTATCCGCGGCGGTTACGGGCTGACGCGGTTGCTGGACCGCATCGACTTTGCGGCCATCCACCAGCGTGCGCAGGCCACCGATGCCATCATCGTCGGCCATAGTGATTTCACGGCGTTTTCGTTGGGGTATCTGGCCGCGACGGGCGGCGTGACATTTGCCGGGCCGCACCTGTGCTCGGATTTCGCGCTGCCCGAGGTGGACGCCTACATGGTCGAGCATTTCTGGGGCATCCTGCGCAGCCCAAACTACGCGTTGCGCGTGGATGTTCCGCAGACCACGGCTCGCCCAGGGCGCATTGCCGGCACGCTGTGGGGCGGCAATCTGGCCATGCTGTGCAGCCTGGTTGGTACCCCATATCTGCCCAAGATCGACGGCGGCATCCTCTTCGTTGAAGACATCAACGAGCATCCGTATCGGGTTGAGCGTATGCTGCTGCAACTGCAGCAGGCCGGTGTGCTGGAGCGCCAGCAAGTACTGATGCTCGGCGATTTTTCTGGCTACCGCACCACGCCGTACGACGCGGGTTACGACTTCAGCCCCATGTGCGATTACCTGGCCGCGCGGCTGCCGATTCCGGTCGTCACCGGCCTGCCGTTCGGCCATTGCCCGACCAAGGCGACGCTGCCGATTGGCGCGCAGGCCGCGCTGGACATCGACGCCACGGGCTTTACGCTGCACTTGACCGGCTATCCGACGCTGCGCGGCTAGACTGCTTGTCTGTCCGGGTCATCTCCGGATGGTAAAATCCCAGGTTCCCTAAATGGCGGACGGCTAAATGCCTGCCGCGCCAGATCACCGCTTTCCAATCAAGGTTTCCACGTGCTTTCCACCGCCAACATCACCATGCAGTTCGGGCCCAAGCCCTTGTTCGAGAACATCTCGGTCAAGTTTGGCGAGGGCAATCGCTACGGCCTGATCGGTGCCAACGGCTGTGGCAAGTCGACCTTCATGAAGATTCTGGGCGGTGATCTGGAGCCGAGCGCCGGCAACGTGATGCTGGAACCGGGCGTGCGCCTGGGTAAGCTGCGCCAGGACCAGTTCGCCTACGAAGACATGCGCGTGCTGGACGTGGTGATGATGGGCCACACCGAAATGTGGGCTGCCGCGCAAGAGCGCGACGCCATCTACGCCAACCCGGAAGCCACCGACGACGACTACATGAAGGCCGCCGACCTGGAGGCCAAGTACGCCGAATACGATGGCTATACCGCCGAAGCGCGCGCTGGTGAGCTCCTGCTGGGCGTCGGTATCCCGACCGACCAGCACAGCGGCCCGATGAGCGGCGTCGCTCCGGGATGGAAGCTGCGCGTGCTGCTGGCCCAGGCACTGTTCTCGAACCCGGACGTGCTGCTGCTGGACGAACCGACCAACAACCTCGACATCAACACGATCCGCTGGCTGGAATCGGTGCTCAACGAGCGCAATTCCACGATGATCATCATTTCCCACGATCGCCACTTCCTGAACTCGGTCTGCACCCACATGGCCGACATGGACTACGGCACGCTCAAGGTCTATCCGGGCAACTACGACGACTACATGGAAGCCTCCATGCAGGCGCGTGAACGCCTGCAGGCCGCCAACGCGCGCGCCAAGGAGCGCATCTCCGACCTGCAGGACTTCGTGCGCCGCTTCTCGGCCAACAAGTCCAAGGCACGCCAAGCCACGTCGCGCCTGAAGATGATCGACAAGATCAAGGTGGAAGACATCAAGCCGTCGTCGCGCCAGAACCCGTTCGTGCGCTTCGAGTTCGAGAAGAAGCTGCACAACCTGGCGGTGGAAACCGAGAACGCGCGCAAGACCTACGACCGCAAGATTTTCGACAACCTGACCATGGCTGTGCGTGCCGGCGAGCGTATTGCCATCATCGGCGAGAACGGCGCGGGCAAGACCACGCTGCTGCGTTCGCTGCTGAACGGCGCGGTCAAGACCGGCGTGCAGCGCGGTATCGAGATCGACGGCGGCACCGTCAAGTGGGCCGAGCACGCCAATGTCGGCTACATGCCGCAGGACACCTACGAAGAATTCCCCGAAGACCGTGACCTGATGGACTGGATGAGCCAGTGGACGCAGGCCGGTGATGATGACCAATCCCTGCGCGGCACGATGGGCCGTCTGCTGTTCTCGGCCGACGACATCAAGAAGAGCGTCAAAGTGCTCTCGGGTGGCGAGAAGGGCCGCATGATCTGGGGCAAGCTGATGCTGGGCCGCCACAACGTGCTGGCGCTGGACGAGCCGACCAACCACATGGACATGGAGTCGATTGAGTCGCTGCAGATCGCGCTGGACAAGTTCGAAGGCACGCTGATCTTCGTGTCGCATGACCGCGAATTGATCAGTGCCCTGGCCACGCGCATTATCGAAGTGCGCCCGAACGGCACGCTGACCGACTATCTCGGCACTTACGACGAGTACCTGCAGAGCCAGGGCGTGGAGGTCTGAGTACCTCACACGTACTCCACAAAAAAGGCAGCTTCGCGCTGCCTTTTTTGTTGCCTGCACGTGCAACCCTAGCCTGTCGCCTCGTCGATCAGCAGATCAAGCTGGGCGATCACGTTGGCGGCTTCCGGCTCGCCGCGCGCCTTGGCGAGTGCGGCCTTGAGTGCGTCGCGCAGGGCGACGAGGTCGGCCACATTGCCGGCCTTTTCCACCTTCATTTCGAGCAGGTAGCCGCGCAGGCCGAGGTAACGGCTGATGGTCTCGGTATAGAAGCGGTAGAGGCGCTGATAGCCTTCAACGCCGCGCTCGCCAGAGGCAGCGCTTGGCACGGGCGCGGCAGGCGTGTCTGGTGCGGAGGCAGCTTCACTTTTGGCGGGCGTTGCCGACATCCCGTGTGAGCGGATATACCCGGCGTGCTCCAGTTCTTCGAATACCGCCTGGTTCATGCCCAGTGGCGCGAGCTGGACGAGGATCTCGTCGCAGGTCTTTTCGCCGTTGACCATCAGCAGCAGTGCGCGGTGTTTCTGATCCAGGTGGTAGGCGCGCGTGCGGATTTCTTCCTGCCCCTTGTCGGTTTTCTGGTAGATGCTGGCGGTCATGCGTGTCTCCCTCGGCCGGCGCGTCTGCAGTGCGCGCTCTGCTGGCTCTACAATAGGACGATCATAACCGCCCGGGTAGCGACGGCGATCCTAGTCACAACCCGGATAGCACAACGCGCAGACCGCGCATCCACCAGAGCGAGACAAGCAACGATGCAGCAACGCGACAAGCTTTTCATCAATGGCAAGTGGGTGGCGCCGCAGGGCAAGGGCGTCATTGAAGTGATTCATTCGGCCACCGAAGAGGTGATGGGGACGATCCCTGAAGGCAGCGCTGCCGATGCCGAAGCCGCCGTGGCGGCCGCCCGCGCTGCGTTCGACGGATGGGCTGCCACGCCCGTGGCCAAGCGCGCCGAGTACATCCAGAAGATCACCGACGGTCTCAAGGCCCGAAGTGAAGAGCTGGCGCAGCTGATTGCCGGTGAAGTCGGCATGCCGATCAAGCTGGCGCGCGCCATCCAGGTGGGCGGCCCGGTGTTCAACTGGGGCAACTTCGCCAAGCTGCTCGGCAAATTTGAATTTGAAGAGCAGGTCGCCAATTCGCTGGTGGTGCGCGAGCCGGTGGGTGTGGTGGGCGCCATCACGCCATGGAACTACCCGCTCAATCAGATCACGCTGAAGGTTGCCCCCGCGCTGGCCGCTGGCTGCACGGTGGTGCTCAAGCCATCGGAAGTGGCACCGCTCAACGCGTTTGTGCTGGCGGAGGTCATTGAAGAAGCTGGCCTGCCGCCGGGCGTGTTCAACCTTGTTACCGGCTATGGCCCGGTGGTGGGTGAAGTGCTGGCAAGCCATCCGGATGTCGACATGGTGTCGTTCACGGGCTCGACGCGTGCGGGCAAGCGCGTGGCCGAACTGGCATCGCAATCGGTCAAGCGTGTGGCGCTGGAGCTGGGCGGCAAGTCCGCCTCTGTAATCCTGGATGACGCGGATTTGTCGGCTGCGGTCAAGGGAACGCTGTCGGCGTGCTTCCTGAACTCCGGGCAGACCTGCTCGGCGCACACCCGCATGCTGGTGCCCCGTGCGAAGTATGAAGAGGTCAAGGCGCTGGCCGCGCAATTTGCGGCGAGCTACGTGCCGGGCGACCCCGCGCAGGAGACCACGCGCCTGGGCCCACTGATCTCCGCCGTGCAGCGCGATCGTGTGCTGGGCTACATCCGCAAGGGTCTGGAAGAGGGGGCTGAACTCATCGCCGGTGGTACCGATGCTCCGGAAGGATTGTCCACCGGCTTCTTCGTCAAGCCGACCGTGCTGGGCAACGTCAAGACCACGGACACCGTCGCGCGCGAAGAGATCTTCGGCCCGGTGCTCACCGTGATCTGCTACGACAACGAGGATGACGCCATCCGCATCGCCAACGACAGCATCTACGGCCTGGGCGGCGGCGTGTGGTCGGGGGATGAGGCGCGGGCGATTCGCGTGGCGCGACGCATTCGTACGGGGCAGGTCGACATCAACGGTGGGCCGTTCAACATGCAGGCGCCGTTTGGCGGCTACAAGCAGTCCGGCAACGGGCGCGAGAACGGCAAGTACGGGCTGGAGGAGTTCCTGGAGTACAAGGCGCTGCAGCTCAAGCCCGCTCAGACGGCTTGACGCGTCTGCTGCATCAACAAAAAACCCGGCTTCGGCCGGGTTTTCTTTTGGGGCTTACTTGCGGCTGCCGTCAGCGTTGTAGCCCTGGGCTGTGCCTTCGGCCAGGATGCGCGTCCAGACGGCGTTGCGCTCGTCATCGGTCATGAACACCCAGTTGCTGACTTCCAGCTGGGTGCGCCCGCAGCCTTGGCAGACCTCATCGAAGAGGGTTGAGCAGATGCCAACGCACGGGCTGTCGGGGCGGCCGAGCAGGGTGCTTTCGGGCGCACTGGAAATGTCGTCGGGCATGGCAGGGGGCAGTTGAATCAGCAGGGCCGCCATTCTACCGGGACGGCGGATTCCGGTTTCTAGGTACGCGTTCGCTGGCTGACATGATCGGCTGCGGCGGACAATGCCAACGCCGAATTTACCAGCGCGATATGCGAGAACGCCTGCGGAAAGTTGCCGACCAACCGACGCACGCGCGGGTCGTACTCTTCCGACAGCAAGCCCACGTCATTGCGCAGCGCCAGCAGCTTCACGAACAACGCACGCGCTTCTGCATCGCGGCCCTGGAGGACAAGGTTGTCGACGTACCAGAAGCTGCACGCAAGGAAGACGCCTTCGCCCTCGGGCAGTCCATCCGCCACGGCCTCCGTGCGATAGCGGCGTACGAGACCATCGACGAGCAGATCGTCCTCGATGGCGCGCACCGTGGCCTGGATGCGCGTGTCCGTTGCGGGCAGGAAGCCAACCAGCGGCAGCATCAGTAGAGCGGCATCCACCTCTTCGCCGCCGTAGCTCTGCACGAAACAGCCGCGGCGTGGGTGGATGCCACGCGTGCAGACCTCAGCATGAATGCGGTCGCGCACCGCGCGCCAGCGCTCAAGGGGGCCTTCCACGCCAAATTGCTCGATGCTTTTGACGGCGCGGTCAAACGCCACCCACGCCATCACCTTGGAATGCGTGAAGTGCCGGGATGGGCCACGCACCTCCCAGATGCCTTCGTCGGGGGACTGCCAGATGTCTTCCAGATGCGTCATCAGTGCGACTTGCAAGTACCAGGATGCGTCATCACCCGCCAGGCCGCCCTTGCGGGCAAGGTAAAGCGCATCCATCAGTTCACCGTAGACATCGAGTTGGAGCTGCTGCGCTGCTGCATTGCCAACGCGCACGGGTTGTGCGCCTTCATAGCCGGGCAGCCAGGGGACGGTCCATTCGCCCAGACGGCGTTCACCGGCAATGCCGTACATGATCTGCACTTGCGCAGGACTACCGGCGATGGCGCGTTCAAGCCAGGCGCGCCAGGCGCGTGCCTCATCGTAATAGCCGGCGTTCATGAGGGCGAGCAGCGTGAGGGTGGCGTCGCGCAGCCAGCAATAGCGGTAATCCCAGTTGCGTACGCCACCAAGCTGTTCGGGCAGCGATGTGGTGGGCGCGGCGACCACGCCGCCGGTACGGTGATACGTCAGCGCCTTGAGCGTGATAAGCGAGCGCTCGACAGCCTGCGTCCATTCATCGGCGCCCTGGCACCGACTCGACCACGCGCGCCAGCGCGCCTCGATGTCGAGCTGGGCTTCCAGTGCGTCGATGGAGGCCGGCAGCGGTAGATGCGAAGGAGAGTGCGTCAGCACGAAAGGTATGGCCTCGCCTTCGGCCACCGTAAATTCGGCCACGGTGGAGAGGTTCTCGCCGCGGAGCGGGGCCGGCGTGCGCAGCGTCACCATGTCGGGGCCGGCAATGGCTCGCAGTACGCAGTCGGCGTTGTCGCATGCGCTGTTGGCAGGGGCACCGGTGGTTTCGACCACGCGACTGACCCACGGCACAGAGGTGCCGTAGTCGAAGCGCAACGTCAGGTCCATGCGCATGGCAACCGCACCCGAAATGCCTCGCACGATGCGCACGAGATCCGACGTATCGTCGCGCGCGCTGGGCGTGCCCGGCAGGCGTACGGGCATCAGGTCGGTCAGGCTGACGGTGCCGGTGTCAGTCTCGAAAATGGTCTCCAGCACAAGCGTGCCAGGCAGGTAACGCCGGTTGACACGACCAGCGGCACATTGTGGCGCGATCTGCCAGCGGCCATGATCAGGCGTGCCCAGCAGGGCGGCAAAACAGGCGCCTGAATCGAACCGGGGCCAGCATAGCCAGTCGATGGAACCGTTGCGAGAGACCAGCGCAGCGGTTTCGCAATCGCCGATCAGGGCGTAATCTTCGATTTTCGAGGGCATGGGGCTGTCTACCTATGAAGCGTGCGCATGTCGGTCCGAGTGGGGGCCAGATGCGCGAAGGACGCCTTGCAAGGGAGCATTCCCATTGCAAGCCGACAAAGCAGATGGCCCCCACTCGGGCCAACCCGAAGGGCAAGGGGCAGATGGGCCGCGGTGTCGTCCACGCTTAGCCCAGTGGCCTGCATGCACACGTTGATCCCACACTCCACTCCAACAATCGATAAGGCCGACCATGCACGAGAGTACCCGCGTCATTCTTGAGTACAACGCCGGGCGAGACCCGGAGCGCCTCACGCGCAAGCTGGCTGCCATCGCCGCCGATCCGTTCTCATTCTTTCGCGGCACCAACAATCTGTATGCGGCATCGATGATCGATGCGCCGCTCATGCACGAAGCGCCCCGCACGCTGGTCTGCGGCGATCTGCACCTGGAGAACTTCGGCAGCTTCAAGGGCGATAACGGCCTGGTCTACTTCGACATGAACGATTTTGACGAAGCGCTGACCGCGCCGTTTACCGTCGACCTCGTGCGCGTGCTGTCGAGCCTGCAGGTGGCCGCATGTAGCTGGAAGCTGGCTGATGAAGACGCAAACAACCTCTGCCGGCGGTTTCTCGATACCTATGCTGCGGCGCTGGTCGACGGCAAACCACGCTGGGTTGAGCGCGCCACCGCTACCGGCATCGTGCGTACCCTGCTGCGCGGCCTGCGCAGGCGCAACCGCGCGACGTATCTGGCCGAGCGCACCGAGCGTAACGGTAACCAGATCAACCTGCGCATCGATGGGCGCCGCACATTGCGTGCCAGCAAGGAAGAGGCCCAACGCGCGCGCCGCATTCTCCAGGCGTATTCCGAGCAGGGGAACGGACACGGCCAACGCTTCGTTGCTGTGGATGTCGCGCGTCGCATTGCCGGCACGGGCAGCCTGGGGCTGGAACGCTATTCGGTGCTGGCCCGCCCCGAGAACGCCCCCGACACCCTGCGTCTGATCGACATCAAGCTCTCCGTACCGAGCGTTTGGGCCGGCGTGCTGGGCGACGCATGCAGCGTGGCGCCGTGGCATAGCGAGGCAGGGCGTGTGGTTGGCATCCAGCGCATCTCGCAGGCGATTTCACCGGCGTTGCTGCGCGGCGTCGTCTACGGAGCCAAGGGTGAAAAGCCGAAGTCGTACGTGGTCAAAAGCCTGCAACCTACGGCTGATCGCGTGGAGTTGGGCTCCGGCAAGCACGTCGTCGCCAATCTGGACGACGCGCTGCAGACCATGGCCCGTGTGGCCGCGTGGTGTCATCTGCGCAGTTGCGGCCGCCTCGGGACTGATCTGGTCGAGGCTGTGCAGGACTATGCAGCCGGCACGGCGTGGCGCAAATCCGCGCTCAAGCTGGCCACGCACGGGCGGAAGGTGTCGCTCAAGCAGTGGGCCGAGTTTGCGGAGGACTATCGGCAGGCGCGCAAGGGCAAGGCAGGCTAAAGCCTTGAGCCAGGGGCGGTGTCAGGTGATGCATTGTGCATGCCGCCCTCAAGTTCCCGCCGCGGGCGACCGATAGTGCCAAGGTAGCCGGCCGCCCGGCGCGATCGTCGCGCCTGCGTGAGAAGCCGCGCACGTTACCTTCGCCGCGCCCATGTCTGCCCGATTGACCATCCGCACCCGCCTGGTGCTCACGGTTTCCATCCTGTTTCTGCTGGCCTTACTGATTGGTGTGGCTGGGCTGCTTGGCCTGCGTGATGCCAATCGTGCACATGAACAGACGTTCACCAACCAGTTTCCGTCTGCGCTTGCCCTGGGCGAATCCGACCTGAGTCTCACCCGCGCACGCACCGCGCTCGACAAGGCGATGCTGTACCCGGAAGACAAGGGCGCCATGCAGTTGCTTGACCGCACCGAAGAGTTGATCACCCGCTCGGACGAGGCATGGAAGAAGTACCTGGCCCTGCCGCGCGACGATGAGGAGGAGCGCCTGGCCAAGGAAGTCGCCACCAAGCGTGAAGCCGCATCAGGCACGCTGCGCGACATCATCAAGGCACTGCGCGCCGGTGACCGCGCCACGGCTGACAAGATCATGGAGAAGGGAGTCTCCAAGGCCTTCCGCGATTCGAATGACACCAGCCTGGCGCTGAGCAAGAAACAGCTGGCCTTTTCCAAAGCCAACTACGATGAATCGCGCGAGGCCTACGCGCGTTTCCGCATGATCGTGATTGCCGCCATCGTTTTTGCGTTGCTGGTGGCGTTGGTGTGCGCATGGTCGCTGCTGCGCGCCATTGTCGGCCCGCTGAACGCCACGCTGGCACAGTTTGACCGCATCGCCGCTGGCGATCTGACGCAGCCCGTGCGTGTTGACCGTCAGGACGAGATGGGCCGCCTGCTCGAAGGTCTGGCCCGCATGCAGGGCGCGTTGACCGATACCGTGCGCCGTGTGCGCACCGGTTCCGAATCGATCGGCGCGGCCACCAAGCAGATTGCTGCCGGCAATGCCGATCTTTCGCAGCGCACGGAAGAGCAGGCCAGCTCGCTGGAGGAAACCGCATCCAGCATGGAAGAGATGACCTCCATCGTGCGCCAGAACGCGGACAACGCCCGTCAGGCCAGCCAACTGGCTGACAGTGCATCCCACGTGGCCAGCCAGGGCGGTGCAGTGGTGACCGACGTGGTGGCGACCATGCGCGAGATCAGCGCGTCCTCGCGCACGGTGTCCGAGATCATCGGTGTGATTGACGGCATTGCCTTCCAGACCAACATCCTGGCGCTGAACGCCGCCGTGGAGGCCGCTCGCGCAGGCGAGCAAGGCCGTGGCTTTGCCGTGGTGGCCGGTGAAGTGCGCAACCTCGCGCAGCGCAGCGCAGCGGCGGCCAAGGAGATCAAGGAGATGATCGAGGCCTCGCTGTCCAAGGTGGAGACGGGCAGTGCGCTGGCCGAGCGTGCCGGCACCACCATGGAAGACATCGTCGCCTCCATTCGCCGTGTGACCGACATCATGGGCGAGATTGCAGCCGCCTCCAACGAGCAAAGCTCGGGCATCGAGCAGGTCAACAAGGCTGTCACGCTGATGGACGAAGCCACGCAGCAGAACGCTGCGCTGGTGGAGCAGGCGGCCGCAGCGGCCGAGTCGCTGGAAGAACAGGCGCAGGTGCTGAACGCCGCTATCGCAGCCTTCCGGCTGGCGTGAGCATATCGACACCGGATTGGATACAAGCGGTCGTTTTGATCGGCATGTGTGGCAATGACTTGCCTTGAACGCCGTTTCGGTTGATATAACCGGAACGCCTATTCAAGGATCAAGGAATCACGCCATGCCGTTCATCATTGCTGCGTTTGCGCTGGTTGGTCTGCTCATCTACGGCGCAGTCCGGCTGTACGTATCGGTTGCAGCAGCGTACGGGGCCATCGCGGGCGGCGCTGCGGTATTGACCGCGGCAGCGCTCATCACCGGGGCCGTCGTCAGCCTGATCCGCCGCCACCGTGCGGTGCATGGCGTCAACGTGAAGGGCCAGCGGATTGTGTCCTTGAGCGGGAGCTGGGGGCAGATTGCTGTTGATGCCGAACAAAAGCGCGGGTCATTGCGTCTGCATGACCAGGACGCGCGATTCCTCTTTGCTGATATTGCCGGTGCCGATGCGGTTGAGCGCGACGGCGCATGGTCTCTTGTGCTGCGCCTGAAGCATCAGACGCAGGCGGATTGGCAGATCCCGATGCGCAATCGCCAGGAAGCGAAGCGCTGGGCCAAGATCATCGCCCTGGCGGCCACACAGGAGCTTTAAGCGCAGCGGCTACTCCGTCGTGCTCGGGTTCCAGAACGCCTGGGCGATGTGCGGCTGTGCTTGCAGTGCACTGACGATGCGGTCCAGCTCGGAGGCATTCACCGCGGTGGACATCAGCATGGCTTCGATTTCCACGTGGTCTTCGCCAAAGGGCTCGACCGACAGATCGCTGACGGGATAGCTGGCTTCTTCCAGCAGGCGCTCCAGATCGGCCAGGGCCTCTTTCTGGCGATTGCTGGTGGAGATCACGCACATCGTGTACGTGACTTCGCTGGCTTGGTTATCCAGCGGCGTGCGGTTGATGCGGTTCACCACGGGCCGCAGCAGGATGTTGGAGGCCAGCACGAACAACGAGATCAACACGGCCTGGCCGATCAGGTCCGAGCCCGCCGCCGCGCCTACGGCGGCCGAGCCCCACAGCGTGGCAGCGGTATTCAGCCCACGCACGTTCAGCCCTTCCTTCATGATGGTGCCGGCACCCAGGAAGCCCACACCCGAGACCACGTAGGCAATCACGCGGGTGGTATCCGATGCGGTGCCGATCTGCGCGGCCATATCAACGAAGGCTGCCGCCGCCACCGCCACCAGCGCATTGGTGCGCAAGCCCGCCGTCCGCTGCCTGACCTGCCGCTCGAAGCCGATCATCGAGCCGAGCGCAAACGCGGCGGCAAGGCTGATGAACGAATCCAGCAACGTGGCGAAATTGAGATGAATGAGGGCTTGCAGCTGCATCGGCGGCTCCTTGTTATGCAGACCGGAGTCTTGCTCAGGTGCTAAATGAGGCGCCGATGGTTATAGCACGGCGCCATGACACGCCGTGCGAGCCGGATAGGCCAGACGGCTACTTATAGTCCCACTGCATCTGCTCGGGAATCGGCACGGCGTCCGACGTATCGAGGCAGCGGTCGAGGTAGGCGAGCAGGGAGCGCGGCTGGAAGCCGGTCTCCTGCACCAGTCGCGTGTTGTCGAACACGTAGCTCATGCTGGCGAACTTGGCATACAGGTGGATGCAGCGCGCAACCAGTCGCACATTGCCGTCACCCGTCATGCTCAGGAATTTACGCGCCAGTGCTTTCTCAGCGATTTTTTCCTGATACACGTACCCGGCGAGCGCCTGGGCGTCTTCTTCCGGGGTCTTGCAGCGCTTGAAGCGCGGGTAAAGCGTTTCGATGCGCTCGGAGTTCGCATCGCCGGCACTGATGTGGTACAGGTCGTGCGCCAGCGTGGGCTTGGTCGCCAGCCTGACGATGGCCTCGGCGCAGTCGTCCACCGGCAGGATGTCTACACGGTCCGACAGCTGACAGCTGAAGGTCTCCAGCATGGCCACCATGCGCAGCATCCAGAAGATGCTGCCCGAGGGCTCGCAGCCCAGCGTGCTGTGACCGACCACGATGGACGGCCGTACCACCACCAGCGGCAACTCGGGCACGACTTCGCGCAGCTTCAACTCGGCCATCCCCTTGGAATACGTATAGGGCACGGCGTGCTGCTCGATCGGCGGCACATCCCAGCTTTCGTCTACATGGCGATTGGCCAGTTGGCCGCACGACATGGCTGTGCCGATCTGCAGGAAACGCTTGAGGCGTGAGCCCTGCGCAGCCAGCCGGCCCAGCGCCAGCACGCCGCCCACGTTGGTATCCCATAGCGACGGATGGTTCGAGAACGTTGCCAGTGCTGCGCAGTTGATGATGACTTCCGGATCGCCCAGCTTGGCCTGGCCGGCGTCGCGCAGGTCGAACAGCACGATCTGCGATTCGGTGATGCCGTCCAGCACGGCTTGCGGCAACTGGAACCGGCGCAGGTTGTTGCGCAGGCGCGTGAGCCCATCCGCGGGCGTGTCGCCGCGCACGGCAAAGCGCGTGTCGCCCAGTAGACCCTTGGCGGACAGATCTGCGGCAATAGCGCCGCCCACAAAACCGGTCGCGCCGGTTAGCAGAATACTCATGCGAGAAAGCTCGAAATCTTTGAAGTGCGAAGCGAGCGACCAACCCGCCTGCCAATAACCGCATCGGTGCCGCATGTGCGGACACGGAACGCTGGTGGTGCGCGCATGCCCCAAACGGGCGCATCTGCAGGGCGCGCAAGGTGCGAGACTCGCCGTGCCGCGTGACAGGTGTTATGCGGTGCGGTCAGACGCCGCGCAGAATCAGCGATTTATAAGAATGTAACCTTTCAAGCGCCTTTCGGCACGCCCTTTTGTAGACCTTTCGCGCTAGAAGGTTGACTTTAGGCATGCGGCACTGCGCAGCTGGACGTGGCATTGGCCGCAATTTCGCGCGCGGCCTTGGCCCCTTCCACCTGCAGGAGGGTCGGTAGCGAAACGCCGTTCTTGGCAGCCGTCACCTCGGCCAGGATGGAGATGGCGATCTCCGGTGGCGTGCGGCTGCCGATGTAGATGCCGACCGGGCCATGCAGGCGTGCCAGTTCGGACTCGGTCAGGTCGAACTCTTTCAGGCGTTCGCGGCGGCTGGCGTTATTGCGGCGGCTGCCGAGCGCGCCCACGTAGAAGGCGGGCGTCTTGAGCGCTTCCATGAGCGCCAGGTCGTCGAGCTTGGGGTCGTGCGTTAGGGCGATGACGGCACAGCGTTCATCCATCTTCATGGCCATCACCGTGTCGTCGGGCATGGTGCGGACCATCGCGACGCCCGGGATATCCCATTCTTCGCTGTACTCTTCACGCGGGTCGCACACGGTCACCTGGTAGTCCAGGCCCACGGCGATCTGGCACAGATAACGCGAGAGCTGCCCCGCGCCGATGACGAGCATCCGATAGCGCGGGCCGTGAATGGTGACGAGGCGTTCTTCATCAAACTGCAGGCCATCGGTCACGGTGGCGTGCTGCAGCTGCGTTGCGCCCGTGGTCATGTCGAGCGTGCGGGCGACAAGCTGGCCGGCTTCCACGGCGTGCAGCAGGGCATCCAGGCCGCTGGCGGCGTTCAGCGGCTCCAGCACGAGCTGGAGCGTGCCGCCGCAGGGCAGGCCGAAGCGGTGCGCCTCTTCAGCGCTGATGCCGTATTTGACGGCCTCAGGCTTGACCTGCTGCAGGCCTTCGCGGCGCACGCGGTCGATGAGGTCGTCTTCAATGCAGCCGCCCGACACCGAGCCGACGACGACACCATCGTCGCGCAGGGCGAGCATGGCGCCTTCAGGCCGGGGCGATGAGCCCCAGGTCTTCACAACGGTGACGAGCAGCACACGCCGCCCCTGTTCCAGCCAGCGCACGCTGGTTTTCAAGACTTCAAGATCGACGCTGTCCATGATGCGTTTCCTACGCTTATGCGCGGTATTCAATGCGGGGGATGCCCGATTATGCCCCGTGGTGCAAAAACAGGTAGGCCGCTGCCACGGCCACTGCAGCCACGATGATCCACGGCCACGGATTGCGAGGCTGCACGGCGGGACTGATGATCGGCGCCGTATCGGCAGCAGGTGGCGCCCCGTGTGCCCTCAGTTCGCCGGCGGCAAGATCTGGAATGGCATGTTCGGCGGGCTGGTTGCCGAGCGCGGCCGCGCCATCGGAAGCGGGGCCGAATTCTGCCGCAAAACGCTGGAAGAATTCGTCAGCCAATTTGCGTGCAGCGCCGTCAATCAAGCGTGAGCCGATCTGCGCGAGCTTGCCGCCCACCTGTGCATTGGCGGTGTAGGACAGCCGCGTGACCGTTGGCCCCTCGGGCGCGAGCTCCACTTGCGCATTGCCTTTGCCGAAACCTGCGGCGCCGCCCTGGCCGTCGAAGTGCAGGGTGTAGCTGCGCGGCGGCGCCATATCGGTGAGCTCCATGCGCCCTTTGAACCGCGCCTTGACAGGGCCGACGGCCGCCGTCATCGCGACCTCGTAGGCATTGTCGCCGGCCGCGGTGATGCTCTCGCAGCCCGGGATACAGCGCTGCAGCACGGCGGGATCGTTGAGTGCATCCCAGGCGGTCTGCAGGGGTACGGGCAGGAGATGGGTCTGGGCTAGTTCCATGGTGCGGTCGGAAGGGCTGGGGAGGGGGAGCGCTCAGGGCGCAGGGGGTGAGGAAACGGGGCGCGGCGAGCGTGCGCCAGTTCCTGCTCCAGCGCCGCCAGGCTGTCGAAATGATGCGCCGGCACCATCGCGTCGACGTGCGGCAGGATGGCCCGCACGCCGCGTGCCCGGGGCTCGAAGCCAGCAAAGCGCAGCAGTGGGTTGAGCCAGACGATACGGTGAGCAAAGCGTGCCAGGCGGGCCATCTCGGTGTCGAGCAGGTCGATGTGTTCGTGGTCCAGACCGTCGGTCACGAGCAGCACGGTGGCTCGGCCAGACAGTGTGCGGCGCGCCCAGCGGCGGTTGAACTCGGCCAGGGCTGCCCCGATGCGCGTGCCGCCGGACCAGTCCGGCACGAGCTGCGCGATGGCTTGCACGGCGATGTCCGGATCACGCTCGCGCAGATGCCGCGACACGTTCGTCAGCCGCGTGCCGAACAGAAAGGCCTGGATGCGCTCGCGCGATTGCAGCAGCGCGTGGCAGTAGTACAGCACCGCACGCGAATAGCGGCTCATCGAGCCGGAGATGTCGAGCAGCAGCACGAGCGGGGGCGTGCGGTCGACCGGCTGACGGTACTTCCAGCCTGCCCAGTCGCCACCGGCGCGCACGGCCTGACGCGCGGTCGCGCGCAGGTCCGGATGGCGCCCGCGTGAGGCGGCTTTCAGCCGACGTGTGCACTCTTGCGCCAGATGTACCCGCCGGCGCCGGATCATATGCTGCAGCGTGCGCCACTCGGCGGCGTTGAGCGTGTCGAAGTCGCGCGTGCGCAGCGCTTCGTTTGCAGAAAACGCCATCGGCGCAACGATGTCGTGCCGCTCGCCGTCGGGCTTGGGGCCGGGTGGCAGGTTGGTCGACGGCTGCGCGCGCAGCGCATCAGCCAAACGGTTGCTGCGCGCGGGTGGAATGCCGCCACGCACCTTCGGCAGCAGCAGGGCGCGCAGCTTGCCCTCCCAATCCGGGTCGCGCCAGAACACGTTGAATGCGGCATCAAACAGCGTGCGCTCGTCCGGGTGCGAGACCAGCAAAGCGGTCAGCGCGGCTTTGACGTCGTCTCGGCGGCCAATGTCGATATGGCCCATGGCTTCAATGGCATCTACGGCGCGCGAGGGCGCGAGCGGCATGCCGGCGTTGCGCAACAGGCGCACAAAGTGCGTCACGTTGCGGGCGAGGGTGGGCAACTGAGGCGGTAACGGCGCGGCTAACGTGTTCATGGTGACTCCGGCAGCGCAGGTGCGGCCAGCAGTTGCTGGATGGTCGGCGCATCCACGCGGGCCAGGTCGTCTTGGTACTTGAGCAGCACGCCCAGCGTGTCCTGCACCGATTGCGGATCCAACTCCGTCACGTTGAGCGCTGCCAGTGCACGGCACCAGTCGATGGCCTCAGCTATGCCGGGGGCTTTGAACAGATCAATGCCGCGCAGGCGGTGCACGAAGTCCACCGCGCGCTGCTGCAATCTGGCGGCAGCCTCGGGCGCGCGCTGCGCCACGATCTGCAACTCGCGCGCTTTGTCCGGATACCCAATCCATTGATACAGGCAGCGCCGCTTGAGCGCGTCGTGCACCTCTCGCGTGCGGTTGGAGGTCATGATGACCAACGGAATGACTTGTGCGCGTACCGTGCCGAACTCCGGAATCGACACCTGAAAATCGGACAGCAGCTCCAGCAGGAACGCCTCGAACGGTTCGTCGGCGCGGTCGATCTCGTCAATCAGCAGGACGCGGGGCGTGTTGGGATGCGCGGGGCGCGCGGGATCGGGCAGCAGCGCTTGCAATAGTGGGCGCTTGAGGAGGAATTCATCTCGGTAGAGCGTGTCGGCACGGGGTTTTTCACCCGCCGCTTCGGCCAGGCGCAGCGCCATGATCTGGCGCGGGTAGTCCCATTCGTAGAGGGCGCTGGCGGTGTCCAGCCCTTCGTAGCATTGCAGCCGCAGCAGCGTCGTGCCGAGCAGCCCGGCCGCGGCCTTCGCCAGTTCGGTCTTGCCGACGCCGGGTTCGCCTTCCAGAAACAGCGGCCGCTGCATGCGCAGCGCGAGGAACAGGGCTGTCGCCAACTCACGGCTGGCGAAATAGCCCTGGCCCTGCAATTGCGCGATGCAGTCGTCGATGGAGTCGACGGGCATGCCGCTCCTTAGTGGTGTTTGGCCAGTGCGTGCTCCACGGCGCGGGCTGCCAGCACCGGGATCAGGTGCGCCCGATATTCCGGCGAGGCATGCAGATCGCCCACCAGATCATCAGCCGATACCACCACCTTGCGCGCCGCCTCCGAGGTGAAGTTGGCCGCCAGTGCCTGCTCCAGCGGTGTACAGCGGAATACGCACGACGCCGCTCCTGTGACTGCCACGCGCACGTTGTTGCCCTTGCGGCTGACAAACACACCCACCAGTGCAAAGCGCGAGGCCGGGTTGCGGAATTTCACGTACGCGGCCTGGTCCGGCACGGGAAACTGCACCTCGGTGATGAGTTCATCCGCAGCCAGCGCTGTTTCATACATGCCGAGGAAGAAGTCGTCCGCCGCGATGTTGCGCCGCTCAGTGACGACGGTGGCATTCAGCCCCAGCACGGCAGCTGGGTAGCATGCAGCGGGGTCGTTGTTGGCGAGCGAGCCGCCCAGTGTACCCATGGCGCGCACCTGTCTGTCGCCGATGCCACCGGCGAGTTCCGCCAGCGCGGGCAGCATGCGGAGAATCTCGTCGTTCTCAGCCACGTCGGCATGGCGCGTTGCCGCGCCCACGGTGATCACACCCGGCTGCGAGCGGATGCCCGACATGCCGGGAATGCGCGTGACATCCACCAGCGTGGAGGGCTGTGCCAGCCGCAGCTTCATCGCCGCCAGCAGACTCTGCCCGCCGCCGAGGTACTTGGCGTCTGCGTGCGTCTTCAGGGCGGTGACAGCGGTCTGGGCGTCGGTGGCTTTCTGGTACTCGAAGTCGTACATGGTGGGCTCCTCTACCTAGGCCTTGGCCGCTTGAATGGTTTGCCAGACACGGTGGGGCGTGGCGGGCATCTGGATGTCTTTCACGCCCAGCGGCGCCAGTGCGTCGACGATGGCGTTGATGAGCGCTGGCGGTGAGCCGATTGCTCCGGCCTCTCCACAGCCTTTCACGCCCAGCGGGTTGTGCGTGCACGGTGTGCCCTTGGCGGTTTCCACCGTAAAGCTCGGCAGATCGCCGGCGCGGGCCATTGCGTAATCCATGTACGAGCCGGTCAGCAGTTGGCCGGTTTCGTCATATACGCAGCGCTCCAGCAGCGCCTGGCCGATGCCCTGGCCGAGCCCCCCATGCACCTGCCCCTCGACGATCATCGGGTTGATGATGTTGCCGAAGTCGTCCACCGCAACAAAACGGTCGATGTGGACTTCACCTGTATCGGGGTCGACTTCCACCTCGCAGATGTACGCGCCGGCTGGGTAGGTGAAGTTGGTCGGGTCGTAGAAGGCGTTTTCATCCAGCCCGGGTTCGAGCTTGTCGAGCGGGTAGTTGTGCGGCACATAGGCCGTGAGGGCGACTTCGCCAAAGGTCTTGGTGCGATCGGTGCCGGCCACGCGGAAGACGCCGTCCTTGAACTCGATGTCCTCAGCGGAGGCTTCCAGCAGATGCGCGGCGATCTTCTTGGCCTTGGATTCGATCTTGTCGAGCGCCTTCATGATGGCCGAACCGCCCACGGCAATCGAGCGCGACCCATAGGTGCCCATGCCGAAGGGGATGCGGCCGGTATCGCCGTGCACGATCTCGATGCTCTCAATCGGCACGCCCAGGCGATCCGCCACCACTTGCGCAAAGGTCGTCTCATGGCCCTGGCCGTGGCTGTGCGAGCCGGTGAACACCGTGACGGAGCCCGTCGGATGCACGCGGATCTCGCCGGCTTCAAACAGGCCAGCCCGTGCCCCCAGCGCCCCAGCGATGTTGGACGGCGCCAGCCCGCACGCCTCGATGTAGCAGGAGTAGCCCATGCCGCGCAGCCGACCCTTGGCGCGTGATGCGTCTCGGCGGGCAGCAAAGCCCTTGACGTCGGCCAGTTCGATGGCGCGCTGCAGGAGGGGCTCGTAGTCGCCGGTGTCATAGGTCAGGCCCACCGGCGTGGCGTACGGGAAGGTGCGGATGAAGTTGCGGCGGCGCAGTTCTGCAGGGTCGATTTGCATTTCACGCGCGGCGGTTTCGACCAGCCGTTCGACCACATACGTGGCTTCCGGCCGCCCGGCACCTCGATACGCGTCAACCGGTGCAGTATTGGTGAAGACCGCCTTCACCTCGGCATAGATGGCCGGCGTCTTGTACTGCCCGGCCAGCAGCGTCGCGTACAGAATGGTCGGCACGCTGCTGGCAAACGTCGATAGGTACGCCCCCATGTTGGCGGTCGTGTGCACACGCATGGCAAGGAAGTTGCCTTGAGCATCCATCGCCAGTTCGGCATGCGTGACGTGGTCACGGCCATGCGCGTCGGTCAGAAAGGATTCGGAACGCTCAGCCGTCCACTTGATCGGCCGGCCAACCTTTTTCGATGCCCATGTGAGCGCCACGTCTTCCGGGTACAGAAAAATCTTCGAGCCGAACCCGCCGCCCACGTCCGGCGCAATCACGCGCACCTTGGCTTCAGTCAGGCCCAGTACGAACGCCGACATGAGCAGACGTTCCACGTGCGGGTTCTGGTTGGCGACGTAGAGCGTGTAGCTGTCGTCCTGGCGCGAGTAACTGGCGTTGACGGCACGTGGCTCGATCGCGTTCGGAATCAGCCGGTTGTTGACGATATCGAGCTGCGTCACGTGCGCGGCCTTGGCGAAAGCGGCGTTAGTGGCGGCCTTGTCGCCGTGGCCCCAGGTGTAGCAGGTGTTGTCGGGCACGTCGTCGTGCACGGCGGCACCGGCGGTGTCTGCGGTGGTGGTGTCCACCACGGCGGGCAGTTCGTCGTACTCCACGTCGATCATCTCGACGGCGTCCTTGGCGATCTTCACCGATTCGGCCACCACCAGCGCCACCTGGTCGCCCACGTGGCGCACCTTGCCTTGCGCGAGCACAGGGTGGGGCGGCTCCTTCATCGGCGTGCCATCAATGCTGTGGATCAGCCAACCGCAGGGCAAGCCGTTGACCTTGTCAGCGGCCAGGTCGTCGCCGGTGAGCACGGCCAGCACGCCCGGATGCGCGCGTGCCGCATCCGCGTTGATGTGCTTGATGCGTCCATGCGCATACGGCGAGCGCAGGAACACCGCATAGGACTGATGGGCCTGGACGATGTCGTCGGTGTACTGTCCGGCGCCGGTCAGGAAGCGGAAGTCTTCCTTGCGCTTGACGGACGCGCCGATCAGGTGGTTGTTGGGTTCTGCGGGAGCGTTCATGGTGGTCTCCTCGCTGGGGTCAGGCGGCGTGGGCGCGCGCGGCGGCCAGGCTTTGCAGGGAGGCGTCGTTGCTGTCCTCGGCCATGGCTTCGGCACCTTTCATCACGGCGCGCACGATGTTGTGATAGCCGGTGCAGCGGCACAGATTGCCGTCAAGCTGCTCGCGCACTGTGTGTTCATCCGGATGCGGATGCTGTGCTACCAGGGCGGTTGCCGCCATCACCATGCCGGGGGTGCAGAAGCCGCATTGCAGGCCATGGCACTCGCGAAAGGCTTCCTGCATTGGGTGCAGCGCACCATCCTTCGATAGTCCTTCGATGGTGGTCACCTCGGCGCCGTTAGCCTGGACGGCCAGGATGTTGCATGACTTCACCGCGCGTCCGTTCATGTGCACCGTGCAGGCGCCGCACTGCGCGGTGTCGCAGCCAACGTGCGTACCGGTCAGGCGCAGGTGCTCGCGCAGCAATTGGACCAACAGGGTATGGGGTTCGACACTCACGGTGACAGGCGCACCGTTGACCGACAGCTTGAGGCTGATCGCCATGGAAGTCTCCTTGGGGAATGGGCGCCGGGTGCCACGCTGTGTGCCTTCCTTGCAGCGGAAATGCGCGCGTGGTCTCGATATCGGTGGTCGCGGCTCTACTCAGTAAAGCACAGGCAAACGAGAAGACAACCGCAGTGCGGTTGGGGGCAGCAGGGGCGAAAGGACGATGCCGCGGCACGCAACGGGTTGCGCAAAATATGCACCGCAGAAATGACAAAGGGCCGGAATCCGGCCCTCGATTGGCACCAGGCAGTCATGACCTGGCGGGTGTGGCGGCTGATGTGAAAACATGCGGCCGGCGCACGGTACTTCTGGTATTGCGACTACGACGCTACAGCTAGCTTGGGCACATGCCCATCGACAGTTCAGGCGGATTAGGCCTTGGCGGTGCGTTGCGTGCTGAACAGGTTCGCGATTGCCGAGAAGAACTGGGCGAACGAGAACGAGTGGCCCGACGGGCGGCGATAGTAGTAGATACCTTCCGACATTTCGCGCTCGATGAGTTCGCGTTCGAGTTGGTCGGTCAGCTTCAGGTCGTTCGTGTTTTGCATGATTGGCCTCTTAGGGATTTCCCGGTTAGGGAATACCCCTATGATAGACCAAATATTGCAATGCACCATACGTAAGCCTACGTATGCACCAGCTGGCGTTGTTTGGCTACCACGCTTACGTTGCGACGCACCAATGCGGTGCGCAGGGCGCTTCCGGCCGCTTACTTGACTGGAATCGGCTGGCTGGCCGGGATCGGCACCGCCGTCACGCTGTTCTTGGGGCTACCGGAAATGACCTTGTCCGAATAGGTCAGGTAGACCAGTACGTTGCGTTTGCGATCGACCGTGCGCACCACATGCAGCGTCTTGAAGACGAGCGACAGGCGCTGCGTGAACATGTCGTCCTGCTGGGGCAGCGGCTTGACGAAGGTGATGTCGCCGACCTGCCGGCAGGCCACGGCAGCCTCGCTCACGTCTTCGGCCACGCCCAGCGTGCCCTTGATACCACCTGTGCGGGCCCGCGATACGTAGCAGGTGACCCCCTGTACGAGCGGATCGTCAAAAGCCTCGATGACGATCTTGTCGGAGCCGGTGAGGCGGAAATTGGTGCTGACGCTGCCGATGTCTTCGGCGCGGGAGCAGGCGGTCGTGCAAAGCGTGCCGATGGTCAGGAGAAGGGCGAGGGAGCGGGCAAAGGGGCGCATCGTCGTATGTGTATCTAGAGGAAAGCGTCTTGGGATCAGAGCAGGGATTCTGGCGGCCACGGCGGTGTCGTTTCGTCAACGAAGGTAGGCCGGACGTCGGCATGCTGGCGGGAGCGCTCGATGCGGCGGTGCAAGGCGTCCATGAACACCTTCACCTTGGCCGGCATCAGGCGGCGGCCCGGGAAGACGGCGTACACCCGCATCGGCGGGGATTGGAAATGGGTCAAGACCTCTTGCAGCGCACCCGAAGCAATCAGGTCGGTGGCGAATACGGACGTGATGCGCGCGACACCCAGGCCGGCAATGGCGGCCTGCATGCGCAACTCGCTGTTGGAGGTGCGCATGCGGAAGTCCAGCGGCAGGTTGATGGTCTCGCCGCCGGGCGTGCGGAACTGCCATTCGGATTCGTTCGAGACACCGAGGCAGGGCCAGTCGGCCAGCTGATCCGGGTGGGTGAGCGGGCCCAGGCGCTCCAGCAATTGCGGGGCGACCACCACCGCGCGCCGCAGGTCGAATACGCGCTGGGCGACCAGGCCGGAATCGGGCAGCGGTCCGCGTGGCACGGTCAGCATGATGTCGTAGCCCTGGGCAAGCGGGTCGATCTGGCGCGGGGCCACATCCACCTCGATGCGCAGGCCCGTGTGCTCGCGCATGACTTCCAGCACAACCTCGGCAAATTGTCGGGCGGCAAATTCATATGGCATGGCAATGCGCAGGGTGCCCGCCGGCGACTGAAACGTCGCCGCCGCATCTTCCGAGACTTCGCGTAGCCGCTGGAACAATGGGCCGGCATCGCGCAGCAGGGCCTCGCCTGCATCGGTCAGACGCAGGCGGCGCGTACTACGCTCGAACAGGCGTACGCCCAGTTTGCCCTCCAGCCGTGACACGGCTGTGCTGACCGATGACTTGGGCAGCCCCAGCCGGTCAGCCGCACGCGTGAAGCTGCCAAGGGTGGCCACGGTGCAGAAAGTGTCCCAGTCGTTCCAGTCCGTCGTTCGCATAATTGAACAATGAATTTGCGGGATGGCGGTTTCCGCCGGTTTTCAGGCAAATTACCATCCCAGCATGAACACGCCAAGCACAGACCACATGGTTTCTCCCACCCCCGCGCCACGTCGCCCGGCTGCTGAGTCGACTGTCGGCAGCCGGATGGAGTTGCGCATGGTGGGCATGGTGATCGGCCTGGCGACGGGCGTGGATTACATGTCCAACCTGATGTTTTCGATTGCGGGGCCGCATATCGAAGGCGGGGTGCTGGCGTCACAGGATGTGTATCTGTGGGCGGTGACGGCCTATGCGGCAGCGGCCAGCCTGGCGATTCTGGTGATGGGCCGGCTGGCCGATCACATGACGTACCGCAAGCACACGCTGCTGTCTCTGGGGGTGTTCATCGTCGGCACGCTGATGTGCGCGGCAGCCGAGGGCGGCACGATGCTGATCGTTGGTCGGGCCGTGCAGGGGTTTGGCGGCGGGCCGATGCTCTCCACGTCGCGCATCTTTGTACAGCACAGCCCGGCGCATGAACGCCGCACGATGATGAAGGGGATGATCTACGGCATCTTCGGGCTGAGTTGCGTGTCGCCGATCCTGTCGGCGGCGCTGAACGAGCAGTTTGGCTGGCGCGCCACCTTCGTTGCACAGTTGCTGGTGGCTGTGGTGGTGTGCGTTCTGGTGGCGGCGTTCTACCCGCACCCGAAAATGCATGAGCGCAAGGGCGACTTCGCTTCGCTTGACTGGCCGTCTGCCATTGCGTTCGGGCTGGCTGCGCTGATTGCGCTGCACGGGTTTCAGCAGGCGCGCTTCGTGCACCCGGATGGCTCGCCCGCGCAGGTGGTGCCGATCATTGCCGTGGTGGCGCTCATCATCTGGGTCGGCATCCGCCAGACCGGGCACCCGCTGCCGTGGGTGGACTTGCGTGCCACGCTGCAACGCCGCTTCATGATGGGGATGGTCTTCTACGCCATCTATTACATGTTTGCCAGCGCGTGGAGCTTTCTCTCATCGAGCCTGCTACAGAACGGCCTGGGGTTTCGCTATGAAACCACTGCGCAGCTCATCAGCCTGGGTGGGCTGGTGACGGTGGTGCTGGGCTTCCTGAACTTCCAGTTGACCAACGTACTGCCGCCCAAGCGCGTGCTGATCTCTATCGGCTTTGTGCTGATGGCCACGGCGCTGCTGTGGATGTCGCATGTGGCGATGCCGGGTGCGGGCGTGGCGGCGGTGGCGCCGGCCTTCATGATCGAAGGCATGGTTGGGATGTTTGTGGTGATCCAGGTGGCGGGGCTGACGTACGTGGATCTGCCGGCCAGGGATTTCGGCCATGCATATCAGTTCAAGGGGATCATGCGGGCCTGGGCGCAGGCCTTCGGGACGATGGGGGCCACGCTGCTGCTGCAACGGGGGCAGGCGCAGCATCGGACGGATCTGGTGGGGCATGTGAGTGCGCTCACACCTGCCTGGCAGTGGCCGCATCCGTTGCAGGGGATTGAGTTGGTGCGGATTTCTGCTGAGATTGATCGGCAGGCGACGTTGCTGGCTGTGGGAGACCTTTTTGCCTGGGGGGCGGTGGTTGCGTTGGTGTGTGCTGGGGCGATTTGGTTGCAGCGGCATTTGCGCTGAGTTTGTGTTGCTGGTGCGTCCCTTGTTTCATCCCCTGCCGGGGCTGACTCACTTTCTTTGTCTTGCCAAAGAAAGTAAGCAAAGAAAGGCGCGCCCGAGATGGCGACCCATCCCTTGAATTTGTGTAACCGGGCGGAGACGGGGAAAACTCGCTTCGCTCAGACAGTTCCCCGTCTTTTTTCCGCCCGCTTACACAAATTCAAGGCGCCATCTAGGGCAGGGGTACGGCCACACCGTCTGGGGGCATGTGCTGACGCTGAGTGTGCTTGGCGGAGATCAATCCAGTTTTTGCTCTTGCGCGGTGGCTTGCGGCACCTTGCAGTTGAACGCGGGCGCTGCGTCGGCCAGATCCAGGTAGCCCATCAGGGTGGGGGCCAGCACCTTGAGTACTTGTACCGTCAGTGCGCTGGTGAACTTGTACTTGGCCGCATCTGCGCCGGCCACGTAGGCGACTACGGTGCCAAAGTAGCGATCGCCAAGATAGAAGACGAAGGCGCCTGAGCGGCTGACCACGCGCTCGGAAATCAGCCCGCCGCCGCGGCTGAAGGTCTTGAAGCGGTTGTCGCCGGTGCCGGTCTTGCCGCCCACGGTGATGGGTTTGCCGTTTGCGTCGACAAAGGTGCCATCGATGCGCTTGGCGGTGCCGCCTTGCACCACGCCGGCCAGCGCGGCTTTGACGATGCGTGGAATCTCGGGCGGCAGTACGCGCTCACCGGCGCTTGGGTCGCGGCACAGCAGCACTTCGTACGGGGTATTGGCGGCAAAGCGCAGGCGGTCGATGCGTACGCTGGGTAGGCGTACGCCGTCGTTTTCGATAATGCCCATCAACTCTGCCAGTGCGGCGGGGCGATCTGCCGAGGCACCGATGGCTGTGCCATATGAGGGCACCAGCGATTCAAACGGATACCCGAGCCGCTTCCACATCGTGTGGATGGACTGGAACGCCTCGATCTCCAGCAACTGCTTGATGCGCTTGTCCTGCGCGCCCTTGCGGTGGGATTGCAGCAGCCACTTGTAGACCGCCTGCCGCTCGGCCGCGCTGTCTTGGTTGACCTGCGCCAGCGTCGCCTGCGGATGCTCGCGCAGGTACGCCACCAGCCACAGCTCCAGCGGATGCAGCCGTGCGATGTAGCCGCGGTCCGCCAGGTCGAAGCGCTGGACCGAATAGTTGTTGTAGAGCTTGGCGAGCGTCACCGCATCCAGCTTGGCGCCCGGCAGATAGGCACGAATGAATGCGGCCAGCTTGTCGGGCCCGGCTTGCGGGTTGATGCTGCGGAAGATCGTGGCCAGTCGCACTGGGGTCGCATGCGTGCTCTGCACGAGCGTGTCTTCCTGCTCTTCGGCAGTCTTGCCCCGGTATTTCTTATAGAAGCGACCCATGAACAGCTTGCCTTCGCGGTCGGCAAAGCGCTGCAGGTAGACCTGCCGTTGGGGGGAATCCGTGTCCTCCAGTGCCTCTGCGCCGGCGCTGGGCAACTGGTGCTGAAAATAGCGCGAGATGTCGCGCATGATCCGCACGAACACGAGGTTGACGGAGTGCTTGAGCCCCTCGCGCACCGTGAAAAACTGCGTGCCTTCCCATTTCTCGAAATTCTCGAAACTCTGCATGCCGCCGCCGGTGGCAAACCATTCACCGGCGTTGCCGGAGTATTTGCGCTCCATCGATGCCTCCAGCATGGCGTTCAGCGAGCGGTCCTGCGCATGGGCGAGGTAATCGACGGCCCATCGCTCGATCGGGTTCTGCGGGGGGATATTGAGTTTGCGCAGCATGGCAGGCGTCTGGTCGACATAGCGCTGATGCAGTTCCGCCACGATCTCCAGATAGGTCACCAGCGTGCGCAGCTTGGCGGTGGAGCCCAGATCCAGCTTCACGCCTTCGTTGATATCGAACGGCTGGTCGAAGGTATCGGCCTGCACCAGCACGCGGTTGCCGCCGGGCGCGCGTTCATAGAGCGTGAAGCTGTAGGTGACGCCGCGCGGGTCGCCGTGTTCGAGCATCTTGTCGCCGACGAGGCCGGCGGCCTTGGCACGTGCTGGGTCTTGCAGCTTGCGCAGCTCGGTGGTGATCTCGTGCTGCAGCGGCGCGTCGAGCGTGCTGCTGGCCGTCAGGTCCAGCCGGTCGAGTGCATACATGCGCGGCACCCCCAGCATGCCTGCCAGGTTGACGCGCACGGCGTTGGTGCCTTTGTGCTCGATGGGTGCGGCGGGTGGGCGCACGCGCTGGGCCTGCTGCTTGAGCGATTGTGCGAGTGCTGAATCACGCAGGTCCGCCGGAACGACGCCTGCCGTGGCCAGGATGCGCAGGTAGGCGTTCGTCAGCGATTCGAGCTCGTCAAGATTCTCCTGGTAGTACGACGGCCGCCGCTGCGATACCAGCAGGCTCAGGGCCTCCTTGTACGCGAGCGCACGGGCGGCCACCGGCGCAGTCGAGTCTGGCGCTAGCAGTTTGTTCACCTCCACAAAGTCGCGCCCGTACCAGACCCACAGAGCATCGCCAATGCCTTGGATTTCACCAAAGCCAGCGCGCGCGCCCAGCGGCACGGTGTTCAAGTACGTAACGGCGAGTTGGTGACGTGTGGCCGTGGTGTCTTCGCCGTTCAGATAGGCGCGTACCGAGGCGGAGGCCATCTGCCGCAGCTTCTCGCTGGGGGAATCAGTGCGGCCCTCGGGCGAGTGGCGGTACTTTTCGATTTGCGTGGCGAGCGTGCTGCCGCCAGGGGATTCATGCTCCGAATCGGCCATGCGCACGGCGCGGTCCCACACGGCGCGCGCCAGGCGGGTCCACTCAACGGCGGGGTTGCGCTTGGGATATTCGGTTTGGAGCAGGGTGCGGTTCTCAATCCCGAGCAGCGAATTGACCAGCAGCGGCGGAACGGCGTCAAAGCGGTCGTAGATGCGTTCGGGGTGGCGCACGTGGTAGATCGGGCGGCCGTCATCGTCGAGCAGTTCCAGGCCGGCCTGATCTTTTTCGTGGTACGGGGCATTCAGGCCGCGCTCCATGAGCGAGAGCATGTCGTTTGACGGCACGGCCTGCTGGGCGACGATATAGCCGCGCGCGTGCAGGCGATCCAGAAACGTGGAGAGCTGGTGATAACCGAGGCGCTCGTCGTACGGGCCAGAGTTCGGGTAGCGCGCGGAGGCGTTGGGCCCCGGCTTGACAGGAAAGGTTTGCGACTTGCCGAGACGGGCGAGGTAGCTGGCCTGCCACGCGGAGGTCTTCAGCTCGCTGGAGACAAGCCAAGCAGCCACCGCAAGCAGCAGGAGTGGCGCGGCAATCAGGGCCAACAACTTGACGGGGCGGCGTATTCTTTTCACTCGCTACGCTCCAATCGCAGGCAGACGGGCGCTTCACTCCAATCTAGCCCATGCGGCCGTCGTGTCCAGTCCGCCGACGTGCCTGCGCGTGTGTAACTTTGCGCGCCCGTATTGCAAGGCTTACGTCGGCCGGTAGTGCGGAATCTTCTGCTCTTCGTACAGCCGGTAGGTCAGGTTCAGCATGGCCTGGATGTCTTCCGACTCATCCAGCAGACGCGTGCTGAAGATAATGGGCGAGACCAGCTGCGGGTCGTCCAGTTCCATATAACTGACATCTTCGCGCTGCAAACCGGCCACGCTGCGCGGCACCACCGACACGCCTTCGCCTGCCGCCACCAGCCCCAGGGCGATTTGCAACTCCCGTGCCTCGTAAATCCTGGCCGGCTCCAGGGCGCGGTCGTGGAAGAGCGCGAGCACTTGGTCGGCATAGCTCGGGCGCGGCGCGCGGGGGTAAATGATGAGCGTTTCGCCCACCAGATCGCGCAGAGAGACCGCCGGCTTGGCGTCAAGCAACGCGTGCCCCGAGGGCAGGGCAACGATCAGGCGCTCATCGCGCAGCAGGATGCGGCGCACGTTCGGGTCTTCATAACGGATGCGACCGAAGCCCACGTCGATCCGGCCATCCTTGAGTGCCTGGATCTGGTCCATGGTGGTCATCTCGTGCATGGACAGATCGACCATCGGGTACTCCGCTCGAAAGCGCCGGATGACCTTCGGCAGCATCCCGTACAGGGTTGAGGCGACGAAGCCGATCGACATGCGGCGCTCGATCTGCCCGACGCGCTGCGTCATCGAGGCCAGCTCGGCTGTCTGCGCCAGTAACTGCCGTGCATGCGCGTGGAAGAAGCGGCCGGCTTCCGTCAGCTTGAGCGGGCGGCTGCCGCGCTCGAACAGCAGCACGCCGATCTCCTCTTCCAACTGCTGGATCTGGCGGCTCAGGGGCGGTTGCGCGATATGCAGACGCTCGGCCGCGCGTGTGAAGTTCAGCTCTTCGGCAACGGCGACGAAGTAGCGCAGGTGGCGTAACTCCATATCCAACCTTATAGGTATGAAACTGATACTAAATCGGTGTTGGACGCAATAAATCGCACTGCGTAATCTGGTTTCCAAGTTGATCACCATCACTCTGATACCTGGAAAACATGATTCGCTCGATCGAGGCCATTCTAGTGGATGTGCCCACCATCCGTCCGCACAAGCTCTCTGTCGCCACCATGCACACCCAGACGCTGGTTCTCGTGCACGTGTGCTGCGAAGACGGCATCGAAGGCTGGGGCGAAGCGACCACCATCGGTGGCCTGAACTACGGCGAAGAAAGCCCCGAGAGCATCAAAGTCAACATCGATACGCATATTGCGCCGCTGCTGATCGGCATGGATGCGCGCAACGTGGCGGCTGCCATGGCACGCGTGCGCAAGACCATCCAGGGCAACCGCTTTGCGAAATGCGCGCTGGAAACGGCGCTGCTCGATGCGCAGGCGCGCCGGCTGAACGTGCCGCTGTCGGAACTGCTCGGCGGCCGGCTGCGTGATGCGCTACCGGTGGCCTGGACGCTCGCCAGCGGCGACACGAAGAAGGACATTGCCGAGGCAGAGGCGATGCTGGCCGAGCGCCGCCACCGTATCTTCAAGCTGAAGATCGGCCTGCGCCCAGTGGCCGACGACGTGGCCCACGTGCTGGCGATCAAGCGCGCACTGGGGGATGCGGTCAGCGTGCGTGTGGACGTCAACCAGGCCTGGAGCGAACTCGACGCCGCCAACGGCATCGCTGCATTGCAAGCCGGCGGCATCGACCTGATCGAGCAACCCGTGCGCGCCGAGAACCGCGCCGCGCTGGAACGCCTCGCCCGCCAATTCGCCGTGCCGATGATGGCCGACGAAGCGCTGCACGGTCCGCTGGATGCGTTTGAGCTGGCCCGCAGCGCCAGCGCCGATGTCTTCGCCGTGAAGATCGCGCAATCCGGCGGCCTAGTCCCGGCCATGCAGGTGGCGGCCATCGCGCAGCTTGCCGGCATCAGCCTGTACGGCGGAACGATGCTCGAAGGTGCAGTCGGCACGGCGGCATCCGCGCATGTGTTCTCCACCTTTGGCGATCTGCAGTTCGGCACCGAGCTGTTCGGCCCATTGCTGCTCACGCAAGAACTGCTGACCGAGCCGCTGCAGTACCGCGATTTCATGTTGCAGGTGCCTACCGGCCCCGGCCTGGGCATCCAGATCGACCGCGACAAGCTCGATCGACTGCGCCGGCAATAAGAACAAGAACAACCCCAACCAAGACAACCCACCAAGGAGACCACGATGCTGTTCCACGTCCGCATGGATGTTCACCTGCCGGCCGACATGCCCGCCGATGTCGCGAACGAGATCAAGGCGCGCGAGAAGGCCTACTCGCAGGACCTGCAGCGCAGTGGCAAATGGCGCCACATCTGGCGCCTCGTTGGCGAGTACGCGAACGTCAGCGTCTTCGACGTGCACAGCAATGCCGAGCTGCACGACATCCTGACGGCGTTGCCGCTGTTTCCGTACATGCAGATTGCCGTGACACCGCTGTGCCGCCACCCGTCGTCAATTCACACCGACGACGCCTGAGTCTGAAAGATCGCCCGGACATTTCCCCAAAAGAACCCAATGGAGACACCCATCATGACCGCGCACGTATTCCAAACGAAAGAAGTGCAGGACCTGCTGAAGGCCGCCACCAACCTGGATGGCAATCAGGGCAATGCCCGCCTGAAGCAGATCACCCACCGTCTGCTGGCCGACCTGTTCAAGGCCATCGATGATCTCGACATCACGCCGGATGAAGTCTGGGCGGGCATCAACTACCTGAACAAGCTCGGCCAGGACGGCGAGGCGGCACTGCTCGCTGCCGGCTTGGGCCTGGAGAAGTACCTCGACATCCGCATGGATGCTGCGGACGCGGCGCTTGGCCTCAACGGTGGCACGCCGCGCACGATCGAAGGCCCCCTGTACGTTGCAGGCGCAACGGTGCGCGATGGTGTATCCCGCATCGACATCGATCCGGACCCAGCTGCGGGCCCGCTGATCATCCACGGCACGGTGACCGGCCCGGACAACAAGCCGGTGGCCGGTGCGCTGGTCGAGTGCTGGCACGCGAACTCCAGCGGCTTCTACTCGCACTTTGATCCAACCGGTGAGCAGAGCCCGTTCAACTTGCGCGGCGCAGTCCGGACCGGCGCCGATGGCAAGTATGAATTCCGCACTCTCATGCCGGTGGGTTACGGTTGCCCGCCGCAGGGTGCGACCCAGCAACTGCTGAACGGGCTTGCCCGCCATGGCAATCGTCCGGCGCACGTGCATTTCTTCGTCTCCAGCGACGGCCACCGCAAGCTGACGACGCAATTCAACATCGAAGGCGATCCGCTGATCTGGGACGACTTCGCCTACGCCACTCGCGAAGAGCTGATTCCGCCCGTGGTTGAAAAAACCGGCGGCGCCGCACTCGATCTGAAGACCGATGCGTACAAGGACATCGAGTTCAACGTCGTCCTGACGCCGCTGGTGCAGGGCAAGGACAACCAGCGCGTGAACCGCCTGCGTGCTTCGGCCGAGGCCTGAGACCCGACGCCTCAACGTGGAGAAGACCATGTCCGCCTTGATCGACAAAGCCAACGAACTGGATCACCTGCTGTCAACCGCGGTGGTGGATGACGAAGAGGCGGGTATTTTCCGCTGCCGCCGCGACATCTTTACCAACCCGGACCTGTTCGAACTGGAGATGAAGCACATCTTCGAGAACAACTGGGTCTACCTGGCGCACGAAAGCCAGATTCCGAACAACAACGATTACTACACCACGTGGATTGGGCGCCAGCCGATCGTCATCACTCGCGACAAGACCGGTGAGCTGAACGCCGTCATCAATGCCTGCGCACACAAGGGTGCCATGCTGTGCCGCCGCAAGCACGGCAACAAGGGCAGCTTCACGTGCCCGTTCCATGGCTGGACGTTCTCCAACACCGGCAAGCTGCTCAAGGTGAAGGACGAAAAGACCACCGAGTACCCGGTCCAGTTCAACACGCATGGCTCGCATGACCTGCGGAAGGTCGCGCGGTTTCAGAGCTATCGCGGCTTCCTGTTCGGCAGTCTCAATGCCGATGTGCAGCCGCTCGAAACCTACCTTGGCGAAGCCCGCGTGATCATCGACCAGATCGTCGATCAGGCGCCGAACGGGCTCGAAGTGCTGCGCGGCAACTCGTCCTACATCTACGAAGGCAACTGGAAGATGCAGATGGAGAACGGCTGCGACGGCTACCACGTGAGCACCGTGCACTGGAACTACGCCGCGACGATGGGCCGACGCAAGGAAGGCGGCACCCAGGCCGTGGATGCGAACAGCTGGAGCAAGTCGGTCGCGGGCGTCTACGGCTTCGAGAACGGCCACATCCTGCTGTGGACCCAGACGATGAACCCGGAAGTGCGGCCGGTCTATGCGCACCGTGAGGAAATCCAGGCACGCGTGGGCGAAACCCAGACGGACTTCATCGTCAATCAGACCCGCAACCTGTGCCTGTATCCGAACGTGTTCCTGATGGACCAGTTCAGCACGCAGATTCGCGTGGTACGGCCGATCAGCGTCGACAAGACAGAAGTCTCAATCTTCTGCTTCGCGCCAAAGGGCGAGAGCGCCACCGATCGTGCAACGCGCATCCGCCAGTACGAGGATTTCTTCAACGTCACCGGCATGGGTACCGCAGACGACCTGGAGGAATTCCGCGCCTGTCAGAACGGCTATGCCGGCACGACCGCCCTGTGGAACGACCTGTCGCGCGGCGCGCCGCTGTGGGTGCGCGGCCCGGACGAGAACGCTACGAAGATGGGCTTGAAGCCGCTCATCTCGGGCGAGCGCAGTGAAGACGAAGGCTTGTTCGTCTGCCAGCACGAATACTGGGTGCAGGTTATGCGCGACGCATTGCAGAAGGAAGGTGAAGAGGTGCCGGCATGAACACCGATTACCAGAACATCTGCGCGGCGCTTTACCGCGAGGCGCGCTTGCTCGACGACCGCCAGTGGGATGCATGGTTGGCGTGCTACGCAGAAGACGTCACGTACTGGATGCCGGCATGGGATGACGACGATCAATTGACCGACGATCCGCAGAGCCAGATCTCGTTGATGTACTACCCCGATCGCTGTGGGCTGGAAGATCGCGTCTTCCGCATCAAGACCGAGCGCAGTGGTGCTTCAACGCCGGAGCCGAGAACCAGCCACAGCATCACCAACGTGGAAGTCATGACCGAGCGCGACGATGCCGTTGACGTGCGCTACAACTTCCACACGCTGTGCCACCGCTACAAGGCCACCGACCACTTCTTCGGCACGATGTTCGTCACCTTGCGCAAGTCCGGTGATGGCTTCCTGATCGCATCCAAAAAGATCGTCCTGAAGAACGACTACATCCGGCAGGTGCTCGACGTCTATCACGTTTGACCTCTGGTCCGGGCACAGCGCACGCACAAGAGGCAGTGGAGGTATCCCATGTCCAGTTTCACAGTTGCACTGAATTTCGAGGACGGCGTCACGCGGTTCATCGATTGCAAAGCGGGGGAGAAGGTGCTCGATGCCGCCTTCCGCGCCAAGATCAACCTGCCGATGGATTGCTCCGATGGCGTGTGCGGAACCTGCAAGTGCCGCGCAGAGAGCGGCAGCTACGACCTCGGTGACGACTACATCGAGGACGCACTGACCGAAGACGAGAAGAACACCGGCCTCGTCCTGACGTGCCAGATGGTGCCGCAAAGCGATTGCGTGATCGCGGTGCCAACCACGTCGACCACGTGCAAGACCGGGCAGAGCAGCTTTGGCGCAACCCTGTCCAAAGTCGAGCTGCACAACGATGCCGCCGTCGTGCTCGAACTGGATGTGGATGCCACGGCGCCGGTGTTCCTGCCTGGCCAGTACGTCAACATCGGGGTGCCTGGGAGCGGCCAACACCGCTCGTATTCGTTCTCATCGGCACCCGGCGAAGCGAAGGTCAGTTTCCTGATCAAGAAGATTCCCGGCGGCGTGATGAGCAACTGGCTCGAAGCCGCGCAGCCGGGTGACAAGCTCGATCTGCAAGGCCCACTGGGCAGCTTCTATCTGCGTGATGTGCAGCGGCCGCTGTTGTTCCTGGCCGGCGGCACGGGTCTCGCGCCGTTCCTGTCGATGCTTGAGGTGCTGGCGCGCAGCCATGCGCAGCAGCAGGTGCATCTGATCTATGGCGTGACCCGTGACCTCGATCTGGTGCAGGTCGACGCGATCGAGGCCTATGCGGCGCGGCTGCCGAACTTCAGCTACGCCACCGTCGTGGCCGACGCCGCTTCGAGCCATCCGCGCAAGGGTTGGGTGACGCAGCACATTCCAGCCAACGCGCTGAACGATGGCGACGTGGATGTCTATCTCTGCGGACCGCCGCCGATGGTGGATGCCGTGCGCACCTACTTTGACGACGCAGGCGTGAAGCCCAACAGCTTTCACTACGAGAAGTTCACGCCCAACGCCACACCGAATGCAAAGGCGGCATGAGCATGCAACGATTCTCAGACAGGGCCGTGATCGTGACCGGCGCGGCGCAAGGCATCGGGCGCGGCGTTGCGATGGCCGCAGCGGAAGAGGGAGCCCAGGTGCTGCTGGTGGACCGCGCAGAGCTGATCTACGAAGTGCAGGCGGAAATTGCCGCAGCCGGCGGCCAGGCCCACGCCACCACCGCGGATCTGGAAACCTATGCAGGCGCCCAGCATGCCGTGCAGACCGCACTCGACACCTTCAGCCGCATCGACGTGCTCATCAACAACGTCGGTGGCACGATCTGGGCAAAGCCGTACCAGCACTATGAAGAGGCGCAGATCGAAGCGGAGATTCGCCGCTCGCTGTTTCCAACGCTGTGGTGCTGTCGCGCCGTGCTGCCGCACATGGTGGAGCGCAAGCAGGGCGTGATCGTGAACGTGTCATCCATTGCCACGCGCGGCATCTACAGGATTCCGTATTCGGCAGCCAAGGGCGGCGTGAATGCGCTCACGGCCAGCTTGGCGCTTGAGCATGCGGACGACAACATCCGCGTGAACGCCGTTGCCACCGGCGGTACGGAAGCGCCGCCGCGCAAGATCCTGCGCAATACGGCGCCCCTGTCGGAGCAGGAAACCACTTGGTACCAGGGCATCGTCGACCAAACCATTGCCAGCAGCCTGATGCACCGCTACGGCACGATCGACGAGCAGGTGCGGGCGATTCTATTTCTGGCTTCGGACGAGGCCTCGTACATCACCGGGACGGTGCTGCCGGTTGGCGGTGGAGACTTGGGCTAGCCAGGGCTGCACTTTCCCCTCACGGCGTTGGCAAGCAAGTGATGAGGGGAGGGCAAAAAAAACGCCAAGCGGACACGCCGCTTGGCGCTGCACAACGTGGCATGAATGGACATTCATGCGACGGGGAACCGAACGGCTAAGGGGGGCAGCAGTTCGATTCGTTCAGGTTAAGCATTGCGATTGTTAGGAAAGCAAGGCTTTGTCAAATGCCGGCGCCTATCCGCTGAAGACCTGCAATGTCCTATCACGCCCTATCCCAATGTCGAAAGCCTTGCCAAGGTCGTGATATCCACGGTCGATTCACATTGTGATTTTTCTTTTATTCACAGCGGTACCTATGGTTCGGTAGAGCCACCGCCTGCCATTCGTCTCGTTTCTCATGAGGCCCGACCTCAAAGCGCCTTCGCGAAAGTGACTGAATGAGCATTTGTGTAAAGAGCCATCGACGAAACGCTTGTGCTGCCACCCGATTGAAACGGTCGCCTGACCATAGGTGGAACAGGCTCGAAGCGATCTTGCAATTGTTTAAAATTCCTCGCGAGGCGCGTGCTATTTCTAACCTTGTCATGCCGCTTCAGCGGGAAATTTTCCAAGACGAGAAAGCGGCTGACTGGTGTCGTAGATAATATCGATTATCAAAAATAAATAACGATATCTAAGTCAACGGGGAAGTGGCAATGCGGATCGCTGTATTGGAAGACGATCCTGGATTTCTTTCACTGATGGAATCAGTGATTGACCGTCTAGGACATATCCTTGTCTCATTCTCAGACGGCATGCAGATATTCAAGAATCTGCAGCGCGAGTCTTATGATCTCTTGATTCTCGATTGGCATGTTCCAAGAATGTCAGGGATGGAGATACTGCTCTGGCTGAGACAGAAAAAGGAAGACCGAACGCCCGTCGCTTTTGTAACAAGCGCGGCGTTCGAGTCGGAAATCGTAGCAGCCCTGCGCCAGGGCGCAGATGACTACATCATCAAGCCGGTCAGCGCCGCGGTGCTGGAGGCTCGCATCGAAGCCATTCTGAGAAGGTCATACCGCGAAGAGGCGCAGAGTACGCTTGAGCTGGGGGCATTCAAGTTCGATAGTGCGCGTCGTGTTGCCTTTCTGGATGGTCGGGAAATCAAGCTCACAAGCAAGGAGTACGAGCTTGCCTACAAGCTTTTCTCGCGCAAGGGCAAGCTTCTGACGCGAGACTATCTTGTGAGCGCAATCTGGGGCGAGTCCTATGCGGGGGAGTCCCGTACGCTGGACACCCACATCTCGCAGATCCGACTGAAGCTTGGGCTGAATCCAGGAAACGGCGTGAAGCTGATCTCGGTGTATGGCGCCGGGTACCGACTGGAGAGCGCATGACGCATGATGCGCAAGCTTTTCGGAGCGGTCTTCTTGCTGTGGCCATGCTCATGTCGACGACGGTCCAGGCACAGGTACAGGCAACGCCCGGAACATCCGCCGATGAAATCCTGCAACTGGCGGATCGTGTTGTCGCCCAGCTGGAGACGGGGCAATACGGTGCCGTCTGGGAGGGGGCCGCCCCATTGGTTCGAGCGACTGTTAGCAAAGAGGCGTTTGCCCGGCAGATGCAAACCACCCACCGGAGCGGCGGCATACAGGATTATGGCTGGGCATCCATCGTTCGTATCGAATATAAGAATGATCGAGATATTCCGGACGGCCTCTATGCCAATGTCGATTACGCAGCGCACCTGAAAATGGGTGGCATTACATATAAATTGCTAAGCTTTCGAGTGGAGTCGGATGAGCGCTGGCATTTTGTCGGCGACTCCGACCGGAGGGGTTCAAACGAAATCCCTACGCGACCAGCAATATTCTCGTTATCGCCACGTTCCTCCAGCGGCCACACTTCAGCACCTTGAGGCGATTTCTGCGGCCAACATGCCAAGGATAGCCACCGTGCCGCTTTGTACCTCATTCCTCAACGTATCCTCTTTCGGGTCGCTGAATCCGCCTGTCGATTATTCAATTTTTCTACATTTTTGATTTGAGAAAACTGTAGAGTGAGTCACTCTGCTAAGATTTGACATTGCATTACAGTTGCTTGTAGATGTTTTGCATTGAGCGAACTTCCCCTTATTACATTTGTTTCAAGAATGCGAGCGCCATCGACTCCAGCTTAATCGGAGGCGCGTCACGTGCGGCAGGCAGGCATTCAATAAATAAAGCAGAAAGGCGCATTGTTTGGCGTCGCTTCTGAGTAATGCGTTTTTTGGGGAAGTGAATTGAACCTGATCTACAAAACCAAATACAGCAACGTTAGACACCTGACGATTGTGGTGGCTGAGACATGCCGCGGCGGAGGCAAGACCGGCACGACACGGGGCAAGACCGTTGGTGCACATGTCTTGAAAGCAGGTGGGGTTCGGCACAGGAAGTCCGTCGTCGTGTTGGCGTTGGCGGCTCTGCTCAGCGGTACCGCCCATGCGCAATACACGAATGGCACGTTTGGCTCGGCGACGGGCACAGCAGTGGCAATCGGCAGCGGTGCCGGTGGGAATGCCGCAAGCGCATCGGGTGCGGCTTCTGTTGCAATCGGCAGCGGCGCGACCGCTACGGGCGGCTCAACGAGTGCTGGCGCCATCGCCATCGGTAGTGCAAAGGCCGGTACGTCGGGCATTGCCTATCAGAACGGTGCCATCGCCATCGGCCAGGGCGCCCAAGCGTTGAGCAGTAACCCCACTGGCGGCACATCGCCGATTGCCATCGGCGCGACCTCCAATGCGAACGGCACCGGTTCTCAGGTCGCCATTGGTGACCAAGCGGTGGCAACGGGCGTGGATGCGATTGGGATCGGCGGTCATGCGAACGCCGCTGGCGTCAAGGCAACCGGCAACGAGTCCACCGCAATCGGCCAGTCTTCTGCCGCCACAAATACAGGGTCTGTTGCGCTGGGCTACTCCGCTACTTCGTCCGGTGTCGGCTCGGTGGCGTTGGGCGGCAACGGCACGGTTGGCTCCAGTGCGGCGGGCGATGCGTCGTTTGCCGTGGGCGGTGGCGCTTCGGCCGCGACGGCGGGGGCAATTGCACTGGGTTCCGCTGGCGCGGGAGGGGTCGCTGCGGGTGGCGCTGGCGCGCAGGCGAAATCGGGTGTGGGCGTGATCGCGATCGGTGCTGGCGGCACAGGTGGTTCGGCCGCGGGCGCAACCGGAGGTGCAGGTGCCACGGCAACTGGCTCGGGCGCGATTGCGCTGGGTGATGGCGGTGCGGGGGGCTTTGCAGCAGCAGGCTTGGGTGGCGCAGGCGCCGTGGCCAGCGGCACAAGCGCTATCGCTATTGGCTCGGGTACGGCGGGGTCCACGACTGCGGGCTTGGCCGGGGCGTCGGCCACGGGCAGCAGTGCAATTGCCATTGGAGTTGGCTCTTCGAGTGCGGGGGCCGGTGCATCGGCGATCGGCACATCCGCATCCGCCGTCGGGGGGAACAGTCTTGCTCTCGGCAACGGCGCGGTCGCCAACTTTACGAAGGATGTGGCACTGGGCTCGGGTTCCACCACGGCGGCCGCCGTAAGTACGCCAAGCGTGACCGTGGCAGGCGTGACCTATGCCGTAGCAGGCACGGGCCCGACCAGCACGGTCAGCGTCGGCGCATCCGGCGCGGAGCGCACCATCACCAATGTGGCAGCGGGACGTGTCAGTGCAACCAGCACGGACGCAGTGAATGGCTCGGAACTGTATGCCACCAATCAGGCCGTCGGCGCAGTCAATACGGTTGCCAACATGGGGTGGAACCTAACCACGGCGCAAACCGGTACGGGCACGGCCACAGGCACCTCCGTGACCAATGTGCCCCCCGGTGGCACTGCGACGTTCACCGCAGGCAACAACATTGCCATCACACAAAACGGTTCCAACATTGAACTGTCAACCAGCATGACGCCGACGTTCACGAGCGTGACGACTGGCAACAGCATGCTGAACACCAATGGCCTGACGATCACGGGCGGACCGAGCGTGACGAGTACGGGCATCAATGGCGGCGGTCTGGCAGTGACCAACATCGCGCCGGGCGTGAACGGCACCGATGCGGTTGACGTGAACCAGCTCAATGCCGCCGTGCAGGCAGCCTCAGGTGCTGGTTGGAAGGTCAGCGCGCAGGGTGCGAACGCTACGGCCGTCTCTTCGGCGAGTCCGACGGGGGCAACCGTTGACCTGAACAACACAGATGGCAACGTCGTGGTGAGCAAGTCAGCGACAAGCAACAACGTCACCTTCAACCTGGCCAACAACGTCAACGTGGCAGGCAGCGTGACGGTGGGGCCGGCAGCCAGCGGCACGAGCATCACCTCGACAGGAGTGACCACCAATGGTGGTAGCGGTCCAAGCCTGACCATTACGGGCATCAATGCAGCCAACACTGTCATCACCAACGTGGCAAAAGGGCAGGTTTCTGCTACCAGCACGGATGCCGTCAACGGCTCGCAGCTCTACGCGACCAACCAGACGATCAACAATCTTGTCAGTTCCGTGGCAAATGGCGGAGTGGGGCCGGTGCAATACAGCAATCCGTCTTCGCCCACGACACCCAACGGAGGTACGCCGTCGCAAGACCTGACACTGGTGGGCGCCGCAACCGGGCCGGTGACATTGCACAACCTGGCCCCCGGCGTAGCGCAGACGGATGCAGTGAACGTCGGGCAACTCGGCAGCGCTGTGGCTGGTCTGGGCGGCGGGGCATCCATCAACCCGTCGACCGGAGCGGTCACTGGGCCAACCTACACCGTCAGTAACGCCAACGGTACAACGTCCACCGTCAATAACGTGGGTGCGGCGCTGGACGCAATCAACAGCACGGGCATCAAGTACTTCCATGCCAACAGCACGGCTCTGGACAGCCAGGCATTGGGCATAGATAGCGTGGCAATCGGTCCGAATGCCATCTCCAACTATGCCGGTGACATTGCACTGGGCGCTGGCAGCGTGACCGCTGCCACGGTTGCTACGCCCTCTGCCACGATCAACGGAACGCTCTACACGTTTGCCGGTGGTGCCCCGACCAGCACAGTCAGCGTAGGCGTGCCGGGTGCTGAGCGCACCATCACCAATGTGGCAGCGGGGCGGATCAACTCAAGCAGCACGGATGCAATCAACGGCTCGCAATTGAGCGCCGCCGATCAGGCCATTACAGCGCTGAGCGACAAGGTCAACAGCCTCGGCTCGACGGTGGCAAACAACCTTGGGGGCGGTTCGAGCTACAACACGTCGACCGGCGCGGTGACTTCGCCAACGTACGGCAACGCAGGTAACGGCAGCGGCGGGTTGGGTAACAACGTCGGTGGGGGGGCGGGGCCAGCGGCCAATGTGTCGTCAGGCCTGCTGGCTGCGGCCAATACCTGGATCACCGGCAATCCGACCACCTATACGGCCCCCCTGGCCACCGGAGCAAATAGCACTGCTGCTGGCAGCGGTGCCGTCAGCACGGGCAACAACTCTGTTGCGTTGGGCAGCAACTCCAGCGATAGCGGGCGGGCAAACGTCGTGAGTGTGGGGGCAGCCGGAGCCGAGCGGCAGATCACCAATGTTGCTGCCGGCACGCAGGGTACGGATGCAGTCAACCTGAGCCAGCTCAACTCCGCGATCGGCCAGTCGAATGCCAACGTGACGCAGCAACTCAATGGCTTGCAGCAGAACGTCAACAACGTGGCACGTAACGCCTATGCCGGGGTTGCGGCGGCAACCGCGCTGACGATGATCCCCGACGTCGACAAGGACAAAACGCTCTCGCTCGGCATCGGCTCGGGCTTCTACCACGGCTATCAGGCCGTGGCCGTGGGTGGCACTGCCCGTGTGACCGAGAACATCAAGGTTCGGGCCGGAGTCAGCACGAGCCCCGGCAATGGCACGACATTCGGCATGGGCGCATCAATGCAGTGGTAAACCGCAAAACCCAATCCACAGAGCTCCTCAGCACACATCCACCATGAAGACATCCGCTAGTTGGGTATTGACCCTTGCCGTACCGCTGGCCGCGTGTTCAAGCGCGTCAGGGCCAACCTTCAACGCTTACCAGATCAACCCGCAAGACGGCGTGCCAACGTACCGCGTCGAATGCCATGGCCTGCTCCAGGGGCAGGGCGTCTGCACCGACAAGGCGAAAGAGATTTGCGGCGACCAGCCTGTGCACCCGCTTGAGCCGGTGACGCCGTTCGGCCGCAGCACAGATGTGCGTACATTGACCTTCCAGTGCGGGCCGACTCCTGCCAAACCCGTCACGGCGATGGAGCCGGCGCCAGTGCCAATTGCTATGCCGGCTGTGGTCAAACGGCTTGATCTGGGTGGGGATGCCAACTTTGATACCGACAAGGCCACGCTCACGCCTGCGGCCAAACGCGAGCTGGATCAGCTTGTTGCTGATAGCCGTGGCATCACCTTCAAGCACGGCGAGATCAGCGGCTATACAGATTCGCGTGCCTCCGCTGCGCACAACCTTGCACTCTCACAGCGCCGTGCCGACAGCGTGGCGACCTACCTGCGCGAGCAAGGCCTGCAATGCGACGATTTGATCGTGCGTGGCTTCGGTAAGGACAACCCGGTTGCTTCCAACACCACGGCAGCAGGGCGCGCGATGAACCGCCGGGTCGAGATCCGCCTGATCCCGTCTTGACCGATAGCGTGAGTCAGCACGGTGCTGCCAAAACAAAAACGGCGCCAATGCGCCGTTTTTTTCGAGATGTGCCTTTGCGGCTGGGCTGAAGATTCAGCCGCGGGGGTTAGCCGAGGTACGAGCCCGACTTGCCAACCACTTCAGCGTATTGCAGGTTGTCGTCCCAACCCTTGCGGAAGTAGTGGATCACGGCTTGCAGCAGCGACGGGCGGCGAGCGGCTTGAACTTGGGCTTGGCCGGCGAACTTCGGGGTGTAATAGGCTTGCTGGATCATGATGTTTTCTCTCGTTGCGTTATCTAGGGTTTTCCCGAGTATAGGGTTATCCCTAGGCTTGAGCAATGATCCGGCGCAACCTTTCAGTCCATTCTGAACATCACTGGAAGTAAATAATCGGTCAGGCGGGCCATTGCTGCGTGGTGCAGTGGATTCCGCCGCCGCCCGCCGCAATCGGGTCAATGTTGACCTGCACCACGCGGCGACCCGGAAAAGCCGCCGCAATGCGTTGCTTGGCCAGTGCATCCGCCTGACTGTCGCCAAACTCAGGGATCACCACACCGCCGTTGCACACGTAGAAGTTGACGTAGCCGGCCGCAAAGTCACGGTTGTCGAAGGCCGGGCGGACTTGCTGCGGCGCCGGCAACTCAATGACGGTAAGTGGCTTGTTGTCCGCATCCGTGGCCTGACGCAGGATCTGCAGGTGCTGGCGGGTGACTGCATGGTCGTACGACGTGGGATCGGTATCGCTGGCGGCGAACACCGTGCCCGGGCGCGCAAACCGTGCATAGAAGTCGATATGGCCGTCAGTGATGTCGCGGCCGGCAATGCCCGGCAGCCAGATGATCTTGCGCAGGCCCAGCAGATTCTTGAGCGCCTGCTCGCAGTCGGGCTTGGTCAGGCTCGGATTGCGGTTGCGGTTGAGCACGCAGCTTTCCGCCAGGATGGCCGTGCCGTTACCGTCCACCTCGATGGCGCCGCCCTCCAGTACCAGCTTGGTGCCGATCAAGCGGGCGTGGGTATGGCTCGCCACACCAGCCGCCACCTGGCTGTCGAGCGTGTGCACCTGCTTGCCGCCCCAGCCGCTGAAGTTGAAGTTGACGGCACCCAACTCGCCGCGCGGGCCCTTTACGAAAACCGGGCCGGAATCGCGCATCCACAAGTCATCGACGGCCTGCACGATCAGATTGACGCGTGAATCACATTTCTGGCGTGCCGTGGCCAGGTCGTGTTCCCCGACCAGCATATGTACCGGCTCGAACTGGATGATCGCGTTGGCGATGCGAGCCAGCGCATCCTGCACCGGCCCCTTGAGCCGATTGCCCCAGATGGCATCCGATGCGGCAAAGGCCATCCAGGTGCCGACGTGCGGCTGGGCCTCGTCCGGCATGGTCCAGGCCTCCGACGATGGCAGGGGCCTGGAGGCGGGCCCGTCTTCCTGCCCGATGCTTTCGCCGCAGGCGCCGAGCATCGAGGCAGCCATGACGGAGTAGGCGGTGGAAATGGAGGTATGGAGGAACTGGCGTCGGGTGCGGGACATGGGAAAACGACGGGGCAAGTCACGTGTTGTTAAGTTGGCGCATTGTGCCCATGACAAGTCTTGAAGAAAATTGAGCTTTATTGCCTCTATTAATCAATTTATCTCATGGCTAATCCAAAGATCCCTTCACTCCGCTTGCTGATGGGTTTCGAGGCGGCTGCACGTCACGGCAATTTCTCGCGCGCTGCCGATGAGCTGTGCCTGTCGCAATCGGCCGTCAGCCATCAAGTCCAGCAGTTGGAGGAGCAACTGGGGCAGCCACTGTTCCGGCGCCTCGGCCGCGGGGTGGAGCTGACGGTGGCCGGAGAGGTACTGCAGCGCAGCGTGCAACGCTCGGTCGACACCTTGCGCAGCGGCCTGGGGCGCATTGCCACGTATCTCGACCCCGGGCTGGTGACGTTGGTCGCGCCGGCGCCGCTGCTGCACGGTTGGCTCATGCCGCGTATCGGCGCGTTGCGCGCGGCCGTGCCGGGCCTGTGCCCCTTGTTGTCTTGCGATGAATCTGCGCGGTTCGTTGACGAGATCGACGTGGACATCGTCATCAGCGATCGGCCATTGCCGCAAGCCAACCTGCAACAGCAGCCGTTGCTGACTGACGCCTGGGTGACCGTTGCCAGCCGCAGCGTTGCCGAACGGCTCGCGCAGGTGCCCCTTGAGCGCCATCCAGAACACACCGGGGTGGTCTGCTCGGAGCATGACCTGACCAGCGACCAGACTGCCGCCGTATTCCGTGGACCACTGGCCGGCTTTGCGCGGCATGCCATCTTTGATGACACCCGGCTTGTGCTCGACGCCGTTGAACGCGGAGAAGGCATCGCCTGCCTGTCACAGACCCTGGCCGAGGGCGGGCTGCGCGCGGGCACGCTGGTTGCACTGCCGGGCTATGCGCGCTCGCAAGGCGTGACGTGGTGGATGTCGCGCGTGGCGGGCGAGCCGCGGTCTCCATATGTGGCGCAGTTCTTTGATTGGCTGGCGGTGCAGGGCGCCGCTCACACCGAGCAGATCGACTGAGTGGCGGCTGAATGTGATTTAAAAATATCTTTTTCGAGAAATACCAAAGATTTTTTAACTGCGCGTTCTGTGCAGGAGCTTGGGTGTCCGGCGAAGAAGTGCGCTTCTTCTTGCTTTTTCTTTTTATGTGACGCCAATTTCATTCAACGTGCGGGCTTGTTCTTTGATCAACATGCCCCCTACCATACGCCGCCGAATCCCCCGGTTCTGTTTCGAGGAGGCCTCGTATGGCGTACCCCCCCATTCCCGTGCCCGCCGACGGCGCGCCCAGCGCCAACACGGCGTGGCAAGCGCGCAGCCGTGCAGCCGTCTGGCACCCGTGCACGCAAAACGCACGGCTCGATGCCATGCCGCCGCTGCCCATCGCACGCGGCCAGGGGCCATGGCTGATCGACTTTGACGGCAAGCGCTATCTGGACGGCACCAGCTCGTGGTGGGTCAACCTGTTCGGTCATGCCAATCCGCACATCAATGCGGCGCTCAAGACGCAGCTCGATTCGCTGGAGCACGTGATGCTGGCCGGCGCCACGCACCGCCCGGCGGTGGAGTTGGCGGAGCGCTTGATTGGTCTGACTGGCGGTGCGCTTGGCCACAGCTTCTTCGGCTCGGATGGCGCGTCCGCGGTGGAAATCGCGCTCAAGATGAGTTTCCACGCGCACCGGAACGCAGGGCAGGGCGCGCGCAACCGCTTCATCTGCCTGGAACACGGCTACCACGGCGAAACGCTCGGCGCGCTGGGTGTGACCGATGTGGCGATCTTCCGCGATGCGTATGACCCGCTGATCCTGCAATCGCACCGCGTGCCGTCACCCGATGCTCGGCTGGCCGGTCCGGGCGAAACCGCCGCCGACGTCGCCGAACGCGCGCTGACCGCGTTGCGCGACTGCCTGAGCGCGAACGCCGGCACCATCGCCGCCGTCATCATCGAGCCGCTGGTGCAGTGCGCGGCCGGCATGGCCATGCACGACGTGAGCTACCTGCGTGGCGTGCGTGCGCTGTGCGACGCGTTTGGCGTGCATTGGATTGCCGATGAAATTGCTGTCGGCTGCGGCCGCACCGGCACCTTTTTCGCGTGCGAGCAGGCCGGCGTGTGGCCGGATCTGTTGTGCCTGTCCAAGGGCATCAGTGGCGGGTATCTGCCGCTGTCGATCGTGCTGTCGCGCGATGCCATCTACAACGCGTTCAACGACGACGCACCGGTGCGCAGCTTCCTGCATTCGCATTCGTACACGGGCAATCCGCTGGCCTGCCGTGCGGCGCTTGCCACGCTGGACCTGTTTGCGGAGGAGGACGTATTCGCCCGCAACCGCGTGACCGCCGCGCGCATCGCGCAGGGGCTGGCGCCGCTGTCGCACGATGCACGATTTGCACATCTGCGGCAGACCGGGATGATCACCGCGTTTGACGTGCACCCCGATGTGGCTGGCGCGCGCTTTGCCGAACGCTTTGCGTTGACTGCACGCACGCACGGCCTGCTGCTGCGCCCCATCGGTAACACCGTCTATCTGTTGCCGCCCTACGTGTTGACCGACGAAGAAACCGACACCCTGGTCGAGCGCACGCTGCAAACCCTGGAAGACACGCTCGCCCATGCTGGCGATGCGTACGAAGGAGAAACCTATGCGATTGCTTGACGACCTGCAGGCGGGCCTGGACGCCATCGACGCCGCTCACTTGCGTCGCGTGCGCCGCACCGCGTACAGCCCGACCGACCGCAGCCAGCGCATCAGCGTGCCCGGCTCCGAGCCACGCGACATTCTTGGCTTCTGCGGTAACGACTACCTTGGCCTTGCCGCGCATCCTGCCTTGGTTGAGGCGATGGCGGAGGGCGCGCGGCAGTATGGTTTCGGCAGCGGGGCATCGCACCTCGTCAGCGGGCATTCCATTGCCCATGCCCGGCTGGAGGCCCGCATGGCGGCGCAGCAGGCACCGCACATTCCCGAGGCCGACGCGCTGTTCTTCTGCACCGGCTATATGGCCAACCTGGCTGTGGTGAGTGCCATGGCGCAGGCCGGCGGCATTCGTCCGGCAGAAGAATGCTCGATCTTTTCCGATGCGTTGAACCACGCCTCGCTCATTGACGGCGCGCGGTTGTCGCGGGCACCCGTCAAGGTGTATCCGCACGTCGATCTGGCTGCGCTGGAAGCGCAACTGGCCGCCAGCACGAGCCGCAATAAGCTGATCGTGACCGACGGCGTATTCAGCATGGATGGCGACATCGCGCCGCTGCCCGAGTTGCTGGCGCTTGCCGAGCGCTTTGACGCGTGGCTGATCGTGGATGACGCACATGGATTGGGCGTGCTCGGCACGGACGGCGTAGGTGTGCTGTCGCACTTCGGCTTGCACTCGGAGCGCATCCTCTACATCGGCACGTTCGGCAAGGCGGCCGGCGGATCGGGAGCGGCCATCGTGGCACACCGCAAGGTGATCGATTGGCTGGTCCAGCGTGCACGCACCTATATCTTTACGACGGCCACACCCCCGGCAATCGCCTGCGCTGTTGAGGCCGCACTCGACGTGATTGCGAGCGAGGAGGGCGCTGAACGCCGTGCGCGCCTTAACCGCCATATCTCTGTGTGGAGCGCACACGCACAGCGCCTGGCAACCCGCTTCGGCTGGCAGTGGATGCCATCGCCCACGGCCATTCAGCCCATCGTCATCGGCGAGAACGCGCCTGCACTGGAGCTGGCTGCCGCACTGGAGCGCGAAGGCATCCGCATCGCGGCCATCCGCCCGCCGACGGTGCCGGCCGGTACGGCGCGACTGCGCATCACGCTGTCGGCCGCGCACACTGATGACGACATCGAGCGGTTGGCACAGGCGCTGGAAGCGGCCGGCCAAGCGCTGCACTCGCCTGCCAAGGCTGCCTGATATGCCACCTCGCTTCGACTGTTTCGTGACCGGCACCGATACCGAGATCGGCAAGACGCTGGTCAGCGCCGCATTGCTGACCAAGTTGGCAGATGCTGGTTACCGCAGCGCCGGCCTTAAGCCGATTGCGGCTGGAACGCTGCCCGGCGCGCCAACGCGCACGAATGAAGACATCGAGCAACTACGCGCCGCCGCCTCGATTGATCTGCCGCTTGCAACGATTTGCCCGTGGCTGCTGGATGCGCCGATGTCGCCGCATTTGGCGGCTGCACGCGAAGGCGTAACGATTGCGCTGCCGCCCATTCTCGATGCGTTCGTGCAGGCCGGGTCGCTGGCCGATGCCGTGGTGGTGGAGGGCGTAGGCGGCTTTCGCGTGCCGTTGTCCGACGACTTTGATACGGCAGAAATGGCCGTGGCGCTGGGCCTGCCGGTGGTGCTGGTGGTCGGACTGCGTCTGGGCTGCCTGAACCACGCAGCGCTGACCGCCGAGGCGATTGCCGCGCGTGGGCTGCATCTGGCGGGCTGGGTTGGAAACGTGGTCGATCCGGCCATGGCCGGCCTGGACGATAACGTCGCAACCCTGCGCCGCTGGATCGGGGCGCCGCATCTGGGCACCATTCCCCGCCTGCCGCGGGCGGACGCACGCCTCGCTGCAGTGCATCTCGACATCGCACCGTTGCTCGCACGCTGAACCGCCGGCCGGCGCTACACTGTCCACCCTCGAAAGACTGGACGGAGGCGGTTGTCATGCGCGCAATGCGTTGGCTGGCAGCGATGACGGTGGTGGTGCTGGCAGGATGTGCGGCGTTGGAATCCCCCGTGACGAAGGGGCAGCGCCTGGTCGGCAGTGACCAGTCTGCGGTGCAGGCGCAGTTTGGCCCGCCGCGTGAGTCCTACCCGCTGGATGGCGGCACGCGCTGGCTGTATCCCACGCAGCCTTATGGCCAGTTCACCTACGCGGCAGATTTTGATGCCAGCGGCAAGCTGATCGACTTCAAGCAGGTGCTGCGCAGCCTTGAGTTTGCCCAAGCCAAGATTGGTGTCTGGACCAAGGATGACGTGCTGCGGCATTTCGGCAAGCCGGTCGAAACGGCGTACTTCCCCCGCATGGACCGTCTGGTCTGGTCATACCGTTTCAAGTCGGACGACGTCTGGCCGTCGCTGATGCATTTCTACTTTGATCCGGCTGGCGTGCTGCAACTCACGCAGATCACGCCTGACCCGCTGTACGACCCGGATCGCCCGCGCCTTTTCCGTCGATAGGCCGCGCGTTGATCCAGCGCAACCCATTTGTGCGCTCAGGGTTCCTCCGGCATTGCGCGCCTTGTCCGACGACCTAAGCTAGGAAATAGGAGAGACAGGTATCGCTGGGTACCTGCCAAAACAACCCGCCATCAGAACGGGCACGCGTTGTTGGGGGTGCATCATGCTGACGCATCGCTGGGTCGACATCGACCCGATCGAAGCAGAACACCATCCGCTATATGGCATTGCCGGCTGGCTGCCATGGGTGCTGGCCGTTGCCATTGCGGGGCCGACCTGGGTGTTCTGGCAGGGCTTGTCTATTGATGCGCTGCAGTTGGCTGGCTCTGATCTTTTTGACGCCAACACACCAGGCAGCGGGGCCGTCAATCTGACCACGTTGCTTTACTTGATCTCCTGCGTGACGGTGCTGGTGCTGGCCACCACGCACGACAGCGCATTTCGGCCGGCCATGATCGTACACATGGCGCTGCTGCCCCCGCTGATCGGGCTGATGCTGATGGTGGGTGGTATTCCGGGGGCACGGGCCACCGTGATCGACGGCGTGGTTGTGGCCGTGGCGATGCTGCTGACCTGTGGTGTCTACCTGCAACTCTCACGCCGCGTGCGCGTGACGTTCGAACTACGCGATCGGGCGCCTGCTGAACAGGCCAATCTCAAGCACCCTCAACGGACCGCGGCGGGTTGACCAGCGTCACCATCACGTAGCTCATGATGGTCAGCAGGAACCACGCGCCAAGCTTGGCGATCGACACCATTTCCCAGCCCTGCAACTGGTTCGGATAGAGCCAGGTACGTGTGAATGTGCCGATGTTTTCTGCCAGCCAGATGAATAGCGCCACCAGCGTGAAGCCGAGCAGGAATGGCATGCGCCTATGCACGCAATCAATGCGGAAATGAATCCAGCAGCGGCGGAACGCCACGGCAATCAGCGCCATCAGCACGTAGCGCAAATCCCACCAGTAGTGATGCAGGAAAAAGTTGGCGTAGATGCCCAGCGAGAGCAGGGCAGTGACCACCAGCGGCGGGTGGTGCGAGAACCGCAGATCGAATTCGCGCCACGCCCGCGCGATATAGCTGCCGACCGAGGCATACATGAAGCCGGTAAACAGCGGCACACCTCCGATGCGCAGCAACGACGCCTCCGGATAGATCCACGAGCCGACGGCTGTCTTGAACACCTCCATGCCCGTGCCGGCGACGTGGAACATCAGGATCACCTTGGCTTCATCCCACGTTTCCAGCTTCAGCCAAAGCAGGGCGATCTGAATGATGACCGCAGCAATCGTTAGCGCGTCGTACCGGGCAATTGGCGCATTGGCCGGATACCAGAGGTGTGTAACGATCAGCAGGGCGACCATCAACCCACCAAACAGACAGGACCATGCCTGCTTGATGCCGAAAACGACAAACTCGTGCAGACCCGCTGCCAGCCGGCCGTGGCGCGCGGCCCAAGCGCCACTCAAGTCGCGCCAATACGTAAAGCGGGCCCGCAGGCCCGCTCGTGCTGAAACAATTGCTGCTGGCATTCAGTCGATGCGCGCGAATCGCGGCACCTGACGGCCGTCAACTTCCACCATCTCGTGGAACATCGTCGACGGGCGTGTCCAGATTGTGCCGTTAGCAGCGCGATAGACCGTCATCTTGATGGATGGATCAGGCTCGTACGTGGCCTCGCACAGCCATTCATATTCGCCGCCCTTGTAATGGCGGTAGCGGTGCACCGGGGTGTCTTGCATGGCGGGTTCGGTGCTCAATGTTGCGTGGGCTTGTCTTCTTCGTCCACGTAGGGCGTGTGCTTGCCTTCCTGCGTCTGTGCGCCGAGCTTGGCGTTTTCCATGGCGTCCTGATAGGCCAGCATGGCGGCGGCCACGGCTTCGGGCTCGCCGTTGAACGAGATCACGCTCTCGCCGCAGTTCGGGCACTCGCCACCGAAGATGGCGTGGATGCCGGGCATGTCGCGCGGCTCCATCCCTTCGAATTCGGTAAAGGCAGTCTGGCAGGCGCCGCAGACCAGCTTTTCAGGACGCAGCGCGTCCAGCCGGGCGTGTGCCTGAGTAATGCGTTCGGCTTGCGAGCCGCGTCGTTTGGCTTCGCCCATGGTGGTCTCCTTGATCGGGTGTGCGGGTACGAACGTTGAAGACGGGATCATACCGAAGGGCGATGCCAACAAGATGATTGCGCGGTGATGCCGACTCAGCGTGCAGGGCAGGTTTCGGCCGACACCGCCTCGGATTGCCGTGCCAGGCGCAGCGAAAGCGGAAATGCGATGCATCCGAAGGCGGCTACGCAGGCCACGAATGCCGCCAGTGCGGAAACGGTGCCAGGCAGTGCGGCAACGGTGTAGATGGCTGCCGATCCGGCGGCCAGGTGCATCGCCCCCATCAGACCCGACGCTGCACCCGCCGTAGACGGAAAGCTCGTCACGCCGCCCGCAAACGACAGCGGTATCAGCACGCCATTGGCGAGCGTGATGATGGAGATCGCAAAGATCACCGGCCAGGGCGTGCTCACGCCAGCCAGCGCCACACCCACCAGGCATGCCGCACCGAGCGCAAAGAATGCGTAGCCGATACCCAGCAGCCGATCGAGCGCATACCGGCCTGCAAAGTGCCGCGACACCAGGTTGCTGAAGATGTACGTGACCGACAGGCTGATGTAGCACGTGCTGGCGGCCCTGGGCCCCAACCCCATGTGTTCAAGAATCACGGGGGACGCTGCCAGATAGCCGAGGTAGGCCGCATAGCCGACGCACAGGTTGAGCGCGTACGTCCAGAAGCGCGGCTGACGCAGCAGCATCGGGTAATTGCGGAACGTCATGAACGCGCTGCGCTGCCGGCGCGCCTGGGGCAGGGTCTCCGGGATGTAGAGCAGCATCAGCACGACTGCAGCGACACCCAGGGCGGCTGTCAGCAGGAAGGGCGCACGCCACGAGACGGCATCCGTCAGGTAGCCGCCCACCAGCGGTGCCAGCGCGGGCGACGCCCCGACGATCGGCATGATGGTGGTGAAGATGCGCGCGGCCCGCTTGGCATCGAAGATGTCTCCGATGATGGCGCGGCCGATCACCATTCCGGCCCCGGCGCCGAGCGCCTGGAACACGCGCGCCAGGCCGAACAGAGCCACGCTGGGCGCCAGGGCACAGGCGATCGAAGCCAGCGCATAGACCGCCATGCCGCCAATCACCAGACGCCGACGCCCGTAAGTGTCCGACAGCGCGCCATACAGTGCCTGCGCGACCGCCAGCCCGATCACGTACACGCTGAAGGTCTGCTGCAAGGCTGTAATGGGGGCATCCAGCGCTTGGGCAGCGAGCGGCATGCCGGGCAGGTTGATGTCCGAGGCAACCAGGCCGGACGCACTCAGCAAGACGAGCGTGGTCAGCAGAATGCCCTGGGGAATCGTCAGATGCGGAGTCGGGCCGTGCCGATGTGTGGCGGTATCCATTTCAAGTCCTTTCGCAATCGGTGCGAAGTCGCGATGCGTTGACTCTATGGCCGACCTTATAATGCTGTCCAAGACTGAATTTGGCAGACTTGATGCATCACAGGACTTACCATGGAACTGCAACAGCTCCGGTATTTCGTCGCCGTGGCAGAGACGGAAAACGTTGGGCGTGCCGCTGAGCGGCTGCACATCTCGCAATCGCCGCTCTCGCGCCAGATCCGCCAGTTGGAAGATCACCTCGGGCTGCAATTGTTCGAGCGCGTCAAACAGCGCGTGCGACTGACCACCGCAGGCCGGGATTTTCTCCAGGAGGCTCGCAACCTGCTCGCCCAGGCCGAACGGGTGGAAGAGCAGGCGCGCCAGGCGGGCAGGGGAGAAGCCTGCACGCTCGGTATCGGCTACTGCGAAGGAGTGATCCACAGTGGGAGGCTGCCGGTCGCCCTGCGGCAGTTCCGGGCGGCGTATCCGCGTGTGAACCTGAAGCTGTCGACCATGCGCTCGGGCGAGCAGGCCGAGGCGCTGGAGCGTTCAGCGATCGATGTCGGCTTCGTCTACAACCCGCCAAAACCCGATGGCACCCTGGCCAGCCGTCTGCTGACGCGCGAGCCGTTCGTGCTGGTGGTGGCCGAAGATCATCCGCTGGCCGCTCGGCCCACTGTGACGCCGCAAGACCTGGATGGCTTGCCGTGGATCGCGTTTCCCAAGACGCTCAATCCGGCGGGGCGCGTGCGGCTGCTGGAAGCGTGTGAATCGAGCGGATTCCGCCCGGATATCCAGTTCGAGGCGCCACAGATCTCGATCATTCTGGGGCTGGTCAGCGCCGGTCTGGGGGTGGCCGTCATGCAAGACAGTATCCGGCGCATGAACCCGCCCGGCATCGTGTTCAAGCGGGTCGACTGGCTGCCGCTGGCGGTGGAAGTCCATTTGCTATGGCGGGCACAGGCGCAGAGTGCGGCGCTGTGCAATTTCATGGATGTGCTGGGCGCCCCGGTGTGACGATCGTCAACCGTTGGGTGCCATCAAGGCTGCTATAGTGCGGCCCCGTTTCGCCAATTTCACGCAACTCGATCGATATGTCCGCCATTCCAGCCTGTCCGCTATGCGCTTCTGAAAACACCTATCAGGATGGCGAGCTCTTCATCTGCCCGGATTGCGCGCATGAATGGAACCCTTCGGCGCAGGAAGCCGAAGTGGAAGCCGAGCCCGTGATCAAGGACAGCAACGGCAACATCCTGAACGTTGGCGACTCAGCCACGCTGGTCAAGGACCTCAAGCTCAAGGGTGGGTCGGGCGTGCTCAAGGCCGGCACCAAGATCAAGAACATTCGCTTTGTCTCGGGCGACCATCCGATTGATTGCAAGATCGACGGGGTGAGCTATCTACTGAAGCCGGAGTTTCTGAAGAAGGCTTAGTTGAGACTGGGGCGGGATCAGCATGTGCTGGTCCGCATGTTATTTAACATAATGCAAATTATGCGGTTGATAGCTGTCAGGGCTAAGTTGTAATGTCCGGTTATAGCCAAGTTCAAATGTCCGAGTGACTGGGCGTAGTCTAGCCAGCTCCTGCCAACCGGGAGTTCGCCATGCGTC